>NZ_JACAPX010000008.1:64528-263303 GCF_013385435.1 Pseudomonas sp. F9001
GCGAGGCACCGAGTGGTGGGGCAAAGACCTTTTGGTTACTTTTGGGGCGTTTGCCAAAAGTGACCCGCTGTAAGAGCGGAACCATAAGCGGCCGTTACCGCAGCAACGGATATGTACACGGTCCATTACAACCAACTCAAACCCCACACAACGAACGCAGCAACCCGGTATCCAGATGCCGCTCTACCAAGTCCGCCAACCGCTCAATATCCCGCTCCCGCAACCCGTGATAATCCACCGATTGCACATCCTCCAACCCCGCCCACCGCAACAACGCACTACACGCAGCCGGCGTCTCAAACACCCCATGCAGATAGGTCCCGAGAACCTGCCCATCCTCACTCTGAGCCCCATCCAGGCGCCCATCGTCCAACTGCACCGCAGCCCGCACCAAGCCAGCGCCACTGGTTACACCCGCGTGGATCTCATACCCACTCACCTCGGTATCCTCCAGCAACAACCGCCCCCGCACGTTACGCAGCTGCTTCTCCTCCTCCAGGGTCGTACTGAACGCCAACAACCCCAGCCCAGCGCTAGAACCACAAGGCCCTTCCAAACCCAGCGGGTCATGCACCTGCTCCCCGAGCATCTGCAACCCACCACAAATCCCCAGCACCTTCCCGCCATACCGCAAGTGCCGCGCCACGGCCGTGTCCCACCCGTTGGCCCGCAAATACGCCAAATCACTGCGCACACTCTTCGAGCCCGGCAAAATAATCAGGTCCGCCGAAGGAATCGCCTGCCCCGGCCCCACAAACTGCAAATCCACCTGCGGGTGCAAGCGCAACGGATCAAAATCCGTGTGATTACTGATCCGCGGCAACACCGGCACCACCACCTTGAGCACCTGCGCCGCCTTGTCAATCTGGCGCTGGTCGATACCGTCCTCAGCCTCCAGATGCAGATCCATCACATACGGCAACACCCCCACCACCGGCTTGCCCGTGCGCGCTTCCAGCCAATCCAGCCCCGGCTGCAATAGCGCGATATCGCCGCGAAAGCGATTGATGATGAAGCCTTTGACCCGCGCCTGCTCGGTCGGCGACAACAATTCCAGCGTACCCACCAGGTGCGCAAACACCCCGCCACGATTGATGTCGGCAATCAGCAGTACCGGGCAGTCCACTGCCTCGGCAAAGCCCATGTTGGCAATATCATTCGCCCGCAGGTTGATCTCGGCCGGTGAACCCGCACCCTCGACCATCACCACCGGATACGCCGCACTCAAGCGCGCATGGGAGGCAAGCACCGCCTGCATCGCGATGGCTTTGTAATCGTGATAGGCCACGGCATTCATGGTGGTCACGGCGCGCCCGTGGATGATCACTTGGGAGCCCGTGTCGCTGTTGGGTTTGAGCAGCACCGGGTTCATGTCGGTGTGGGGCGCCAGGTTCGCCGCCTGGGCCTGCACCGCCTGCGCTCGGCCGATTTCGCCGCCTTCGGGAGTCACGGCGCTGTTGAGCGCCATGTTCTGCGGCTTGAAGGGCACCACCGGGATGCCCTGGCGCACCAGCCAGCGGCAGAGTGCGGTCACCAGCGTGCTTTTGCCGGCGTCAGAGGTGGTGCCCTGCACCATCAAGGTACTCATGAGGCTTCCTTGTAGGCCTTCAGTGCCTGTTCCAGCCGCAACCAGTCGGCCTCGGTATCCGGCAGGCCGAAACGCAGGCTGCTGTTGTCGACAAACAAGCGCAGCAGAATGCCGCGCTGGGCCATGAATTCATGCAACTGCTCAGCCCGGTCCGTGATCATCCACTGGAACAACGCGCAGCCGCCCTGGGGCCGCAAGTCGTGGCGTTCAAGCACATCAAACAGGCGCTGGCTGGCCGATTCGCAACGCAGCCGCTGTTGCGCATGGCCGGCGGTATCGCGCAGGCATACTTGCCCAAGCACCCGCGTCGGCCCGCTGACGGCCCACGGCCCCACCTGTTCGGCGAGAAGCTTGAGCAGCTTGCGCTCGGCCAGCACGAACCCCAGCCGCACTCCGGCCAGGCCGAAGAATTTGCCGAACGAGCGCAGCACGATCAGGCCGACTTGGTGGGCCTGGCCCGCCAGGCTCAGTTGCGGGGTGATGTCCATGAAGGCTTCATCCACCACCAGCCAGCCGCCGCGTTGGGCCAGGCGAGCATGCCAGTCCAGCAGGCGTTGCGGCGTCAGGCTCAGGCCGGTGGGGTTGTTGGGGTTGACCACCACCAGCACGTCGAGGCTGTCGAGGAAGAAGTCGACTTCCTGCTCCAGCACTTCGCGCACGATGTAGCCGGCGCGACGCCAGGCTTCTGCGTGTTCGGCGTAACACGGCGACAGCACACCGACCTTGCCGGCCCGGCGCAGGCGCGGCAATAACTGGATCGCGGCCTGGGAGCCGGCCACCGGCAATACATGGGGCGTGCCGTAATATTCACAGGCAGCCTGCTCCAGGCCGTCGTCGTTTTCAGGCAGGCGTGCCCAGGCCCGCAGCGGGATTTCCGGAATCGGGAACGGCCACGGCGCCAGGCCGCTGGACAGGTCCAGCCAGTCTGCTTCTGGAATGCCGTACTGCATCGCCGCCTTGCGCAAGCGGCCACCGTGCTCAAGCATAAAACTCAGCCCCCACACACAGGATCAGCAACCACAGCCACACGCCGCGTTGCACCAGTTGCCAGCCACGCTCGATGGAATCCGCATCCGCCGGCGGGCCTTCGCCCAGTGGCGGGCGCTGGTGCAGCTCACCGTGATAAATCGCTGCGCCGCCCAACTCCACGCCAAGGGCACCGGCACCCGCAGCCATCACCGGGCCGGCGTTGGGGCTGTCCCAGGTCGGGCCCTGGGTGCGCCAGCATTTGAGAGCCAGGCGGGTTTTGCCCAGCAGCGCGTAGGTCAACGCCACCAGGCGTGCGGGAATGTAGTTGAGCACGTCGTCAATCTTCGCCGCGGCCCAGCCAAAACGTTCAAAGCGCTCATTGCGATAGCCCCACATAGCGTCCAGGGTGTTGCTCAGACGATAGAGCACCACGCCGGGCACGCCAGCGACCACAAACCAGAACAAGGCGGCAAATACCGCGTCGCTGCCGTTTTCCAGCACCGACTCGGTGGCTGCACGGGCGACTTCGGTGCGATCCAGCTCGCTGGTCTGGCGGCTCACCAGATAGCTGACACGCTTGCGGGCCTCGTCCAGATCATCACTGCGTAACGCTTGCGCCACCGGCAGCACGTGTTCGCCGAGGCTGCGCATGCCGAGGGCGCAATACAGCGCGAGGATTTCCAGGACCCAACCGATGTAAGGCGCCCACGAGAGGGCCGTGGCCAACAGGGTCAGCGGCACCACCGCAATCACCCATGCGGTAACGCCATGGCTGCGCCAGCCACGGCCGCCGGAGTTGAAACGCTGCTCGATACGCCCGGCAAAATTACCGAACGCCACCAGCGGATGCCAGCGCCTGGGCTCGCCCAGCAGCGCATCCAGCGCCACGGCAGCGACACTCAGCAAGGCCACACTCATTGACTCACTCCCCAAACATTCTCGTACAACATGTCACTCAGCGGCCGTGGTTCGGTCCAGCCTTCGAGCTGCAACATCGGTGCCGGGTAGAACTCGGCCACCGGGCCCAGGCACAACACGGCCAACGGCTTGGCACCGGGCGGCAGGCCCAGCAGATCGGCCAGGGCCTGGGGCTCGAACAGCGAGACCCAGCCCATGCCCAGCCCTTCGACACGAGCCGCCAGCCATAGATTCTGAATCGCACAGGACAACGATGCCATGTCCATTTCCGGCAAGGTGCGGCGCCCGAAGATATGCCGCTCGCGGTCGTCCATCAAGGCAGCCACCAGCACTTCGGCGCAGTCGTTGATGCCTTCGACCTTGAGCTTCATGAACTGATCGGAGCGCTCGCCGAGAGCCTCGGCGGTGCGTACGCGTTCTTCTTCCACTAGCTGCTGGATCTGGCCGCGCAGGTTGCGGTCGCTAATGCGGATAAAACGCCAGGGCTGCATCAAGCCGACGCTCGGCGCCTGGTGCGCGGCTTGCAGCAGGCGATGGAGCAATTGCGGCGCCACGCTGCCACCGCTGAAGTGCCGCATGTCGCGGCGTTCGGCGATGGCACGGTAGACGGCTTCGCGGTCGGCTTCCGGAAAGGCGTTGTCAGTCATGGCCTCATCGCGGGCAAGCCCGCTCCCACAGTAGATTGCGTTTCAACTCGGTCAACTGTGGGAGCGGGCTTGCCTGCGATGGCGGTCTCAAGGCTTGGCGCAAACAAGGCAGCCACCGCCATCGGGTTGGACGGGAAATAAAAGTGCACGTAGGAAGCCGTCATCCGGCCTTGACGATAAACCGCCTCGGCACCGCGCCCGCCATTCGGGCTCAGGCCCCGGGCAATCGGCTGCCACTCGGTGCTGGTCAGCGAGTGATGGTAGGTGTGACCGCGCAAGAGGCCTTCGGGCAGTTCGACGTTTTGCAGGGCCAGTGCCGCCAGACGCTTTTGCATCACGGCGTCGCCCTTGAGCAGGCCGACCAGTTCGGCACGGGTGCCGTCGACATCGGTGAGTGAGTCCAGCAGGTAGAGCATGCCGCCGCATTCGGCCAGCAGTGGCTTGCCAGCAGTGTGGTGGGCGCGGATGGCGTCGAGCATCGCGGTATTTTCCGACAGCGCCTGGTGATGCAATTCCGGATAACCGCCGGGCAGGTAGAGGCTGTCAGCTTCGGGCAATGCACGGTCACGAATCGGCGAGAAGAAGCGCAGCTCGGCGCCCATCGCTCGCAACAGGTCGAGGCTGGCGCCGTAGGTAAACGCGAAGGCTTCGTCGCGGGCCACGGCGATGCGCACGCCGGCCAGCAACGGTTGGGCCTCGATTACCTCGGGCGCAGCGAATTCCACCGGCGGTGGCAGCGCTACCTCACAGCTGCTGCCCAGGGCCTGGGCGGCGGCGTCGAGGCGCAGGTCGAGGTCGTTCAATTCGCTGGCCTGCACCAGGCCAAGGTGGCGGCTGGGCAATTCGATCCCGGTTTCCCGGGACAGTGCGCCGTACCAGCGCAGGCCTTCGGTCAGGCTGCCTTCAAGCAGTTGCGCATGGCGCAGCGTGCCGACGCGGTTGGCCAGCACGCCGGCAAACGGCAGGTCCGGCTGGTAACGCGCCAAGCCCAATGCCAGGGCACCGAAGGTCTGGGCCATGGCCGTGCCATCGATGACCGCCAGTACCGGCACGCCAAAATGCCGCGCCAGGTCGGCGCTGGACGGCGTGCCGTCGAACAGGCCCATCACGCCTTCGATCAGGATCAGGTCGGCTTCCCCCGCCGCTTCCCACAGCAATCGGCGACTTTCCTGCTCGCCGACCATCCACATGTCCAATTGATAGACCGGCGCACCACTGGCGCGCTCGTGGATCATCGGGTCGAGAAAGTCCGGGCCGCATTTGAACACTCGCACCTTGCGCCCCAGGTTGCGGTGCAAACGGGCGAGCGCGGCGGTGACGGTGGTTTTGCCCTGGCCGGACGCCGGTGCGGCGATCAGCACAGCAGGACAGTGACGGGGCTGATTCAAAGTTCGATGCCTTTCTGCGCCTTGATACCCGCCTGGAATGCATGCTTGAGCATGCCCATTTCAGTTACGGTGTCGGCCATTTCGATCAATTCGGGTTTCGCGCCACGGCCGGTGACGAGCACGTGTTGCATCGGCGGGCGGGCCTGCAGGTCGCTGAGTACCTGATCCAGGTCGAGGTAGCCGTGCTTGAGGGCGATGTTCAGTTCATCCAGCACCACCAGGCCGATGGCCGGGTTCTGCAGCATTTCCCGGGAGACCGCCCAGGCGGCTTCGGCGGCCACGATGTCGCGGGCACGGTCCTGGGTTTCCCAGGTAAAACCTTCGCCCATCACGTGGAAGCGCACCTGCTCGGGGAAACGGCGGAAGAACAGTTCTTCGCCAGTGCTGTTGCGGCCCTTGATGAACTGCACCACGCCACACTGCATGCCGTGGCCCATGGCCCGGGCGAGCATGCCAAAGGCCGAGCTGCTCTTGCCTTTGCCATTGCCGGTAAGCACCAGCAGCAACCCGCACTCGTTCGGTGAATTGGCAATGCGCTCGTCAATCACGGCTTTTTTGCGCAGCATGCGCGCCAGGTGGCGTTCGTCACGATCGGGGGATTCAGTCATGGCAGCTCTCCGTTGGGGCTGGACAAAAACGGCGGGCAGGAAAAAGACACATACAGACAGCCAAGCATCGCCCACCGTGATGCTGTTGGATGGATCAGGCCGGTCTCCGGGCTCATGAGTGGCATTGGATGCCGAAGGTGCGCCTTCCCATATCGCGGGCGATACAGTGGCTTAAGGCACCGTCTTGACTCATTTACCGTTGCGGGGGCAGCGCCGGGATCGTGGCAGCACTGTAGAAAAATGCGCTCACTCACCGGCTTCCCTGTTTCACTCAGTCGGCGCGTACGCCACAGAGCACCTGAAACAAGCCGCGAAGGTTAGTGGGTTGGGGGTGGAGCGTCAATTAAAGCCGGACATGCGCGTGAACCATCGGGCCGCTGCGTGCCTCTACCGCTACAGGTATTAAGGAGAAAACCATGCACAAGACCCGACTTGCCCTACTGATCATGCTCGCCGGCACCCTCGCCGCCTGCGGCGAAAGCTCTACCCTGCAAGTGTCCGACGGCACCGGGCCCTCGCCCAAACTGCCGGAACCGAATAAAACCCTGATCCCCACGGTGAATATCGCCCCGGCCATCGGCTGGCCCGAAGGCACCAAGCCAACGGCGGCAGCAGGCACTCAAGTAGCGGCGTTTGCCGAAGGCCTGGACCATCCGCGCTGGCTGTATGTGCTGCCCAATGGCGATGTGCTGGTGGCAGAAACCAATGCGCCACCCAAGCCGGACGATTCCAAGGGTATTCGTGGCTGGGTGATGGAGAAAGTCATGGGCCGCGCCGGGGCCGCCGTGCCGAGCCCCAACCGCATCACCCTGCTGCGGGACGCCGACCACGACGGCATAGCCGAAACCCGCACGGTGTTCCTGGAGAACCTGAACTCGCCGTTCGGCATGACACTGGTGGGCAACGACCTGTATGTGGCCGATTCGGACAAGCTGCTGCGCTTCCCCTATCAGCCAGGCGAAACCTCGATCAAGGAAGCCGGCACCACGGTGACCGACTTGCCGGGCGGCAGCATCAACCATCACTGGACCAAGAACGTGGTCGCCAGCCAGGACGGCAGCAAGTTGTACGTCAGCGTGGGCTCCAACAGCAACGTCGCGGAAAACGGCCTGGAAGCCGAACAAGACCGCGCGGCGATCTGGGAAGTGGACCGTGCTACCGGCCAGCACCGTATCTTCGCCTCTGGCCTGCGCAACCCCAACGGCATGGCTTGGGAACCGCAAAGCGGCAGGCTGTGGACGGCGGTGAATGAGCGCGATGAAATCGGCAGCGACCTGGTGCCGGACTACATCACCTCGGTCAAGGATGGCGCGTTCTATGGCTGGCCCTTCAGTTATTACGGGCAGCACGTGGATGTGCGGGTGAGTCCGCAGAACCCGGAACTGGTAGCCAAGGCGATTGCCCCGGACTACGCGGTGGGCCCGCACACAGCCTCCCTGGGACTGACCTTTGCCGAGGGCAGCAAGCTACCGGCGCAATTCAGCAATGGCGCGTTTATCGGCCAGCATGGTTCGTGGAACCGCAAGCCACACAGTGGCTACAAGGTGATCTTCGTGCCGTTTGAAGGCGGCAAACCCAAAGGCCAGCCGGTGGATGTGCTGACCGGGTTCCTCAATAGCGATGAGAAAGCCATGGGCCGCCCGGTCGGCGTGGTGATCGACAAGCAGGGGGATTTGCTGGTGGCGGATGACGTGGGGAACAAGGTGTGGCGAGTGTCGGCGGCTAAATAGCCAGCTTCGCAAACACCGCAAAACAAATGTGGGAGCGGGTTTGCTCGCGAATGCAGTGTGTCAGTCAGCTTGTTGTCGACTGATCCACCGCATTCGCGAGCAAGCCCGCTCCCACATTTGGTTTCGTGTTTTCCTAGGGGTTTCGTGCCAGGTGCTCGGCTGGCAACACACGCTTGGCGCTCAGGTAGGCGTTTTGCCAATAGGCTTTGGACAGCGTGTCCAGCTTCACCGTACCGCCGGTTTGCGGCGCATGCACAAAGCGCCCTTCTCCCACGTAGATCCCGGCGTGGCTGACCTGCGAGCCGCCACCCGTGGCGAAGAAGATCAGGTCGCCGGTTTGCAGGTTGTTTTCGCTCACGTCCTGGGCGCGCATCACGATCAGCTCGCGGGTGGTACGTGGCAAGGAGATGCCCGCCGCGTCACGGTAGACGAAACCGATCAAGCCACTGCAATCAAACCCCGAGTCCGGCGTGTTGCCGCCCCAACGATAAGGCGTGCCGACCAGGCCCAGCGCACGAAAAAGCACGTCTTCGGCCGCAGGCGAGAAACTTTGGGTGGCATAGGTGTTGAACACCGGCTTGGGCTTGACGGCCACGGGAGCAGGCGGTGGACGGCTTGCGCAGGCGCTGAGCAGCGCGGCGCAAACGAGAAGAATTAGGCGGGCCGAGGTCGACATGGGCAGAACAATCCTGATCTGGATGCGGCTTTCGCTGCCGAACGTTGAAAAACAGAACGCGCAAGCAAAGCTCGCGCGATCAATTTACAACAATGTCCAGGGATTCTAGCGCTTACACGTCAAACTTCAAGTATCACTTTAACTTTACTTGCTGGCGGTAACGGTAGTCGGGGCCATCGCCAGGGCGCGCTTGGCTTCGATGAAGGTTTTGCTCCAGTAGCTATCACCCAGGTTGTCGACTCGCACACCACCGCTGCGGCGGCTGCTGGAGTGGATAAACTGGTTGTCGCCCAGGTAGATACCGGCGTGGCTGACACGACCACGGCCAGCCGTACTAAAGAAAAGCAGATCACCGGGCTTGAGGTTGTTCCGCGCGACCAACGGTGCATCCACGTTGATCATTTCGCGGGTGGAACGCGGCAGATTCATGCCGGCTTCCTCGCGGAACAGGTAGCCGATGAAACCGCTGCAGTCGAAACCGGCTTCAGAGGTACCGCCGAAACGGTAACGGGTACCGATCAGGGACATGCCGCGTTCGAGAATGCTGTCGGCCAGAACGGGAAGCTGGTAAGGCTTGGCGCCGGCGAAGTCGGCGAGTTCTTTTTCAGTTGCGATCTCTTCCTGATAAACAGTGGAAGACTGCGACGCAACGAATTTTGCCTGGGACTGCTGTACTGGTTTTTGCTGCTCAGCCACGTTTTGAGTGTGGGTGGCGCAACCAAACAACAGGGTAACGAGTGCGAGAGGCACGAGGGGTGCGAAGCGATTTAGCATGGGCACGACCGTGGCTGATGTGTAAAGAAGCCGAGACTATGCCTTCTATCACATCGATTTGCAAATTCAATCGTGATCTATGTGACTTCTTGTTTGGACTATGACATCTAAGCCCTTAACACCCTATGCCAGCCATTTGCGTGGCCAAAACGGCCCAAACGCAGGTTTTCTGGCGCCTGTAATTTGCCGAACGCCCCGGTTTTAAAGGGCTGGCTACCAGCCCAGGGTTTCTTTGAGGAAGGGAATAGTCAGCTTGCGCTGGGCTTGCAAGGAAGCCTGGTCGAGCTGTTCGAGCAAGTCGAACAGTGCGCTCATGCTGCGTGTACCGCGAGTGAGAATAAAATGCCCGACTTCATCGGTCAGGTGCAACCCGCGGCGCGAAGCACGCAGTTGCAGGGCCCGCAGTTTGTCTTCGTCGGACAACGGGCGCATCTGGAAAATCAGCGCCAGGGTCAGCCTCGACTTCAAGTCCGCCAGCTTCACCGGCAGCTCACGTGGCGAGGTGGAGGCGGCAATCAACAAACGCCGGCCGCTGTCACGCAATCGGTTGAACAGATGGAACAGTGCCTCTTCCCAATCTGCCCGCCCCGCCACTGCCTGCAAATCGTCCAGGCAGACCAGTTCGTATTGTTCAAGGTTGTCGAGGATCTCGATACCGCGGTCCAGCAGCTCCGCCAGCGGCAGGTACACCGCCGGTTCCCCCATCTGTTCGAAGCGCAGGCAAGCGGCCTGTAACAAGTGGGTACGCCCCACGCCGTGCTTGCCCCAGAGGTAGATCAAGCTTTCGGTCCACCCGGCGTCGGCTTCGCAGAGCCGCTCGACATAGCCGAGTGCAGCGGCATTGGCGCCTGGGTAGTAATTGATAAAGGTGGCGTCGTCACGCAGACGCACACCTAGGGGCAGCTGAATCGGTTTCATGCTGACTGAACGGTTCCAATCGAACCGTTAGTGACCTCTGTGTAAAGTTTGCAAAGTTTATACCCGTGACGCCGGGCGCACAATGCAGCAGACCACAAGCAAAATCAAAGGTTTGCGTTAACTTGTTGGATTTGGTGAGGAATGTTTGACGCAATGGCGAAACGCCAGAGCCGATAAATGACAAACCCGGCCTTGAGCCGGGTTTGTGATGCTGCGGTTATAACTCCGGTTCGTCGGTTCCGGCGTACATGTCCGAGTCCTTGTACAAGTCGTGCACATGGCGCACCAGCACCATGATCACCGCCGCCACCGGCAGCGCCAGCAGGATGCCGGTAAAGCCGAACAGCTCGCCGCCCGCCAGGATCGCAAAGATCACCGCCACCGGGTGCAGGCCGATCCGGTCGCCCACCAGCAATGGCGTCAGCACCATGCCTTCCAGGGCCTGGCCGACCATGAACACCGCGACAATCCCGAGCATCGGGTACAAGTCGCCGTGGAACTGGAACAACCCGGCCACCAGCGCCGCACCGATACCAATCACGAAGCCCATATAAGGCACGATGGCTGCCAGGCCGGCGATCAGGCCGATCAACAGCCCCAGTTCCAGGCCGATCGCCATCAACCCCGCCGCGTAGATGATCCCCAGCGCCAGCATCACCAGCAACTGGCCGCGGACGAAGGCGCCGAGCACCTCATGACACTCCTCGGCCAGGGAGACAATGCGCTCCTCACGGTCGCGCGGCAGCAGGCCGCGGATCTTGGCCATCATGATGTCCCAGTCCCGCAGCAGGTAGAACGCCACGACCGGGATCAGCACCAGGTTGGTCAGCCAGCCAATCAGCGCCAGGCTCGACGCCGTCGCCTGGCTCAGCACCACGCCGACAATGTCGGTGGTCTGGCCCATGTGCTCGCTGATGGCGGCCTTGACCTTGTCGAACTTCCAGAAGCCGTCTGCCAGCCCCAGCTTGGCCTGCGCCCACGGCATGGCCGTGTGTTGCAGCCAGTCGAGCATCTGCGGCGCCAGCTCATAGAGCTTGAACAGCTGCTTGGCCAACATCGGCACCAGCACCAGGACCAGCGCCGTGATGATCAAGGTGAACAACGCAAACACCGCCACCACGCCCCAGGTACGTGACAGGCCGAGCTTTTCCAGGCGATCCACCACCGGATCGAACAGGTAGGCCAGCAGTAACGCGACCAGGAACGGCGTCAGGATCGAATGCAGCAGGAACACAAAAACGCACAGCAGGACAATCCCGCCAAGCCACACCCAACGACGCGTATCCGCCATAAACCATTCCCTCTGTTATTTGCTTCCTGCTTCTATATAAGAAGGAAGAACACTTACCAATGAAAACGTAGCTGCGGCGTCGGCTCGACCGGTGCCGGTTGCGCGCCTTCTACCACCGGCTGCGGAGCCGGAGCTTCACCTGCCGGGATTTCCTGCAACCTGGCCAGGCTCAACTGGGTGCGCAGCTGCTCGGCGCTGCCATTCACCCGATAAACGATGCGAGTGCCGTCCACGCGCACCGGCTGGGCACCGAACGGTTCCAGCAGATGGCCGAGGGCGGCGTAATGCTCGAGATTCATGCCCTGCACTTCCAGCAACTGATCACTGGTGGCAGCGCCGGCCTTGACCGCAAAGCGTGGTGCCAGGCGTTCGCTGACGGCCAGCAGCACGGCGTCAGCCAATGCGGCAGTATCAGTGCCGGTGGCGGTGCCCTGCTCGCTTTTATCCCCCAGCCACAGGCGCCATTTGGCCGACCATTGGCCGCCGTCTTCGCGAGCATGCACCGCCAGCAAGGCATCGGCACCATAACGCTCGGACGCGGCGCGCAGCGGTGTGGCGTCAGGGCTTTCAAGATTCGGGGCGGTGGCGACGATCTGTTCGTCCAGATCACCCAATGGCAGACGCAGCGGCAAACCACGGTGCTGGGCCGCGCGGCGCAGCGGCTGGGCGACAGCCTGGCCATCACCGACCAGGCTGCTGCCTTCCACGGAGTCGTTCAGCCACCAACCGAGGATCGATGGCCGATTGCTGCCCCACAGCGCCAGGCCCGCGCCACGCAACGCGCGGTCGGTGCTGACCGGGTCGAAATCCACCTGCAGGCTTTCCGGCGGGCCGGCGTCGTAGCCGTACTGACTGATGATTTGTTGCGGGTCTTTGCGAATCGCCGCCAGGCCCGGGCCATCGGCGGCCTTGGCGTCGCCGGTCAGGCGGATCACCAGGGTTTGCAGGGCACGCTGGGTCGCCTGGTCGCGCTCCTGGGGAGACTGACTGCTGACCGGCTCCAGCACTTGATAGAGACCATTGAGGGTTTCGGCATGACTCGCCAGGCTGACCAACGACAAGCAGCCCACAAAAAAATATTTACTCAGACCCATGAAAGAAGATTCCCGAACGGCAAATAAGCGGTTGGAACAGACCGCGTGAACACTGTTGAGCAAGGCTGTGACCACAGCGACCGGCAAAACATTCACAGGGTCTCGGCAAGTTTTTGTACTGTCATAACGATAGCGAGTTAAAGGCTATACCTTAATAGGGCCTGTGACCGACTCGATTAGCGATTTTTTTAACAGCTATTGCCCCTGCCCGTCGGCCCGAGGATGGCCGCTGCCCCTCAAGCCTGATAAAATCGCGCGCCTTCGCAGACCGTCAATGGCAGGCCGTGCTGAAACTTCAGGTTTCGGTACACCCGCCGCATTCGGTCGTTACCCCTGAATCCCCCCTAAAGGCCTGGATCATGAGCAAGCAACCCTCCCTGAGCTACAAGGACGCCGGTGTAGACATCGACGCCGGTGAAGCATTGGTCGAACGCATCAAGAGCGTCGCCAAGCGCACTGCGCGCCCCGAAGTCATGGGCGGCCTGGGCGGTTTTGGCGCCCTCTGCGAGATCCCGGCCGGCTACAAGCAGCCTGTATTGGTCTCCGGCACCGACGGTGTGGGCACCAAGCTGCGCCTGGCACTGAACCTGAACAAGCACGACAGCATCGGCATCGACCTGGTTGCCATGTGCGTGAACGACCTGGTGGTGTGCGGCGCCGAGCCGCTGTTCTTCCTTGACTACTACGCCACCGGCAAGCTCAACGTCGAGACCGCTACCCAGGTGGTCACCGGCATTGGCGCTGGCTGCGAACTGTCCGGCTGCTCCCTGGTCGGCGGCGAAACCGCTGAAATGCCAGGCATGTACGAAGGCGAAGACTACGACCTGGCCGGTTTCTGCGTCGGCGTTGTCGAAAAATCCGAAATCATCGACGGCTCCAAGGTGGCTGCCGGTGACGCCCTGCTGGCCCTGCCATCGTCCGGCCCGCACTCCAACGGCTACTCGCTGATCCGCAAGATCATCGAAGTGTCCGGCGCCGACATCGAAACCATCCAGCTCGACGGCAAGCCCTTGACCGACCTGCTGATGGCCCCGACCCGCATCTACGTGAAGCCGTTGCTCAAGCTGATCAAGGACACCGGCGCGGTCAAGGCCATGGCCCACATCACCGGTGGCGGCCTGCTGGACAACATCCCGCGCGTACTGCCTGAAGGCGCCCAGGCGATTGTCGACGTGGCCAGCTGGCAGCGCCCGGCAGTCTTCGACTGGCTGCAAGAGAAAGGCAACGTCAACGAAACCGAGATGCACCGCGTGCTGAACTGCGGCGTGGGCATGGTCATCTGCGTGGCTCAAGAGCACGTAGAAAGCGCGCTGAACGTATTGCGTGAAGCCGGCGAACAGCCTTGGGTCATCGGCCAGATCGCTACCGCCCCTGAAGGCGCGGCTCAGGTTGAACTGAAGAACCTTAAGGCGCACTGATGCCTGCAACCTGTGATGTCGTGGTGCTGCTCTCCGGCACCGGCAGTAACTTGCAGGCCCTGATCGACAGCACGCGCGCCGGCGACAGCCCGGTGCGCATCGCTGCGGTGATTTCCAACCGCAGCGACGCCTACGGCCTGCAACGCGCCAGGGACGCAGGTATCGACACCCGCTCCCTGGATCACAAGGCTTTCGAAGGCCGCGAGGCCTTCGACAGCGCCTTGATCGAACTGATCGACGCCTTCAACCCCAAACTCGTGGTACTGGCCGGCTTCATGCGCATTCTCAGCGCTGACTTCGTGCGTCACTACAACGGGCGTCTGCTGAATATCCACCCGTCCCTGCTGCCAAAATACAAAGGGTTACACACCCACCAGCGTGCCCTGGAGGCCGGCGACACCGAGCACGGCTGCAGCGTGCACTTTGTCACCGAGGAACTCGATGGCGGGCCTCTGGTCGTACAGGCAGTAGTTCCGGTAGAGTCTGCGGACTCTGCGCAGACGCTTGCGCAACGGGTTCACACCCAGGAACACAGGATTTACCCGCTGGCTGTTCGCTGGTTCGCTGAGGGGCGGTTGATTCTTGGCGACCACGGTGCATTATTGGACGGTCAGTTACTTGCGGCCAGCGGCCACTTGATTCGAACCTAGGAGACTTTATGCGTCGCGCCCTGCTCTTCGCTTTTGCGCTGTTCGCCTTGCCTGCCGTGCAAGCGGCAGACCTTCACCCTTTCTCCGCCAGCTACACCGCCGACTGGAAACAGTTGCCCATGAGTGGTTCGGCAGAACGCAGCCTGACCAAGAATGACAACGGCAGCTGGACCTTGAATTTCAAGGCTTCCATGATGATCGCCAGCCTGACTGAAACCAGCGTGATCCGCTTCGACAAAGACGCCCTGCAACCGGTGAGCTACACCTTCGAACGCGGTGGCCTGGGCAAGACGAAGAAGATCAACCTCGACTTCGATCAGACGGCCAAGAAAGTCACCGGCTTTGAAAACAAGGACCCGGTCAACGTGGCCCTTCAAAGCGGCATGCTCGACAAGTCGACCTACCAGTTGGCATTGCAGCGCGATGTGGCAGCCGGCAAGAAAAGCATGAGCTACAACGTCGTCGAAGGCACTGATGTCGATACCTACGACTTCCGCGTGATCGGCCCGGAAAAGGTCCAGACCAAAGCCGGCTCCATCGATGCGATCAAGGTCGAGCGCGTGCGTGACCCGACTCAAAGCAAGCGCATTACCCAAATGTGGTTTGCCAAGGACTGGGGCGGCATCCTGGTTGCCCTGCGCCAGGTCGAGACTGACGGCAAGGAATACAACATCATGCTGCAAGACGGTACCGTTGACGGCAAGGCTGTCAAAGGCAGCTGATCCTCTGCGCAATGAAAGAGCCTCGCGTACGCGGGGCTTTTTTTCGCCTGTCGCCTGACGCCAACATGAAACTTTTGTCATAAAACTCAGCACCCTGCGACGCAATGTCGCGGTTTCCGTGGGCTCGCGGGATTACTCCAGTTTCTGTAAAGGTGTGTTGCAATTCCTGGTTATTTACTTAGCAAGCTAACAAATCATATAACAAAGGCCTGCGACGCCTTGCCGCAGATCAACCAGAGATTGGAGCAAGCAGATGACTGTAAAAGTAACTGAACGCGACGATGAACATATGTCCCACGAAGCAGTAGCCCACGGGATTCACATCTGGGATGTACACCAGCAAGACCTGCTGGTCGGCATGTTTCACGACGAGGCCGAAGCTCATAATTATAAAAACGAGCTCGAGACCCTTGAGATGAAACGCCAGGCGCAAAGCTCCTGAAACTCTGAAATCCTGTAGATAACCAGCCCCACGCAGCTGGAGTGTCTATAAACACAAACCCCGCCTTTTGAGCGGGGTTTGTGTTTTTGGGGTTGGGGGTTGGGGGTTGGGGGTTGGGATTTTGGGGGCGCTTCGCGCCCCAGCGGGAGCAAGCTCCCTCGCCACAGCAAGCCATCTCGCCACAATGTGTGTTTCTAACGCATTACCACATCAGGTCATCAGGGATCTGGTAGGCGGCGTACGGATCATCCTCATCCGGCACCTGGCTTTCGGTCAGCACGTTCATCTGGACGATGCGCTCCGGCGCCCGCTCCTGGATCTTCAGCGCGGCTTCGCGCGGGATCACCTCGTAACCGCCACCGTGATGCACGATCGCCAGGGAGCCGTTGCTCAGCTTGTTACGCATCAGCGTGTTGACCGACAGGCGCTTGACCTTCTTGTCATCCACGAAGTTGTAGTAGTCCTCGGTGGTCAGCTTGGGCAGGCGCGAGGTTTCGATCAATTGCTTGACCTGCGCAACGCGGGCCTTGGCCTCGGCTTTTTCCTGCTGCTGACGGTTCAGCTCCTGGTCGCGCTTGACCTTTTCGGCATGCGCCTGGATGGCCAGGCGCGCCTGGCTGTCGTCCGCTTCGGCCTGGCCTTTATGCACCAGGCGCTGCTGTTTCTGTTTCTCTTTGCCGACCTGCTTGGCCTGCTTTTGGTTGACCAGGCCTGCTTTGAGCAACTGGTCGCGAAGGGAAATGCTCATGGTGCTTACTCACTTGGGCAACGGCTCAGCCGCAGCTGGACAGATTCTTTTCCTGGCGTTTGGCTTCGCCCCACAGGGCGTCCAACTCTTCGAGGGTGCAATCTTCTATGGGACGGTGGGTCTCGCGCAATGCCTGTTCGATAAATCGGAAACGTCGTTCGAATTTAGCGTTGGCTAAACGCAAGGCTGCTTCCGGGTCGACCTGGAGGTGACGGGCCAGGTTGACCGCCGCAAACAGCAGGTCACCTACTTCATCGGCGATGGCTGCCGGGTCGTTATCGGCCATGGCTTCGAGCACTTCATCCAGCTCTTCGCGCACGTTATCCACCACGGGCAACGCGGCCGGCCAGTCGAAACCCACCTGCCCGGCGCGCTTTTGCAATTTGGCGGCGCGGGAAAGCGCCGGCAAGGCCGTGGGCACATCATCCAGCAGGGATAACTGCTGTGGGACGTCGGACTTTTCCGCACGCTCCTCGGCCTTTATTTCTTCCCAACGCTGCTTGACCTGCTCTTCGCTCAGCTGCGGAATATCCAGCGGCGCGTACAAGTCTCCCGTGGGAAACACATGCGGGTGACGGCGAATCAACTTGCGGGTAATGCTGTCGATCACCCCGGCGAATTCGAAGCGCCCTTCTTCCCGCGCCAGCTGGCTGTAATACACCACCTGGAACAACAGGTCGCCCAGCTCACCTTGCAGGTGATCAAAATCCCCGCGCTCGATCGCATCGGCGACTTCGTAGGCTTCTTCCAGGGTGTGGGGGACGATGGTGGCGTAGGTTTGCTTGATGTCCCACGGGCAACCGTATTGCGGGTCGCGCAGGCGGTTCATCAGGTGCAGCAGGTCTTCAAGTGAATACATCAGTCTCTTTCCGCAGAAGTGGGAACGCTGAGGATCAAATGTGGGAGCGGGCTTGCTCGCGAAGGCGTCGTGTCAGTTGCCTGATATTTGACAGACACATCGCCTTCGCGAGCAAGCCCGCTCCCACATTTCAGTCCGCGCTCATCCAGCTACTCATGGCGTGCGATTACGCCGGGTCTCAATAATGTTCGGCAACTGGGAAATACGCCCCAGCAACCGACCCAACGCGTCCAGCCCCGGAATCTCGATGGTCAGGGACATCAGCGCCGTGTTGTCCTCTTTGTTCGAGCGGGTGTTGACCGCCAGCACGTTGATCCGCTCATTGAGCAGCACCTGCGACACATCACGCAGCAGCCCGGAACGGTCGTAGGCACGAATGATGATGTCCACCGGATAGGTCAACACCGGCACCGGGCCCCAACTGACCTGGATGATCCGCTCCGGCTCGCGCCCGCCCAGTTGCAACACCGAGGCACAGTCCTGGCGGTGAATGCTCACCCCGCGGCCCTGAGTGATGTAACCGACGATGGCGTCGCCCGGCAATGGCTGGCAGCAGCCGGCCATTTGCGTCATCAGGTTGCCGACGCCCTGGATCTGGATATCGCCGCGCTTGCCCGGCTTGTAGCCGGTGGCCTTGCGTGGAATCAGTTCCAACTGCTCGCTGCCCCGCTCCGGCTCAACCAGTTGCTGGGCCAGGTTGACCAACTGCGCCAGGCGCAGATCGCCGGCACCGAGGGCGGCGAACATGTCTTCGGCGATCTTCATGTTGGCCTTTTCGGCCAGCTTGTCGAAGTCCACCTGCGGCAGGCCCAGGCGTGCCAATTCGCGCTCGAGCAAGGTCTTGCCGGCGGCGACGTTCTGGTCGCGCGCCTGCAATTTGAACCAGTGGACGATCTTCGCCCGCGCCCTGGACGTGGTGATGTAACCCAGGTTCGGGTTCAGCCAATCACGGCTCGGCGTACCGTGCTTGCTGGTAATGATCTCGACCTGTTCACCGGTCTGCAGGCTGTAGTTGAGCGGCACGATGCGCCCGTTGATCTTGGCGCCACGGCAGTTGTGGCCGATCTCGGTGTGCACCCGGTACGCAAAATCCAGCGGTGTGGCGCCCTTGGGCAGGTCGATCGCGTGGCCGTCGGGGGTGAAGATGTAGACCCGGTCAGGTTCGATATCCACCCGCAGCTGGTCGGCCAAACCGCCGATGTCGCCCAGCTCTTCGTGCCACTCCAGCACCTGGCGCAACCAGGAGATTTTCTCTTCGTACTGGTTCGACCCGGCCTTGACGTCGGTGCCCTTGTAGCGCCAGTGAGCGCATACGCCCAGCTCCGCCTCTTCGTGCATCGCGTGGGTGCGGATCTGTACTTCCAGCACCTTGCCCTCGGGGCCGATCACTGCCGTGTGCAATGAGCGGTAACCGTTTTCCTTGGGGTTGGCGATGTAGTCGTCGAATTCCTTGGGGATGTGCCGCCACAGCGTGTGCACGATACCCAGCGCGGTGTAGCAGTCGCGCATTTCCGGCACCAGCACACGCACGGCGCGCACGTCGTAGATCTGGCTGAAGGCCAGGCCCTTGCGCTGCATTTTGCGCCAGATGGAATAGATGTGTTTGGCCCGGCCGCTGATGTCGGCTTCAACGCCGGTGGCCTGCAATTCCGTGCGTAACTGGCTCATCACGTCGGCGATAAAGCGCTCACGGTCCAGCCGCCGCTCATGGAGCAGCGTGGCAATCTGTTTGTATTGATCGGGTTCGAGGTAACGGAAGGACAAGTCCTCCAGTTCCCACTTGATATGGCCGATGCCCAGGCGGTGGGCCAGCGGCGCGTAGATGTCGAACACCTCGCGGGCGACGCGGTTGCGCTTTTCGTCGTCGGCGGTTTTCACCGCCCGAATCGCGCAGGTACGCTCGGCCAGCTTGATCAAGGCGACGCGCACGTCGTCGACCATCGCCACCAGCATCTTGCGCAGGTTTTCCACCTGGCCCTGGGTGCCCAGCACCATCGACTGGCGCGGGCTGAGGCTGGCACTGATCGCCGCCATGCGCAGCACGCCGTCGATCAGCTTGGCCACCACGGTGCCGAAACGCTGGCTGATGGTGGGCAGCTGAATGTGCCCTTCGCGCACGCCGCGATACAGCACCGCCGCGATCAGCGAATCCTGATCGAGCTTGAGATCGGCGAGGATCTCGGCGATTTCCAACCCGGTGCGAAAGCTTGAAGTGCCTTCGGCCCACAGGTTCTTCGCCGCATTGTCTTGCTGTTCAGACTCACGAGCGAACTCGCAGGCTGCTTTCAAGGCTTCACGGTCCAGTGCCGGGTCGACACTGATGGCATGATCCAGCCATGCCTCGAGATTGATACTGCCGTCGGTGTTGATCGGCTGGTGTGCTCTCACCTGTACCATCTTGCTTACCTTCCCTACGACGCACCTTTTAGTGCGTCAAAATCATCGCTGACCTGCTTTACAAAAAAAGCTTGTGCACGCTCCCTGGCAGGTCACAGGCCCAGGAGATGCAGGCCAGTCGGATTAAACGGGCATCCTAGCCCGCTTCAAATAACGCCATGGCCTCGACATGGGCCGTCTGGGGAAACATGTCGAGGATCCCGGCACGTTTTAGCCGGTAGCCTTGCTTGACCAACTCGACCGTGTCCCGCGCCAGCGTTGCCGGATTGCAGGACACATACACCAGGCGATCAGCCCCCAGGGTAGCGAGCTTGCGCACAACCTCCAGGGCACCATCGCGGGGTGGGTCCAAGAGTACCGCAGAAAAGCCCTGTTTGGCCCATTCCGCGTCGGTCAAAGGCTGGGACAAATCGGCCTGAAAAAACTGAACATTATGCAAATTATTGCTGACGGCATTCTGTGCCGCCCGGTCCACCATGGCCTGCACCCCTTCCACCGCCACCACTTCCCGCACTTGGCGGGCCAGCGGCAAGGCGAAGTTGCCCAAGCCACAAAACAAATCCAGCACCCGCTCGTCGGGCTTCGGCGCCAGCCAATCCAGCGCCTGGGCGACCATCGCCTGGTTGACCCCGGCGTTGACCTGCACAAAGTCTCCCGGGCGGTACGCCAACTGCAAATCCCACGGTTCCAGACGATAGCCCAAGGCCTGGTCTGGTTCGACCGGTTGCGGCTGGCCCTCGCCATGCAGCCACAGTTGGGCTTCATGGAACGTGCAAAATTCCTGCAGGATCGTCAGGTCCGCTTCGGACAAGGGCGCCATGTGTCGCAACAACACGGCAATCGACGAACCACTGAATAATTCCACATGCCCCAATGCCTGAGGCTTGCTCAAGCGCCGCAGCATGTTGGGCAAACGCTGCATGATCGGTTGCAAGGCCTGTACCAGCACCGGGCAATCGTCGATGGCGACGATGTCCTGGCTGGCCACGGCACGAAAGCCGACTTCAAGTTTCTTCGCCTTGGCATCCCAGCGCACGGCCACGCGGGCGCGGCGACGATAGCCGAATTCCGGCCCACTCAAAGGCGCGGCCCACTCCTGGGGTTCGACACCGGCCACACGGGATAATTGCTCGGCGAGCATGCGCTGTTTCAGGGCGAGTTGTTCGTCATGGGGCAAGTGTTGCAGGCTGCAACCGCCACAGCGGCCGGCGTGCACACAGGGTGCCGGACGGCGCAGTTCGCTGGCGGTAAATACGCGCTCGGTGCGCGCCTCGACCACTTTGCCGTGGGCGCCCAACACCCGCGCTTCCACCTCTTCACCGGCCAGCGCACCCACGACAAACCAGGTGCGGCCTTCAAAGAACACAATGCCACGGCCGTCGTTGGCCAGGCGCTCGATGGTCAGGCGCTGCTTCTTGCCTACGGGAATCTGTGGGGCCCGGCTGCCGCCCGTCGGTTGGAAGCGCAGGCCTCTCTCGTGCTTGGCCATCAGTTGGGCGCGTCGAAAATGCCGGTCGACAGGTAACGGTCGCCACGGTCACAGATGATCGCGACGATCACCGCGTTTTCCAACTCCTGGGACAAGCGCAACATCCCGGCCACGGCGCCACCGGACGACACGCCGCAGAAGATGCCTTCTTCACGGGCCAGGCGGCGGGTGGTGTCTTCGGCTTCACGCTGGGCCATGTCGATGATGCGATCGACGCGAGCCGCGTTGTAGATCTTCGGCAAGTACTCTTCGGGCCAACGACGGATCCCCGGGATCGCTGCGCCTTCCATCGGTTGCAGGCCGACGATCTGGATCTCGGGATTCTGCTCCTTGAGGTAGCGCGAGTTGCCCATGATAGTGCCGGTGGTGCCCATCGAACTCACGAAGTGAGTGATGGTGCCCTGGGTCTGGCGCCAGATTTCCGGGCCCGTGGTGGTGTAGTGCGCCTCGGGGTTGTCGCCGTTGGCGAACTGGTCCAGCACCAGGCCACGGCCTTCGGCAGCCATACGCTCGGCGAGGTCGCGGGCGCCTTCCATGCCTTCTTCCTGGGTGACCAGGATCAACTCGGCGCCGTAGGCGGTCATCGCCGCCTTGCGCTCGGCGCTGCCGTTGTCGGGCATGATCAGGACCATCTTGTAGCCCTTGATCGCCGCGGCCATGGCCAGGGCAATCCCGGTGTTACCGGAGGTGGCTTCGATCAGGGTGTCGCCGGGCTTGATCTGCCCACGCAACTCGGCGCGGGTGATCATCGACAACGCCGGGCGGTCCTTGACCGAGCCGGCCGGGTTGTTCCCTTCGAGCTTGAGCAACAAGGTATTGCTGGTGTTGCCCGGCAGGCGCTGCAAGCGGACCAGCGGGGTGTTGCCGACGCAATCGGCGATGGTGGGGTACTGCAAGGTCATGGCGTATTCGCAATCCAGACTGCGGGGGCGACTATCATACCGGGAAAGGCTGGCGGGCCATATCACGCAAAGTGTGGTGCTTATCGCTTAATGGAATAACTCAGGCGGGGCCGTGGTTTCTCTGGAACACTTCATCGCCCATCGCGGTAATCTGTCCTTCGATCAATGCCTCGAACGGTTTCAGCAGCGGCTCAAATGAGGTGGGCGCTTCAAGCACCTGCAACGCCTGCACGATGGCCTCCACCGTCGACAACGCCCCGGGCCCCGGTGCCTTGCGCAGCCGATAACGGGACACGGCGCCTTCCGCCAGCGTCACCCGAGGCAGCGCCGCCAATAAAGGATTGAGGTGCAGCAACTTGCGCGCCTTGCGCCAGGTACCGTCCGGCACCACCAACAGCAACGGTTCGTCGGATGGCGTATAGGCCTGCAAGGGTTGGGCATTTTCGTCCGGAAACAACAGACGCGCCTGATAACCCGGCGGATTCAACAACGCCTGCAAATCCTCAAACACCTCCCCCACCACCAACTGCGCATTCACCAAGCCCAGCGCCGCCAACCGCGCGGTATTCAAGGCGTGATTGACCTCACTCGGATGCTGCAACAGCAACACCCGGGTTCGGCTATCCAGCCGGGGAATCAGCGCGCACAGGCAGTGAGTGGTGGGCCGCAGGCAGCGGGAGCATTGGGGTCTGGACATGGGTTTTCAGGCCTGGTTGAGCTGGGCTTTGAGTAAATCGCGGAAGGTCTGGATCAGGGGTTCGCGGCTGCGGCCCCGGCGCATGATCATCGAGAACGGCGCCTGGTAACCAAAGGTTGCCGGCAGCAGTACCCGCAAATCCCCTTTGTCGGCCCAGGCCTGGGCGTAGTGCTCCGGGAGGTAGCCGATGTAGGCGCCGGACAGCACCAGGATCAATTGCGCCTCCATACTTTCCACCGTGGCGGCGCTATGCTTGAAGCCGTGACGCGCCAGTTCGGCCTGGCTCCAGTAACCACGACCGACCATGCGTTGCTGGGTGATGACTTGTTCGGGAATGCGCCGCTCGTTGAACAATGGGTGACGGGTGCTGCAATACAGCCAGTGCTGTTCGCGGTACAGCGGCATATAGATCAGCCCGCTCATCCGGTTGGAAAACGCACCGATGGCCAGGTCCAGGCGATTATCCTGGACGCCGAGTTGCAACTCGTAAGGACTCATCACCGACAGGTGCAAATGCACCGCCGGGTGTTCCTGACTGTAGGCGCCGATCACTTCGGCAAACGGCAAGGCCTTGTCGCTGACGGTGGAGTCGAGTACGCCGAGTTTCAGGGTGCCGCGCAGTTCGCCTTTGAGCGCGGCGGCGTATTGCTCGAAGCCTTCCAGCTCGCCCAGCAGGCGCAGGGTTTCCTGATGGAACAACTCGCCCTTGCTGGTGAGGCTGAACCCGCCCCGCCCGCGATGGCACAGCACCAGGCCCAACGCGGCTTCCAGCTGGCTCATGTAAGTGCTGATGGCCGAGGTCGACAGGTTGAGTTCGTGCTGGGCATTGGCGAAACCCTGGTGCCGCACGACGCTGACGAAGATGCGCAGGAGTTTCAGGTCGGGCAAGGCGTTGGCCATGGGCTCTCCAGAGGCAAACATAAAACCTGTGGGAGCGGGCTTGCTCGCGAATGCGGTGGATCAATCGAACCCTCCGTGACTGACACACCGTATTCGCGAGCAAGCCCGCTCCCACATTTGAACCGAGTTTACCTCAGGCATTAGTTTAGAAAAATCTGAACTAAGTATTTGCCCCTGCCGATTCTTCCCTTCCCATGCATTTCGCAGAATCGGCTTCTAATAAACAAAACGATGAGGCAATCCCGTGGACAAGATTTTCCACCAACCACTGGGCGGCAACGAAATGCCGCGCTTCGCCGGCATCGCCACCATGATGCGTCTTCCCCATCTGCAATCGGCCAAGGGCCTGGATGCCGCCTTCGTCGGCGTGCCCCTGGACATCGGCACCTCCCTGCGTGCCGGCACCCGTTTCGGGCCGCGGGAAATTCGCGCCGAATCGGTGATGATCCGCCCTTACAACATGGCCACCGGCGCCGCGCCGTTTGACTCGCTGTCGGTCGCCGACATCGGCGACGTGGCGATCAACACCTTCAACCTGCTGGACGCCGTGCGCATCATCGAAGAAGCCTACGACGAGATCCTCGAACACAATGTGATCCCGATGACCCTGGGCGGTGACCACACCATCACCCTGCCGATCCTGCGGGCGATCCACAAGAAACACGGCAAGGTCGGGCTGGTGCACATCGATGCCCACGCCGACGTCAACGACCACATGTTCGGCGAGAAAATCGCCCACGGCACCACCTTCCGCCGCGCGGTGGAAGAAGGCTTGCTGGATTGCGACCGCGTGGTGCAAATCGGCCTGCGCGCCCAGGGCTACACCGCCGAAGACTTCAACTGGAGCCGCAAACAGGGCTTCCGTGTGGTCCAGGCCGAAGAATGCTGGCATCACTCGCTGGCGCCCCTGATGGCTGAAGTGCGCGAGAAAGTCGGCGGTGGCCCGGTGTACCTGAGCTTCGACATCGACGGCATCGACCCAGCCTGGGCGCCCGGCACCGGCACCCCGGAAATCGGTGGCTTGACCACGATCCAGGCGATTGAAATCATCCGCGGCTGCCAAGGCCTGGATCTGATTGGTTGCGACCTGGTAGAAGTTTCGCCGCCGTACGACACCACCGGCAACACCTCGCTGCTGGGCGCCAACCTGCTGTACGAAATGCTCTGCGTATTGCCGGGCGTGGCGCACCGCTGATGAGCGCACAGGCCGAGGTATTAAAAGCCGCGGCCGACCTGGTGTCGGCCTTCGCCCGCAATGATCGCGATGCCTACTTCGGTGCGTTCAGTGCCGACGCCAGCTTCGTGTTCTACACCCTCCCCCAGCCGCTGCTGAGTCGCGATGCCTACCAGGTGTTGTGGGACAGCTGGCGCCGGGACGAGGGATTTGAGGTGCTGTCCTGCACCTCAAGCAACGCTTTCGTCAGCCTGCACGGTGACGTCGCGGTATTTGTGCATGACGTGGCCACCGAGCTGCGCATGAACGGGGAGCAATTCTTTAGCCAGGAACGCGAGACCATTGTCTTCAAGCGGCAAGGGGATCGCACACAACAAAAAGAAGGCCTGTGGCTGGCCTGTCACGAACATTTGTCCGCTATGCCGGAAGGGCTGCCGCCCCATTAGCCAATGTGATCGGAGCAGATCATGAATAATAAAAACAACGAAAACAGTATTCGCAACATAGAAACCAACGGCGTCGAACAGATCCCGGACCACGAACGTACCGCCGGGCCGAAGGATTTGTTTCGCCTGATTTTCGGCGGTGCCAACACCTTCGCCACCGCCGTGCTGGGGAGCTTTCCGGTGCTGTTTGGCTTGTCGTTCCAGGCCGGCGTCTGGGCGATTGTACTGGGCGTGCTGGTGGGTGCGGTGATCCTCGCCCCCATGGGTCTGTTCGGTCCGATCAATGGCACCAACAACGCCGTGTCTTCCGGTGCGCACTTTGGTGTGCACGGGCGGATTGTCGGCTCGTTCCTGTCGCTGCTGACCGCTATTGCGTTCTTCTCACTGTCGGTGTGGAGTTCAGGCGATGCGCTGGTGGGCGGTGCGAAACGTCTGGTGGGCTTGCCGGAAACCGACCTGACCCTGGGCCTGGCCTACGGCGTGTTCGCCATTCTGGTACTGACGGTGTGCATCTACGGCTTTCGCTTCATGCTGTGGGTCAACCGCATCGCAGTGTGGGCGGCGAGCCTGCTGTTCCTGCTGGGGATCTTCGCCTTCGCGCCGGCCTTCGACAGCCACTTCGCCGGCACCGTTGCCCTCGGCCAGACCGGCTTCTGGGCGGCGTTTATCGGTGCAGCACTGGTGGCCATGAGCAACCCGATTTCCTTCGGCGCGTTCCTCGGTGACTGGTCGCGCTACATCCCGCGGGAAACCTCGAAGATGCGGATCATGCTGGCGGTGGTGTTCGCGCAGATCGCCACCTTGATCCCGTTCCTGTTCGGCCTGGCCACCGCGACCATCGTGGCAATCAAGGCACCGGACTACATCGCATCCAACAACTATGTCGGCGGCCTGTTGGCGGTGGCACCGAGCTGGTTCTTCCTGCCAGTGTGCCTGATCGCGGTGATCGGCGGCATGTCCACCGGCACCACCTCGCTGTATGGCACCGGCCTGGACATGTCCAGCGTATTCCCGCGCCTGCTGTCCCGGGTCAAGGCGACGCTGCTGATCGGGGTGATGTCGATTGCCTTCATCTTTATCGGACGTTTCGCCGCCAACCTGGTGCAGAGCGTGTCGACCTTCGCCGTGCTGATCATCACCTGCACCACGCCGTGGATGGTGATGATGATCATCGGCCTGATCGTGCGCCGGGGTTACTACTGCCCGGATGACCTGCAAGTGTTCACTCGCGGCGAAACCGGCGGGCGCTACTGGTTCAGCCATGGCTGGAACTGGCGCGGCCTGGGGGCCTGGATCCCGAGTGCGCTGGTGGGCCTGTGCTTCGTCAACCTGCCGGGGCAGTTTGTCGGGCCGCTGGGCAACCTCGCCGACGGCATCGACATCAGCTTGCCGGTGACCCTGGGCCTGGCCTCGCTGGTGTACCTGACACTGCTTCGCGTGTTCCCTGAACCGGCTGCCGTCTACGGGCCGACTGTGGCGAGGGAGCCTGCTCCCGTTCGACTGCGCAGCAGTCGCGAGGCCGCCTGATGAATTGCATGGAATGGATTGGGGCTGCTGCGCAGCCCAGCGGGAGCAAGCTCCCTCGCCACACAGCCCCCTTTAGCCCCACATAAAAAAGATAATCGGAGACTCGCCGTCATGGCCTTAGATCTATTCGTCGTCCTCATCTACGCCGCCGGCATGCTGGTGCTCGGCTACTACGGCATGCGCCGCGCCAAGACCCATGAAGACTACCTGGTGGCCGGCCGCAACCTCGGCCCGACGCTGTACATGGGCACCATGGCTGCCACGGTGCTGGGCGGTGCGTCCACCGTCGGCACCGTGCGCCTGGGCTATGTACATGGTATTTCCGGTTTCTGGCTGTGCGCCGCGCTGGGCGCGGGGATCATTGCGCTGAACCTGTTCCTGGCCAAGCCGCTCCTGAAGCTGAAAATCTTCACCGTGACCCAGGTCCTGGAAAAACGCTACAACCCCATGGCCCGCCAGGCCAGTGCGGTGATCATGCTGGCCTACGCGCTGATGATCGGCGTGACCTCGATCCTGGCCATCGGCACCGTGCTGCAAGTGTTGTTTGACCTGCCGTTCTGGATGTCGGTATTGGTAGGCGGTGGCGTGGTGGTGGTGTACTCGACCATTGGCGGCATGTGGTCGCTGACCCTGACCGACATCGTGCAGTTCGTGATCAAGACGGTCGGCCTGATGTTTATCCTGCTGCCAATCTGCCTGTACCGCGTCGGCGGCTGGGATGAATTGGTGGCCAAGCTGCCCGCGTCGAATTTCAGCTTCACTGAAATCGGCTGGGACACCATCATCACCTACTTCATGATCTACTTCTTCGGCATCCTGATCGGCCAGGACATCTGGCAACGGGTGTTCACCGCCCGTGACGAAAAGGTCGCCCAGTACGCAGGCACCTTCGCCGGTTTCTACTGCATTCTCTACGGCCTGGCCTGTGCGCTGATCGGCATGGCCGCCCACGTACTGATCCCGGACCTGGACAACGTCAACAATGCGTTCGCCGCCATCGTCAAAGTCTCGCTGCCCGACGGTATCCGCGGCCTGGTGATCGCCGCTGCACTGGCCGCGATGATGTCCACCGCCAGCGCCGGCTTGCTCGCCGCTTCCACCGTATTGACCGAAGACCTGCTGCCGCGCCTGCGTGGTGGCAAGCAGTCAAGCTTGAAGATCAACCGTCTGTTTACCTTGCTGACCGGTATCGCTGTGTTGGGTATCGCGCTGGTGGTGAGTGATGTGATCAGCGCACTGACCCTGGCGTACAACCTGTTGGTGGGCGGCATGTTGATCCCGCTGATCGGGGCGATTTTCTGGAAGCGTGCGACGACTTCCGGGGCGATCACCTCCATGACCCTGGGTTTTGTGACCGCGTTGGTGTTCATGATCAAGGATGGTTTGGACGCCAATACACCGATCTACTACAGCCTGGGCGTGGGCCTGGTGAGTTTTGTGCTGGTGAGTTTGCTGTCCCGTCGTCCGGAGGCTGTTGCGGCTCGGGCGATCTGAAAAAACAGTTGAAAGAAGCTTTCTTCAGCGGGTGCGACGTCGGATGTCGCACCCGTTTTTTTTATTCCCACATTGCCGAAACCGCCGGCGCTCTGGCCTGGATGACTTCCTGGACCAAAGACGCCCATACCAATCCCTGCGTGGTGCCCCCGGCATAAGTTGCCCCCGCGACAATGCGGTTGTAGGCGGACCAATGCACGATTGAAAGTCCATCTGCGGTGCCGGGCCTGGCACATTCGATTTGTTGCAAGTCGCCACGTTCGATTGCGCGGCTGCAGGACTTTGGAAAGTGTCGAGAAACGGCAGCCAGGCACGCCGCCCGTATCTGCTCCTTGTACTGCGGCGTCGAATCGGGTGGCACCTGCCCGGCGGAGACAAGGATGCAGTTCCCGTCCAGGCGGCAATTCATGACGCCGATTGGCAGGTCGTACTGCAGCTTGAGTCCGCGCATGTCGACACCTTCATCATCAACGGCGCGCAGCTTGAAAAACCAGCCAATGATCGGGATGACCTCTGGCTCGTCCACCCCCATGGCCGTGACGACAAAGTGCTCTCTACTCAGATCGGCAATTTGGACCGGACTCAGGTGCCGTGGCAGGAACTCAACCCCTGAGCGCTGCAAAAGCGTCACCATCTCATCCATTAAATGGATAAATTCCAGATCGTAGCCCGACACCTCAATCGCCCGCCCGACCTCGGGAACTCCATACATTGCCTGGAATTGCAGCTGACTGATCTCTGCAAGCTCTCGCCCCGGCTTGCCACTCGGCCAAGGCCTGTTTTCAATATCCCGTTGCTCGCGGATCGCGGCCTCCGTGCCACTGGAGTCGTCCACATAGGCTCGTACAATTCGCGATCGTGCAAATCGTGCCAGCGATGGGTTGTCGGCCAGGAATTTTTCAAACAGCTCGATGCCTGCGCGATTGCACTCAATGGCCAGGTACTGATTTGCGGGAGTCAGGTAATCGTTAGGCAGCGGTTTTGCAGTCGTCTCCGTTGCTGACAGATGACGCATGTTCACCTGCTTGTGACTGGCACCATCGCGCTGCTGATTTCCTCCGTAAACCGTGACCTGATAATTTGCCAGGCGGAACATCACGGCTTGGAGCAGCCCGTTGATACCTCTGCCGATGATCGACACACGCGGCGCACCGGCATCGGCTTGCCGAGAGGGGATCGCCAATGAGTGTGCGAGTTTGCGCCGGACAAGGCCTCGCAAGGCCATCAAGCTCAGTTGCACCGAGACCGCATAGTCGAGGTCGCAATGGCAGGCTTCGGTGGTGGCCGCCTGTGTGGTCAGCGTCGCCGGCTTGTACCACGTGGAGACACTGCAGCCGAGCGCTTGTGTGCGCACCCGAAACGCATCCAGTGTCCTGGGGCCGTAGTCCAATATGAGCTGGATGTCTTCGGAGATTGCCAGGGCCTGCAACGCATCGTCGCTAAAGACATCCGGCTTGGCGACACAGACAAGGCGAGCCTTTCTGTGCAGGCACTGAATGAGGGTCCGATCAATGCGATAAATGGATTCATCATTCAGGGATAAGCATAGGGCGACTGCATTGGCCCCCTCGAGCGCCTCAAGCCAGTCGTCAACCAATGAAACCCTGCAATCGGAAGAGGCTTTCCCGAAACTGTCCGGCACTCGATCGCGTCGACCCAACACCTTAATCCGAACATCCGGATCTCGAGCAAGCAACAACTTAACAAGCTCTTTCCCTACATTGCCGTATCCCAGTACACAGATGTCATGGGGCAAGGAGCCATCGGCCAGCGTCAGCCAGTGCGCAATATAGGCAGCAACATGCGGCGAATTGACCCCTGGCGTGTTAATCACTCGAACATTGTTGCGCTCGCACAGATCCAATCGGATCTTATCCAGGCTTGTACCTCTGCGGACCAAATAGAGTTCGCCAAATGGGTGGGATATACGCCATTGGTTGATGACGTCGGCATCAATAACCTGGTCTGCGACAATGATCGTTGATGGGCGCAGCAGTGCAATCTGTATAAGCAGAGCCTGCTTGGTTAACGTCGGCGGGAAAAACACCACGTTGCCGGGTGCATCAGCTTTCCAGCCACGCGATGCAGGGGCGATATGCAAGATGTTTTCGGTGGTGGCAATAAGTGACGCGGCGACTGGCGGAACGGAAGAGAACATCATGGTTTTGTCTCCAACAGTTCTGACTGGCTCATACTCCGGAGAGCGCAACTCAATGAAGTTGGGGGCTTGTAAGAACTGCAAACGATACAAATCTTTTCGTGATGAAACTCAACCTACGCCTATCCTAATAATCAAATAAGCCGGTCGACTCTGACAAACAGGTAGTCCAATTCCGATACTTAATGGCAAAACTCGACTGACGCGCACACGTCCGGACTACCAATCGGTATTACCGTGGCATTGTTAAATTAAATATTTGAAGGATTATTCCGAAAGCAGGTGTCTTGAGAAAATCACCAAACCCCGGAAATGAAAACGTCCGGCCAAAGCCAGACGAAGAATTGAAGTACACAGCAACGGGTCATGATCAATCATGACTCCAATACATAGGCAAACCTCCTGGCCGCGCCCAAACAAACATGCTTGAGCGCTTTCCAGGACTTACCTGCGACGCGGGCGACGCTGCTCGTCATCGGTGCGGATTGGCACCGGTTGCAGCGGTGGCTCGATCAAGCCGAGTGCGACGCCGAGGTCGTGCAGCCAGTTTTGCAGTTTCTCTTTCATGGTGCCCCCTTGGGGTAATGCCGAGCGGCTGGAATTCTGTGGCCGCTTCCTACAGATAGTAGTCTTAAGTCTTACGTATTGCTTGAACGAAACCACAACGAACTATTACTGAATTGATCAAAATCCTGACGGATCGTTCAAGCAATCGCTCGGGTTTCGGTTTCCGGTAGCACCTTGCCCGCCTTCTGCAGGTCAATCCACGCGTTGAGGTTAGCGCCGAGCATGCCCTTGCGCCACATCAACCAGGTGGTGGCGCTGGCAAAAGGCTCGGCCAGCGGATGAATGGACACGCTGTCCTTGCCCGGCAGGCTGTCGAGCATCGATTCCGACATCAACGCCACGCCGGAACCGGCGATAACACAGGCCAGCATGCCCTGGTAGGACTCGATCTCGATGGCCCGGCCCATGGCCACGCGATCGTGGGAAAACCAGGCTTCCAGGCGCGCCCGATAAGAACAACTGCGTCGGAAAGTGAACACCGAACGGCCGGCAACATCCTGCGGCCCACGCACCGGCGGATGATCCGCCTCGCAGATCAGCAGCAGGCGCTCTTCGCACAGCGGCACGCCGTCGAGGGTGGCCAGGGTCAACGGCCCATCCACCAATGCGGCGTCCAGGCGCCCGGTGATCAAGCCTTCCAGCAGTTCACCGCTGGGCGCTGACTGCACCTGCAGGTTCACCATCGGATACGCCTTGTGGTAACGCGCCAGCAGCTTGGGCAAATGAATCGCCGCCGTGCTGTACATGCTGCCGAGCACAAAGTCTCCAGCCGGTTGCCCGCCTTGCACCGCGCCATGGGCTTCGTCATGCAGGGCCAGCAGGCGCGCACTGTAGTCCAGCAGCACTTTGCCTGCAGGAGAAAGCTGCAAGCGCTGGCGCTCGCGCACGAACAGTTCGACGCCCAGTTGTTCTTCCATCTGTTTAAGCCGGGTCGACAGGTTGGACGGCACCCGGTGCAAGCGCTCAGCGGCACGGGTGATGGAGCCTTCCTCGGCCACGGCCTGGAAAATCCGCAATTGACTGAACTCCATCACCATTCTCCAAAACTGAACAAGTTACTCACTATTATTCATTTTTAAAGAAAGTCAATCCGCTTTAGCCTGATGGTCACTCGCTGCTCCCAGGAAAAACCACCATGTCACCGCTGATCCGCTTACTCGCCAGCTTTATCGCCCTGATGATGGCCATGGGCATAGGTCGATTCGCGCTCACCCCGCAAATGCCGCATTTGCTCAGTGAAGGGCAGATCGACCTGACCGGCGCCGGCCTGATTGCGGCGGCCAACTACCTGGGTTATTTCGTCGGTGCGGTGGATTCGATCTTTGCCCGCAGCCATCATCATGTACGCGGGCGTTTGTACGGTGGGCTGTGGCTGTGTGTGCTGCTGACCCTGGCGTCGTACTGGGCCCACGGGTTCTGGCCGCATCTGTTGTTGCGCTTTGGTACCGGTGTAGCCAGTGCATGGGCGCTGGTGATGATTACCAGCCTGAGCCAGCCGCTGGCCATTGCGGCCGGACGCCCACGCCTGGGTGCGCTGGTATTTGCCGGGCCGGGGCTGGGAATTCTTTTGACCGGGTTGCTGGCGCTGGGCTCCAACCTGTTGGGGCAAGACTCTGCAACCTTGTGGCTGGTGTATGGGGTAGTCGCCCTGGTCATGCTGCTGGCAATCCTCCCGTTCCTGCCCAAGCCTTCCGCTGCCGACTCGCCCGTTGCCAGCCACACCGACGTGGCCAGCAACGGCAGCATCACACACCTGTGCTGGATCTACGTGTTGTATGGCCTTGGCTACATCATCCCGGCGACATTCCTGTCACAGATGGCCAGCGCGCAATTCAAGGGCGCCTGGCAAGCAGACCTGTTCTGGCCCTGCTTTGGCCTGGCTGCCGCGATTGGCGTGGTGGCGGCAAGTTTGCGCCGCAAGGACCCGGACACCACCCGTCGCTGGCTGATGACAACCCTTTGGCTGCAAGCGGCAGGCGTGTTTGCCTGCCTGCTGGGCAACGGTTGGGGGCTGGCGCTGGGGGTGTTGCTGTGCGGTGGGCCATTCCTGGCGTGCATGCAACTGGTGATGGCGCGCTTGCGTGAGGTCGCCCCCCACGGCTACCAGCGCAGCACCGGGTTGCTGACCGCCAGCTTTGCGATCGGCCAATTGAGCGGTCCGTTGCTGGCGTCGGTGAGCAGCCACCTCAGCGGTGGCCTGCAACCGGCGCTGGTGGTAGCAGGCGCCGGTTTGTTGGTGGCCGGATCGGTGCTGGTCAGCCGGCAACCATCGGCACAGGCGCACGCACCTGTTCACGCCGCGCCAGCACCAGGAAAAACAGCCCACCCAGGAAGCAGCCGGTAAACCAGGCGAAGTTGGCCATGCCCTGCAGCGCCGGGGTAAAGGTGATCGCGACGCCCACCAGCGTCGCGGGCACCAAAGCCTTGACCGCCGTCCAGTTCACGCCACCGTCAAAGTAGTAGCGCCCGCTCGGGCTGTCATCGAACAACGCATCCACGTCGATCTTCCGTTTTTTGATCAGGTAGAAATCCACCAGCAGAATCCCGAACAACGGCCCGATAAACGCGGCGAGGATATCGAGGGTGTAGTGGATCATCAGCGGGTTGTTGAACAGGTTCCATGGGGTGATGAAGATCGAGGCCACCGCCGCAATCATTCCACCGGCACGCCAGCTGATTTTGCTCGGTGCCACGTTGGCGAAGTCAAAGGCCGGCGAGACGAAGTTGGCGACGATGTTGATGCCGATAGTCGCAGTGACAAAGGCGAACGCCCCCAGCAACACAGCCATGTCATTGTCGATGCGCGAAACGGTGGCAATCGGGTCGTGGAGCATTTCGCCGAACACCGGCAAGGTGCCCGAGACGATCACCACGGTGACCAGGGAGAACGCCAGGAAATTTACCGGCAAGCCCCAGAAATTTCCGCGACGCACGTCTTTCATCGTGCGGCAGTAGCGGCTGAAATCACCGAAGTTCAAGGTCGGCCCGGAAAAGTACGACACCACCAACGCGGTTGCCACGATGATTTGGCCAAACGCCTGCCAGCCTGAGAGGGATTTTTCCGCCAGGGTGAAGCTGATATTGGCCCAGCCAGCCTTCCAGACGATCCAGCCTGCCAGGGCAAACATCACCGCATAGACCACAGGCCCCGCCCAGTCGATGAAACGACGGATGGACTCCATGCCCGCCCAGAACACCAGCGCCTGGAGCGTCCACAGGCTGAGGAAACCGAACCAGCCCAGGTACGACAGGCCGGCAAAGTGCGGTTCTGCGTATACCGCCATCTGTGGGAAAAAGCGCAGCACCACGATGATCAATGCACTGGACGCCAGGTATGTCTGGATCCCGTACCAGGCCACTGCGATCAAGCCACGAATCACCGCCGGGATATTCGCCCCGAATACCCCAAAGGCCAACCGGCAGATTACCGGGTACGGCACTGCCGCCTGCTGGCTCGGCTTGGCCACCAGGTTGGCGATCAATTGCACAATGCAAATCCCGGCGAGCAAGGCGATCAATACCTGCCAACTGGCCAGCCCCAGGGCGAACAGGCTGGCGGCGAATACGTAGCCGCCGACGCTGTGCACGTCGCTCATCCAGAAGGCGAAGATGTTGTACCAGTTCCATTTTTGCGGCAGCGGTCCCAGGTCCTGGTTGTACAGGCGCGGGCTGTAGCCTTTGGGCAATTGTTCGGTCATCGCAGGGCTCCTCGTAAATACCGGCCTGCCACCCGCGACGGGAGTGCGTACGGGAGGCGGCATGGTTTGTATACGAGTTGTTGAGCAGAATGCGTGCCAATGCAATAAAACTCGGCACAATCCCCCGTGGAGCTTGGCTCTTCAGGCGGCGTAGAGACGATTGAACGGCGGTGATTCGCTCAGGGATGGTGCAGGGCAATCCTGTACACAATCAATTGTGCACCCTGCGCGCACATTGATAGCCCACGGTGCAGCAAACGGCAGTCAGGAAGGTGCCCCAGGCGATGTCCATGAAGGCCAAACCGGCCGACCAGCCCTGCAGGGTTGCCCAATTGCTCAGGTCATAGGTGCCGTAGGCTACCAATCCCAGGAGTGCACCAAGCCGCGCGGCACGCTGCCAGCCGCCGCTCGCCAACGCAGGCAGCACGACAAGCACCACACAACCGAATACATAGAGGAGATAGAACGCCACGGCTGGGAACAGGCGCGGCTGATCAAGCATCAACGGGCCGAGCAGCGCTTTGTAGGTCGGGCCCATGAGGACACCGAGCCACAGGCCGTCAAGCATCAGAAAGGCAAGCAACGTACCGAGGTAGGCGAAAAGCGTTTTTCTAGACATTGAGGCGGCCTTCTGCAGGAGCAAGCGTGCTCCTACAGAAGAGCAAACCGCGATCAGCTTAGTTCAATGCGATCCGCGTGGATCACAATCTGACCCTGCTTGTAGAGAGCGCCGATGGCCTTCTTGAAGTTGCCTTTGCTGACACCGAACAAACTGCTGATCAGTGCCGGGTCGCTTTTATCGCTGACAGGCAAGGTGCCGTTGTTGTCGCGCAACTTGGCGAGGATCTTCGAGTTCAGGCTGGAGGCCGCTTCTTCACCCACAGGCTGCAGACTCAGGCTGATATTGCCGTCGGCGCGAATTTCCTTGATGAAGCCTTTCTCTTCCTTGCCCGGGCGCAGGAACTTGAACACTTCGTTCTTGTGGATCAGGCCCCAGTGCTTGTTGTTGATGATGGCCTTGAAGCCCATGTCGGTGGCTTCGGCCACCAGCAAGTCAACTTCCTGGCCGACCTTGTAGGTGGCCGGAGTCTTGTCCAGGTAGCGGTCAAGGCGCGCGGTGGCAGTGATGCGCTTGGTGTGTTTGTCGAGGTAGACGTGTACCACGCAATACTCACCGGCGGTCAGCTGGCGCTTTTCTTCGGAATAAGGCAGCAGCAGGTCCTTGGGCAGGCCCCAATCGAGGAATACACCGATACTGTTGACTTCAACCACTTTCAGACTGGCAAATTCACCCACCTGTACTTTTGGTTTTTCGGTGGTCGCGATAAGTTTGTCATCGCTGTCCAGATAAATGAAAACGTTGAGCCAGTCTTCATCTTCACTGGGAATATCTTTGGGGATATATCGGTTGGGCAAGAGGATTTCGCCCTCTTGATCACCATCCAGGTACAAACCAAAGTTAGTGTGTTTAACCACTTGCAAGCTGTTGTAGCGCCCGACTAAAGCCATCTCAAATACCCTCATTGCGTGGGCGGCATTCTACCCGAGTTGACGACGGCGGTCCCGCGTACCGGCGTACAGGCCTGAAAAATCATGGGTTTGCCGAGAAGCGCCCCGCTCGTCAGGTCATCGGGCTGAATCCGGCCAGTACCCACGGCCGGATTTCCTCGAGGGATTCGAGTTAAAACAGCAAGTTAGGTGAGTATTTCACTTAATAATCCAGGCGATTCATAAACCCTGCGTATATTTCAGGGGGATATTTGCCAAGCAATTGTCAAGCATTTCATGTACGATGCATGGCCAAGTTAATTTTCTACAGGTTAGTGGCCGCCATGCGCGTAAAAGCATCCAACAGCAAAGCAAAGCCAGCTCCCGCCGTTGAAACCAGCGAATCGATCAACAGCCAAATTGCTGCATTCCTCAAGCAGGGCGGCGAAATCCAGCAGATTGCCAAAGGCGTAAGCGGCCAGACTTTCGGCCCGTCCAAGCAGATCACCCTGGGTAAAAAGTAAGACTCGCGCATTACACCTGGTCCCTATGCGCTTTGCCTTTCAAGGCGCTAGGACTAGAGCCCGCACTACCCCCTGATACACCCCTTTATTACGCCAATCGACGAACGGGCCTCATCTGCGAACCATCGCCGGTATGCTTGCACACGTCTAGATCGGGCATTTGCCTGATATTTCCCGTTACTGCTCCTCGCTTTTCATGGAGTGAAGCATGCTCAAATCCTGCATATTCCTGGCCGGTGCCCTGTTGGCCAGCCCCCTCGCCGAAGCGCAGGTTTTCCAGCGTGAATTGGGTGATTTCGACCTGAAATTGGGCACGACACCCAGCCGAAGCATGGCTCAAGGCCTGGTAAAGCCCACGGCACCCGGGAGCGACTCGTTCCATGGCGGCCTGGACCTGAGCCACGGCAGCGGCCTGTACCTCGGCCAATTCTCACCGAGCATGGGCATTTCCCCGACCAGCAACCTGGAAGTCGACTCCTACCTGGGTTTCAAACGCCCCTTCGACCAGACCCTGGGTTATGAACTGGGGATGATTCACTACAGCTATCCCAAGCTGAGCCCCCTCGACAGCCAGGAGTTCTACGGCGGCCTGACCTTGCTGGGCAATCGCTTCGGCGCCTCCTTCAGCAACGACCCGGACCGGCAGGACAGCACCCTGTTCGCCGACCTCGGCGGCACCAAGCCGTTCGGCATCGGCGTCAGCATGAAATACACCACCCACCAGCTCGGCACCCCGGTCTCGGTGGCCGATGGCAGCTCGATCCGCAGCTTCAGCGACTGGTCGGTACAATTTTCCAGGCCATGGATGGGCGTCGACCTGAACCTGATCTACAGCGACTCCAGCCTCAGCGGCGGCGATTGCTCGGCCTACTCCGGACACAACTCGCAATGCGACGGGCTGTTGACCCTGAAGGCCGAGCGGGCGTTTTATTGATGGGCTGAACTGTCGCTGCCCTGACGGGTTCAGATGCAATACTCTCGTCTGCGCAAGGACTCGCTCATGCTGCGTCGGTTAAAATTTCTGGTGATGTTGCTGACCCTCAGCCTGGTGCTTGCCGGCTGCAATCGGGTGGGCCTGGCCTATCGCAATCTGGATGTGATCATCCCCTGGACCCTCAGCGACTACCTGGAAATGAACGCCGGGCAGAAGAGCTGGTTCAACGACACACTCAAGGAACACCTGGCCTGGCATTGCACCACACAATTGCCGGGCTACCTGGACTGGCTCGATCGCCTGCAACAGATGGTCGACACCAACCAGGTGACCGACGCCGCCCTGCAAACCCGTACCGCCGAAGCCAAACAAGCTATTGCCGAGAGCGCCCGGGCGATCACGCCGTCCGCCGTCGAGCTACTGCAGGGGCTGGACGATCAGCAAGTGAAGGATATGGAGCAAGCATTCGCCAAGGACCTGCGCAAGCGTCAGGACGAATACCTGAAACCGCCCCTCGAGCAGCAGATCAAGGAACGCGCCGAGCGCATGAACAAGCGCCTCGATGCGTGGCTCGGGCCGTTAAGTGCCAGCCAGCAGAATCGCGTCACCGCCTGGTCGATCGCCTTGGGTGAGCAGAACCAACAATGGATTGGCAACCGCGCCCACTGGCAAACACTATTTATCGCAGCCGTCAAAGACCGCCACAGCAGCGATTTCCCACAGAAGATCGAGCAACTGCTGGTGAACCGCGAAAGCCTGTGGACGCCGGAATATCGCCAGGCCTACGCCCAGACCGAAGCCGCCGCCCGCAGCCTGATCGTCGACCTGATAGCGGAAAGCACCGTGCAACAACGCCAGAAGCTGACACAAAAGATCGACAAGGTGCGCAGCGACTTCAAGGCACTTAAATGCCTGAAGGCTGGCACCCCATAGTCATCAGGCAATCTGTGGTTTGGAAGCCAGTTCATCAAACGTCGCCGGATCCAGCGCATCCGCCTGCTCGTCCAGCACCTGACGCGGGTGATTATCACCGGGGATACAGCTGTCGATCAGGCTCAGCAACTGTGAGCCGCGCTGGGTCAATTTGAAGTTCTCACCATTGCCGCACTCTTCCTCTGACCGCGACTCAATAAAGCCGTGCTTGAACAACAACGCCTCGTAATCCGCCGCGAGCTTTTTAAACTCATCGAGATTACCGATGGGCTCTCCGGCGGCGGCCCTTTTAGTCGCTTCTTCCTCGGCGTATTTGCGTGGGGCGAAGCTGGCGCCACCGTTCTGTACCTCATGCAACAGTCGTTCGATCAAATCCCAATCGTAAGTCGTCATCCTGATTCCTCCTGAAGGCACACGAAATAGGCCCTTCAAAGGTGTGACATGCCGGACCCGTCGTCCGTTCAGCCTAGCGGACGGACGCGATTTCGCTGAACTTTTCAGTGCTCACGGCCCTCAACCGTTCATCACCGCCATGGAGGTCCGAATCATGAAAACCCTGCTGAATATGGCCGTCGCCGCCACGCTGCTTGCCGCCCTGCCCGCCTGGGCCTGCACGCCGGAAGAAGCCACCGCCAAACGTGAGCAACTGGCCAAGAAGGTGACCGAGCTCACCCAACAGAATCCAGAGAAGGCCAAGGAGATCAACGAAGAACTGCAGAACATGAAGCTGGAAACCGCCAGCGCAGACCTGCCCGACAAGTGCCAACTGATCGACCAGCGCCTCACGGAACTCAATGAGGCGACCGACAAAACTAAAAACTGAGGCGAAAAAAAACCGGACATTGTCCGGTTTTTTTATGGCTCAAGCGTTACTCGGCAGCCGGTGCTTCCGGCTTGCGGCGCTTCAGAGGCGCCATGCCGTCCTTGCTGACCAACGACAGGTTGTCGGTCTTTGGACGGTTGGCAATCTTGCGCTTGGTCGGCGACTTGGCACCGGCCTTCTTCTTGTCGCCCTTGGCGTCGACCTTTTTCTTCTTCACGCCAACGGCCTTGCCCGATGCCTTGACCTTCTTCGGCCCGCCGTAGGTGCCTTTGACTTCCTTGATGGTGCGGCGCTCGAACGACTGCTTCAAGTAGCGCTCGATGCTCGACATCAGGTTCCAGTCGCCATGGCAGATCAGCGAGATCGCCAGGCCATCGTTGCCGGCACGCCCGGTACGACCGATACGGTGCACGTATTCGTCGCCGCTGCGGGGCATATCAAAGTTGATCACCATGTCCAGGCCGTCAACATCCAGGCCGCGGGCGGCAACGTCGGTGGCGACCAGGATCTTCACGCCGCCTTGCTTGAGGCGGTCGATGGCCAGCTTGCGGTCCTTCTGGTCTTTCTCACCGTGCAGGACGAACGCCTTGTACTCCTGAGCCACCAGGCGACCGTAGATGCGGTCGGCCATGGCCCGGGTGTTGGTGAACACGATAGCCTTCTGATAGGTCTCGTTGGCCAGCAACCAGTTGAGGATCTGCTCTTTGTGCACGTTGTGGTCAGCAGTGATGATCTGCTGACGGGTGGTCGAGTTCAGGTCGCTGACGTTGTTGACCTGCAGGTGCTCAGGGTTGTTCAGGACCTTGGCGACCATATCGCGCAGGGTCGAACCACCGGTGGTGGCCGAGAACAGCATGGTCTGCTGGCGGTTCACGCACTCTTGCACCAGGCGCTGCACGTCGTCGGCAAAACCCATGTCGAGCATGCGGTCGGCTTCGTCGAGCACCAGCACTTCAACTTCCTTGAGGTCCAGGTTGCCGGCGTTCAATTGCTCGATCATCCGGCCCGGAGTACCGATCAGGATGTCCGGCACCTTGCGCAACATGGCGGCCTGGACCTTGAAGTCTTCGCCGCCGGTGATCAGGCCGGACTTGATGAAAGTGAACTGCGAGAAGCGCTCCACTTCCTTCAAGGTCTGCTGGGCCAGTTCGCGGGTCGGCAGCAGGATCAGGGTCTTGATGCTGACACGGACTTTCGCCGGGCCGATCAGACGGTTAAGGATCGGCAGGACGAAAGCGGCGGTCTTGCCACTCCCGGTTTGAGCCGTCACCCGCAGGTCACGCCCTTCGAGCGCGAGCGGGATGGCCGCTGCTTGCACAGGCGTTGGCTCGACAAATTTAAGCTCGGCCACGGCTTTGAGCAGGCGTTCGTGCAGGGCGAATTGGGAAAACACGGGTGCTACCTCGAAGAAATACAAAAAAACAGCTGCATAGGGTAACGGTTTCGGGCGCCGAGGCCGAGTTTCTTTACGCGAACTGCGTTAATCAGGCGCTTTTTTGTCAGGGGATTTGTCCACAACCACAACTTTGACGTACTTAAATGCTCTAATCGGCCCGTCACGTCTTACAGAAGAATCGCGTTTACCCATGGATATCAAACAGCTCTGGCTCAACGTCAAAGACCTTTGGGGCACCCTCGACGAACACCCGCTGCTGCATTCCAGCCTTGCGCTGGTGGTGTTGCTGGTAGTGGCATTGCTGCTCGGACGAGTGGCCCGCTACCTCATCCTGCACGCCGTCAAGCTGCTGGGCCGGCAACCCGCGCTGCACTGGCTCAACGACCTGCGGCACAACAAAGTCTTCCACCGCCTGGCGCAGATGACGCCGTCGCTGGTGATCCAGTTCGGCCTGTACCTGGTGCCGGACCTGAGCAAGACCGCCACCCTGTTCATCGGCAATGTCGCCCTGGCGTTCACCATTCTGTTCATGGTGCTGGCGATCAGTGCACTGCTCAACGCCCTGCTGGACATCTATGCCCGCACCGAACACGCCCGCACCCGCTCGATCAAGGGCTATGTGCAGTTGGCGAAGATGGTGCTGTTCGTGTTTGGCGCAATCATCATCGTCGCCACGCTGATCGACCGCTCGCCATTGCTGCTGCTTTCCGGTCTGGGTGCAATGTCGGCGGTGATTCTGTTGGTCTACAAGGACACCCTGCTGTCGTTCGTCGCCAGTGTGCAACTGACCAGCAACGACATGCTGCGGGTCGGCGACTGGATCGAAATGCCCCAGGTCGGCGCCGACGGTGACGTGGTCGACATCACCCTGCACACCGTGAAGGTGCAGAACTTCGACAAGACCATCGTCTCGATTCCCACCTGGCGCCTGATGTCCGAGTCGTTCAAGAACTGGCGCGGCATGCAGGCCTCCGGTGGCCGGCGGATCAAGCGCAGCCTGTATATCGACGCCAGCGGCGTGCGTTTCATCCGCGACGACGAAGAGCTGAAGCTCACCCAGGTACACCTGCTGACCGACTACATGAGCCGCAAGAAGGCCGAGCTCAAGGCCTGGAACGAAGCCCAGGGCAATGTCGCGGCGATGTCCGCCAACCGCCGACGCATGACCAATATCGGCACCTTCCGCGCGTATGCCCTGGCCTATCTGAAAAGCCATCCGGAGATCCAGCCGAACATGACCTGCATGGTGCGGCAGATGCAGACCACCGCCCAGGGCATTCCGCTGGAGATCTACTGCTTCACCCGCACCACCGCGTGGGCCGACTACGAGCGGATCCAGGGCGATATCTTCGACTACCTGCTGGCGGTGCTGCCGGAATTTGGTTTGAGCCTGTACCAGCAGCCCAGCGGCGGTGACTTGCGGGCGGGGATGTTGCCGGCGGTGCTGGGGGCCAGTCACCTGCCCCCGGCGGAAAAGGCAGTGATGTAACAACAAAAAACGGCACAACCCGAGTTGTGCCGTTTTTTTTGCGTTGGACCTTACTTGACCTGACGCTGCGGCGCGCCGTGAACCATGGTGTAGGCGTAATCCACGCCCATGCCGTAAGCGCCGCTGTGCTCCTGTACCAGGCCCATCACCGCGTCGTAGGTTTCCTTGTGAGCCCAGTCACGCTGGTATTCCAACAGCACTTGCTGCCAGGTGACCGGTACCGCGCCCGCCTGAATCATCCGTTGCACCGACATGTCATGCGCTTCTTTGCTGGTGCCGCCGGAGGCGTCGGTGACGATGTACACCTCGTAGCCTTCGGCCAGGGCTTCCAGGGCCGGGAAGTTCAGGCACACCTCGGTCCACAGGGCCGCCATGATCAGCTTCTTGCGCCCGGTGGCCTTCACCGCGGCCACCAGCGCCTTGTCTTCCCAGGAGTTCATAGACGTGCGCTCAATCGGCTGCTGGTCCGGGAACACATTCAACAGCTCCGGCCAGATATAGCCGCTGAAGCTCTTGGTCTCAACCGAGGTCAGGATGGTCGGCACGTTGAAGATCTTCGCCGCCTTGGCCAGCGCCACCGTGTTGTTCTTCAGGGTCTGGCGATCGATCGACTGCACGCCAAAGGCCATCTGTGGCTGGTGGTCGATCAGGATCAGGGTGGAGTTGGTTGGGTTGAGCAATTCGCGAATAGACATGGTGACTTCCTTTTAATGGTTTCGATTCGGTAAGGGGTGCGTTCAGCGCCGCTGTGAAGCTTGGCTGGCGACTTGGAAGTAACTTTATGGGATGGATAAAATCGAGACAATTACATAAAATAGAGAATCATTGATTCTAAAAAAGGGACAATCATGGACCGTATCGAATGCATGCGGGCGTTTGTCGTCACGGTCGGCGAGAACGGCTTCGCGGCCGCCGCGCGAGCCATGGACGTACCGCGCTCAAAAGTCAGCAAACAGATTCAGGCGCTGGAAGAAGCCATAGGCGTGCAACTGCTTCAGCGCACCACCCGCAGCCTTCATTTGACGGAGGCCGGGGCCGAGTATTTTGAAGCGGCGCGTGAAGTACTGGCCGCCCTGGACGAGGCCGAACAGCGGGCCAGAGACGGCATCGGGGAGTTACGGGGAGTGTTGCGGGTCAATGCGCCGATGTCGTTCGGACTGCATCGCCTGGGAAGATTGATTCCGCTGTTCCATGAACAGCATCCGCATATCGAGCTGCAACTGGTGCTCAGCGACCAACAGGTCGATCCGGTACGCGGTGGTTTCGACGTAACCATCCGCATCGCCAGCATGCCCGACTCTACAATGATCGCCCGCCAACTGGCGCCGGCGCCACGGGTCATGGTGGCCGCGCCCGCCTACCTGGCACGCGCGGGCATACCGCAAACCCCGCAAGACCTGCGCCAGCACCAATGCCTCAATTATGGGTATCTGCAAAGCGGCGTCAGCCTGCAACTGAGCAAGGGCCAGGAAACCCAGCGGGTCAACGTCACCGGCCCTTTGCACGCCAACAACGGCGACCTCCTGGCCCAGGCGGCAGAAGCCGGGATGGGCATCGCCCTGTTGCCGGACTTTATCGTCGAAGACGCCCTGAACGCGGGGCGCCTGGTGCCGGTGCTCTGTGAATGGCAGGCGCCGGCAATCACCATCAACGCGGTTTACTCGTCCGCGCGACGCGTGCCGCAAAAGACCCGCGCATTCATTGATTTTTTGGTGACGCAATTGGCGCCGACGACCGCAGGCCCAACCGGCTGATCCACACCGCCGCCAGGATCACCGAGCCCCCCAGGAACAGCCTGCCGAGCGGCTCGTGCTGATTCCAGATCAGCAAGTTCAGCAACAACCCCACCGGTACATGCAGGTTATTCATCACCGCCAATGTGCCACCGTTGACCATGCACGCGCCCTTGTTCCACCAGTACATGCCCAGTGCCGTGCTGACCAAGCCCAGGAATACCAGCACGCCCCATTGCAACGGCGCTTCCGGCAGGAAGTTGGCCTTGCCGAACATCAGGAACGCCGGCAACGCCACCGCCAACGCACCGAGGTAGAAGTAACCAAAGCGCCGGTAGTGCGGCAGATCACTTGGATGACGCGCCACCAAGTGCTTATAAAGCACCTGCCCGGCGGCATAGGTGAAGTTGGCCAGTTGCAGCAGCAGGAAGCCCACGAAGAAGTTCGGGGTGATCTGGTCAAAGCGGATTACCGCCGCTCCCGTCACGGCTACCAATGCGGCCACCAGCGCCCACGGATTGAAGCGGCGGTTCAAGGCGTCTTCGATCAGGGTCACGTGCAACGGCGTCAGGATGGTGAACAGCAACACCTCCGGCACCGTCAGTACTCTGAAGCTTAAATACAGACACACGTAAGTCACGCCAAACTGCAGCGCGCCGATCAACAGCATGCCGCGCATGAATGCCGGTTCTACTGAGCGCCAGCGGGTCAGCGGGATAAACACCAGCCCGGCCAACAACACGCGCACCAGCACCGCGAAGTAACTGTCGACGTGACCGGCCAGGTATTCGCCGATCAGGCTGAAGGAAAACGCCTGGATCAGCGTTACAACAAGTAGATAGCCCATGCTCGCCTCATTTTGAATGGGCGCGACATTAGCGGTTTTCCAGGCTTTACGAAACTCAAGGCAAAAAAAACCCGACCTCGCTAAAAGCGTCAGTCGGGCGGGAGCACTCAGGAGCAAAAAGTGCAAAGGGAGGTTCGATACGCGTACTTGAAGGGTTGCGTGGAGCTATCTAAACAGCGGGCGATTATCTGACGATTAACATCTCACGCCACTTGGGCGAGCAGTGCCTTGGCCTGGTTCACGCCTTTTTCCTGGAAGTCACCGCCCAGGTTCACCCCTTCGGCGTGAATGAACGTGACGTCGTGGATGCCGATAAAGCCCATGACCTGACGCAGGTACGGTTCCTGGTGATCGGTGCTACCGCCGGCATGAATGCCGCCGCGGGCGGTCAGCACAAAGGCGCGCTTGTCGGTCAGCAGGCCCTGGGGGCCGGTGGCGGTGTACTTGAAGGTCACACCGGCACGCAGCACATGGTCGAGCCAGGCTTTCAGGGTGCTGGGAATCGCGAAGTTGTACATCGGCGCGGCCATCACCAACACATCGGCGGCCAGCAATTCATCGGTCAGTTCGTTGGAGCGGTCCAGGGAGGCCTGTTCAACCGTGCTGCGCTGCTCGGCAGGTTTCATCCAGCCGCCCAACAGATTGGCATCCAGGTGCGGAACCGGGTTGATGGCGAGGTCTCGTACGGTGATCTGATCAGCCGGATGGGCGACTTTCCATTGGCTGATGAATTGTTGGGTCATCTGGCGGGAGATTGAATCCTGCTGACGGGCACTGCTTTCGATGATCAGAACACGGGCCATGATTATGTAAGCTCCATCGGTGAATGCTGTAAGGCGATGGAGTGAAGGTTAGACAGGGTCCGTTCGATTAAAAAGCGTAAAAAACTGCTATAACCCATCTAGAAATTTGTTTATAAGCGGAGTATTGCTGTACGCAAGCTCCGCTTTTGCCTTATTTCGGTGCGCAGGTCAGCTGGATACGCATCTTGATGATGGCACGGCTGAAATTGACCGTGGTGTTGGTGGTTTTCCCTGCCGCGACCGTGACCTTGCGCGTACGCGGGGCTTCCGGACCATTGGTAAAGCGTACCTTGCACTCCGCGTCATTGGGGCCGTAGTTGGTGAGTTGGATCGAACTGATATTGCTGTCGACGTCTGACGCGCTGTAATCGATCTTCACGCCCTGAATGTCTTTCGTCACATCGGTACTGAATGCAAACGCACTCAACGGCAGCAACGCCAGCAGCACACAACAGAATTTTCTCATTCGGCAGTCTCCAATAAGGACCGCCAGCTTAGGACAAGAGGAGCTCATCTTGAAAGCGCCCCGCGTTACCCTTGATCAATGGCGCACCTTGCAAGCCGTGGTCGACCATGGCGGCTTCGCCCAGGCGGCCGAAGCGCTGCACCGCTCGCAATCCTCGGTGAGCTACACCGTGGCCCGCATGCAGGATCAGCTCGGCGTGCCGCTGCTGCGCATTGACGGGCGCAAGGCCGTGCTCACCGAAGCCGGTGAAGTGCTGCTGCGCCGCTCCCGGCAACTGGTGAAAAACGCCAGCCAACTGGAAGACCTGGCCCACCATATGGAACAAGGCTGGGAAGCCGAGGTGCGGCTGGTGGTCGATGCCGCTTACCCCAACGCCCGCCTGGTGCGCGCCCTCACTGCCTTTATGCCGCAAAGCCGTGGCTGCCGGGTGCGTTTGCGCGAAGAGGTGTTGTCCGGCGTCGAAGAGCTGTTGATGGACGGCATGGCCGACCTCGCCATCAGCGGGTTCATCATTCCCGGTTACCTCGGTACGGAAATGAGCGACGTCGAATTTGTCGCCGTGGCCCACCCCGAACATCCGCTGCATCAATTGCACCGCGAACTGAGCTTCCAGGATCTGGAAAGCCACATGCAGGTGGTGATCCGCGACTCCGGCCGCCAGCAGCCACGGGACGTCGGCTGGCTCGGCGCCGAGCAGCGCTGGACCGTCGGCAGCCTGCCCACCGCCGCCACCTTCGTCAGCAGCGGCCTGGGCTTCGCCTGGCTGCCGCGACACCTGATCGAACGCGAACTCAAGGAAGGCCTGCTCAAGCTACTGCCCCTGGAACGGGGTGGCAGCCGCAACCCGACCTTCTATCTTTACTCGAACAAGGACAAACCCCTGGGCCCGGCCACGCAGATTCTCGTCGAGTTGCTGCGCACCTTCGACACTGCACCACTGGACGCGCCATTCGCCGCACCGCAGCAAGCCTGAACAAGGAGTTCACGTGGCCTATTTCGAACATGAAGGTTGCACCCTGCATTACGAGGAATATGGCCACGGCGCGCCGCTGATCCTGATCCACGGCCTGGGCTCCAGTTGCCTGGACTGGGAACTGCAAGTGCCCGTGCTGTCCCAACACTATCGCCTGGTGGTGGTGGATGTGCGCGGTCACGGCCGCTCCGACAAACCCCGTGAGCGCTACAGCATCGCCGGCTTCACCGCCGACCTGGTGGCCTTGATCGAACACCTGCAGCTACCGCCGGCCCACGTGGTCGGCCTGTCCATGGGCGGCATGATCGCCTTTCAACTGGCAGTGGATGAGCCGCAAATGCTCAAGAGCCTGTGCATCGTCAACAGTGCGCCCCAGGTCAAGGTTCGCAGCGCCAGCGACTATTGGCAGTGGGCCAAGCGCTGGAGCCTGGCGCGCATCCTCAGCCTGAACACTATCGGCAAGGCCCTGGGCAGCCTGCTGTTTCCCAAGCCCGAACAGGCCGAACTGCGGCGCAAGATGGCTGAACGCTGGGCAAAAAACGACAAACGTGCTTACCTCGCCAGCTTCGATGCGATTGTTGGCTGGGGCGTACAGGAACAACTTTCGAAAATCTCCTGTCCAACCCTGGTCATCAGCGCCGACCACGACTACACCCCCGTGGCGCAGAAAGAAATCTATGTAAAACTGCTGCCCGATGCGCGGCTGGTGGTGATCGAGGATTCCCGCCATGCCACGCCGCTGGACCAACCTGAACGCTTCAACAACACCCTGCTCGATTTTCTCAAGACAGTCGAAACCACAACCCAGGATCACTGACCCATGCTGAAAAAAATCGCCTTCTTTGCCGGTTCCGTACTGTTCGCTGCCAACCTGATGGCGGCCGAACCCGCCAAGGCACCCCACGTATTGATCACCACCACCAATGGCGACATCGAGATCGAACTGGACCCGGTCAAGGCCCCGATCAGTACCAAGAACTTCCTGGCCTATGTCGACAAGGGCTTCTACACCAACACCATTTTTCACCGGGTAATCCCGGGCTTCATGGTGCAGGGCGGTGGTTTTACCCAGCAAATGTCGCAAAAGCCGACCGAAGCACCGATCAAGAACGAAGCCAGCAACGGCCTGCATAACGTGCGCGGCACCCTGTCGATGGCGCGTACCAACGACCCGAACTCCGCCACCAGCCAATTCTTCATCAACGTTGCGGACAATGCCTTCCTCGACCCGGGCCGTGATGCCGGTTACGCGGTGTTCGCCAAAGTGGTCAAGGGCATGGACGTGGTCGACATCATCGTCAACTCGCAGACCACCACCAAACAGGGCATGCAGAACGTGCCAATCGATCCTGTCCTGATCAAGTCGGCCAAGCGCATCGACTGAAGGCTACAGGGAGTTTCGCGCGGGGCCCGCAAGGCGTCGCGCGCATTTGAACAGGAGAGCCCGCCGCGCGGGCGTCAGACCTAATGCTCTATCGTCGTTTTGAACAACTGATCGACATCTTCCGCGAACCTCCCAGCGCGGCCCCTCCAGACAAAGTCCTACCCTTCTACGTCTATTACCTGCGCCAGGTATGGCCAAGCTTTGCCGCCTTGCTGGTGGTGGGCCTGATCGGCGCGCTGATCGAAGTGGCGCTCTTCAGCTACCTGAGCCGCATCATCGACCTGGCCCAGGGCACGCCGCCCGCCAACTTCTTCCAGATCCACGCCACCGAGCTGATCTGGATGGCCGTGGTCGCCCTGCTGTTGCGCCCGATTTTCGGCGCCCTGCATGACCTGCTGGTGCACCAGACCATCAGCCCCGGCATGACCAGCCTGATCCGCTGGCAAAACCACAGCTATGTGCTCAAACAGAGCCTGAACTTCTTCCAGAACGATTTCGCCGGGCGCATTGCCCAGCGCATCATGCAAACCGGCAACTCCCTGCGCGACTCCGCAGTGGCCGCCGTGGACGCGATCTGGCACGTGGCGATCTACGCCATCAGCGCCCTGGTGCTGTTCGCCGAAGCCGACTGGCGCCTGATGATCCCGCTGATCACCTGGATCGTCGCCTACAGCCTGGCCCTGCGGTACTTCGTGCCACGGGTCAAGGAGCGCTCGGTCATCTCCTCCGAGGCACGCTCAAAACTGATGGGGCGGATCGTCGACGGCTACACCAACATCACCACCTTGAAGCTGTTCGCTCATACCAATTTCGAGCAGAACTACGCCAGGGAAGCCATCGTCGAGCAGACCGAGAAAACCCAGCTGGCCAGCCGCGTCGTGACCAGCATGGACATCGTGATTACCACCATGAACGGCCTGCTGATTGTCACCACCACCGGCCTTGCCCTGTGGCTGTGGACCCAATCCCTGATTTCGGTGGGCGCCATCGCCCTGGCCACCGGCCTGGTGATTCGTATCGTCAACATGTCCGGCTGGATCATGTGGGTGGTCAACGGCATTTTCGAAAACATCGGCATGGTCCAGGACGGCCTGAAAACCATCGCCCAGCCGCTGGCAGTGACCGACCGGGAAAATGCCCCGCGCCTGGAAGTGCCCCATGGCGAGGTGCGGTTCGATCAGGTGGATTTCCACTACGGCAAGAAGAGCGGGATCATCAGCGGCTTGAACCTGGCGATTGAACCGGGTGAAAAGATCGGCCTGATCGGTCCGTCCGGCGCGGGCAAATCCACCCTGGTCAACCTGCTGTTGCGCCTGTATGACCTGCAAGGCGGCCGTATCCTGATCGACGGCCAGAACATCGCCGACGTCGCCCAGGAAACCCTGCGCGAACAGATCGGCATGATCACCCAGGACACCTCGCTGCTGCACCGTTCGATCCGCGACAACTTGCTGTATGGCAAGCCGGACGCCACCGACGAAGAGCTTTGGGCCGCCGTGCACAAGGCCCGCGCCGACGAGTTCATCCCATTGCTGTCGGACGCCGAGGGCCGCACCGGCCTCGACGCCCACGTCGGCGAACGCGGGGTGAAACTCTCCGGCGGGCAACGTCAGCGCATCGCCATCGCGCGAGTGCTGCTCAAGGATGCGCCAATCCTGATCATGGACGAAGCCACCTCCGCGCTGGATTCGGAAGTCGAAGCGGCGATCCAGGAAAGCCTGGAAACCCTGATGCAGGGCAAGACGGTAATCGCCATCGCCCACCGGCTTTCCACCATTGCCAGAATGGACAGGCTGGTGGTGCTGGAAAAAGGCCAGATCGCCGAGACCGGCAGCCATGCCGAATTGCTCGCACACGGCGGTTTGTATGCGCGATTGTGGCAACACCAGACCGGTGGCTTCGTCGGAATAGACTGATTCCGTTGGTTAACCGCGACCTCAATTCCGAACAATTCTGACAGTTTTCTCTATCCCGCTGGTCTTGCGACACAATCCTGCTGTACTCCAATCAGGCCCCAGGAGGGCCCTGATTTAAGGCAGCAGGGATGCATCACAGACCCGTTAATCAGATAGAGCAATCTATTAAGGATGTGTTCATGTCACTGTTCAAACGTTCCGTTACGGAAGGACTGGGTACGTTTTGGCTGGTGTTGGGTGGCTGCGGCAGTGCGGTACTGGCCGCATCGTCCCCGGTCGGGATCGGTGTGCTCGGTGTGGCCCTGGCGTTCGGGCTCACGGTGCTGACCATGGCATTTGCCATCGGGCACATCAGCGGTTGTCACCTGAACCCTGCAGTGTCGGTGGGGCTGGTAGTGGGCGGAAGATTTCCGGCCAGGGAGTTACCGGCGTACATCGTGTCCCAGGTAATCGGCGGCGTCGTTGCCGCTGCATTGTTGTACTTCATAGCCAGCGGCAAGCCGGGGTTCGAACTGGCTTCGGGCCTGGCCAGCAACGGCTACGGCGAGCATTCGCCTGGTGGTTATTCGATGGCAGCGGGGTTTGTGTGCGAGCTGGTGATGACGGCGATGTTCGTGTTGATCATCCTCGGCGCCACCGACCGTCGTGTGCCGACGGGCTTCGCGCCCATTGCCATTGGCCTGGCGCTGACGCTGATCCACCTGATCTCGATCCCGGTCACCAACACCTCGGTCAACCCGGCCCGCAGTACCGGCCCGGCGCTGATCGTCGGCGGTTGGGCGCTGCAGCAGTTGTGGATGTTCTGGCTGGCGCCGATCCTCGGTGCAGTGGTCGGCGGCATTACCTATCGATGGCTCGGCACGGAAAAAACCGCCTGAGCCAGACAGGTTCAGCCCTGCCGATAAGGCAGGGCTGCCCTCGCCAGTGCTCTATCAGCCTTGATGTGCCTGCATATACTGGCGCAGCAACTGATTGATGCGCGTCTGATAGCCAGTCCCTTGCCCCTTGAACCACTCAAGAACGTCAGCATCCAGACGGATAGTAACTGCCTGCTTGACCGGCACACGCAATTCGGCACGACGGAAGAAGTCTTCTCCCAACTCGGGGATGTCGCTGGTATCGATCTCCCGATCGTCCATCTTAGCCAGGCGCTCCCAGTCAGTTTTCGATGCTTTCGACATAGTATTTGGCCTCCTGTTTGGTTGCTTTTCGGGCGGAAATAATGCGAATTACGTCACCCCGCCTCCAACTACACCTACCAGTAATTTTATCCAGCCAATGCTGACCCAGCGTTCTTCGTCATAATCCGTTCGAGTATCACGTTGTGACAATATTGGATGTTGAAAAATATCCGATACGTCGTTGAAGTCTATGCCGTGCTTGCGGATGTTTATTTGGTTTTTGGATTCATCCCACTCAAAACGCATGGTGCATCCTGTATTTACTTTTGTACATACACTATAGCGAAGTGCTCCCGCCCTCGGCACCTGTCAACCGATCAGTGGTTCAGCCCTGCCGATAAGGCAGGGCTGCCCTCGCCTCCTCGGCATATGCCAGGATCCCCACGCTTTCGCGCTCCAGGAAGTCCGCCACGGCGGTCTTCAATCCCGGGTGTCGCAGGTAATGCCAAGAATGCGTGATCACCGGCTCAAACCCGCGAATCAACTTGTGCTCGCCCTGGGCGCCGGCGTCGAAACGCTGCAGGCCATGGGCAATCGCGTAATCCATGCCTTGGTAGAAGCAAGTCTCGAAATGCAGCCGGTCGAACTCGGCCAGGCAGCCCCAGTAACGCCCATAAAAACTGTCACCGCCGATCAGGCTGAAGGCCATGGCCACCGGCCGTGAGCCTTGCTTGGCCAGCACCACGCGAATCGCCTCGGGCATGCGCTCGGCCAGCAGACTGAAAAACGCCCGGGTCAGGTACGGCGATTGTCGGCGTATGGCGTAGGTATTGGCGTAACAGGCGTAGACAAAATCCCACTGCGCCTCGCTCAACTCATGACCTTGCAGCCACTCGAAATCGATGCCCTGCCCCGCCACTTGCTCGCGCTCCTTGCGCATCTGTTTGCGCTTGCGCGAACTCAGCGCGTCGAGAAAGTCCTGGAAGTCTCGGTAGCCGCGGTTTTGCCAATGAAACTGGCAGCCCAGGCGTTGCAGCCAACCCGGCTGCCGGGCCAGTGCGGTGTCTGCGAGGGCGTCGGTAAAGTTGATATGGGCGCTGGAAAGGCCTTCGATTTCCAGGTAACCGGGCAGGCTTTTAAGCAATTCGAAACCGTCCTCGGCGCTGGCGGCCAACAGGCGCGGGCCGCTGACCGGGCTGAAGGGCACGGCCGTCAGCAATTTCGGGTAGTAGTCGATGCCCGCCCGCTCGCAGGCATCGGCCCAACCGTGGTCGAACACGTACTCGCCATAGGAATGCCATTTGCGATAGCTGGGCAACGCGGCAATCAGCCGTCCACCTTCATAATGCAGCAAATGCTCGGGCTGCCAGCCGGAGTGCGGGCCGATGCTGGCGCTGTCTTCCAGGGCACTGAGGAACGCATGGCGCAGAAACGGCTGATCGACGGGGACCAACGCGTTCCATTCATCGGGCGCAATCTCGGACAGGTTATTCAAACGTTGTAACGGCATCCCATTCCCCGACGGTCACGGCTTTGTGTAGGAGCGAGCGTGCTCGCGATGATCGTTAACGACAACGCGACCATTCTGACAGAACGCGGTGATCTCGGGTTCTTCGCGAGCAAGCTCGCGCCTACAGGACACGGCGCAAAAAAAAGCCCCGCCAAACGGCGGGGCAAACCAAATGAGGAGCGCTTTGACGGATGAAGAAAGAGCGCTTTGGAGCGGTATTACAGGTTGCCTAGAACACGTATTGCACGCGGGCCACGATGGCGTCGCCGCTGTCGTCGCCATTGGCGTTCTGGATCTTGTCAGTGCTGACCTTGAGGTAGTTGGCAGACACCTTCACCGCTTCGTTGGCGTACCAGTTGACACCGATGGTGTTCAGGCTTGCCTTGGCGTCACCCACTTCACGGGTCGCGCTGTTACGCACTACGTTTTTGTCGTCAACGCTGATGTTGTCGTAGCGGTAGAACACTTCCCACGCACCGAACTGCTTGTTCTGCGGCTTGATGGTGTCGAACTTAGCGCCGTCGAGTTTGTAGACCCGGGACTCGCCGGTCAGCGTGTAGGCCACCTGGCCGTAGAAACCCGTGGCCTTCACATCCTGATAAGCGCTGCTGTCGGCCTTCATCTTGCGGTTCAGGTATTCGGCCTGCAGGGACAGCGGACCGCGGGCGAAGGCAAATTCGCCGCCGAACACCGTGTCGGTGTCGTAGGCGTCGTTCGCGGTCAGGTTGCCGGAGTCCAGCCCTACACCGCCGCCGAAGGTCGCACGGTTGCCGTTGGCCCCGGCATCGTTACCGCCGTTGGTGGCAACGCCACGAGCGTCCAGGCGAGGACGGATCCGCGAGTCGAACGAGGTGTCCTTCAGGTCACGCACCGCCACGTCCACACCCAGGTGCAAAACGTTGCCGCTGTCGTGCATCGGCGCAAACACGGCACGGCCATTGAACTGCTTCACGCCTTTGCCGTCCTTGTCGTTGATGTCCTTGGACGACACGCTGGAGGACAGGTAGGCCATGTCAGCCACCACGGCGCTGACCTGCAGGCCCATGCCGTTCTCGTGGGAGTTGATCCAGTCGGCGACTTCATAACCGAGGTTACGCTCGATGGCGGTCACCCACTTGGAACTGGTGGCTTTTTCCAGGCCGAAGTCCTGGTCGAAACGACCCGCGCGGATCACCACTGGCTTGAAGCCTACGTACGAGAAGGACGCTTCGTCGAAGTAGCCATCATCGGCATTGCCGGAGTTGTGGGAAAAGTCGTAGTTGATCTGGTATTTCCAGTCTTTGTACACCGTGCCGCCCAATTCGAGGTAGGCGCGTCGGAAATACGTGGCGTCCGCCGAGTTGCCATTCTTGGTGTAAAAGCCATCAAACGTGCCGTAATCGGCCTGCAAACGACCACCCAGCTTGAAGCTGAAATTCTGGTCGGTGGTTGCAACCTCAAGGCCGCCCTTGGTTTTGACAACGATATCGGCGCCGTCAGTTGTGACAGTACCGGCGAAAGCCTGGGCGGTGACAGCCAGGGCCAAGGCGCTGGCCGCGAAACCGGCGAAGTGCTTGCGGATCATCGAAGAATTCCCCTAATTGATGTTCTTGTGCATTGGTAAAACACGCGGTTTAGAGCCGCTGGTGTTGGGGGGCGATCTTGGCGAGGGGATATTTCAGCCGGGTTGCTGGAACATAAAGATTTTGTTACTCGGGAACTTTTTAATAGCCATTCGAAATAAGCCAGAGCCTACGGAAATCAAGGCTCCAGCCCCGGAAACTGGTGAAAATGTCAGATGATACAAAATGTAAAAACACCCGAGAAAAATGAAATATTTTTCATCTTGGTTGTTTTTTGAGCAAAAAAAAGCCCGCATCTTTTATCGATGCGGGCTTCGTTTAAGTGTGAAAAGTGATGGATATTATTGGTCGCGGGAGCGCTCGGCGGCCAGGCGTTCGGCCAACGCATCAACATCGGCGATAGGCGGCTCGGGCAGGATCTTCAGCGTCGCCTGCATCAAGCGCATCTGCCGGATAAAGCGCCGGCAGTTGGGGCAGAACATCAGGTGATGGCGCACCAGCAGGCGCTCGCGAAAGGTCAGTTGCCCATCGAGATAGTCACTGGAACGTGCCACTTGTTCCTTACAGGTCAACATTCGCCGGTTTCCTCAAAATGCTCCACCGTGGCGAAGACTTTAAGCCGTGCTCGATGCAACAGCACACGAACATTGGAGAGCGATAGCGTCAGAAGATTACAAATCTCCTCCAACTCCAGCCCCTGACGTTCGCGCAGCAGCAGTACGCTGCTTTGCAGTTCGGAAAGACTGGCCAGCGTGTGCTCCAGGCAATTACGCAGTTCGTCTTCGGTAAGCAGCGCTTCGGGAGTGTCCTGATGCCAGGCAAACGGCGCGACCGCCCAGTGGCCATCGTCGGGCACAAAGCGATCATCACCGATGGTGCCATGGGGCGCCGGCAAGTCATCGAGCAGTACTTCCCGGCGGTTTTGCTTGTAGCGGCCCTTTGCCGAGTTGGCAGTAATGGTCAGCAGCCAGGTCTTGAGGCTGGAACGCCCCTCGAATTTCGCCAGGTTGCGCACCACCGAGAGCCAGGCGTCCTGCACCACCTCGTCGGCATGGCGCTGGCCAACAATGGCATAGGCCACCGCGCGCATAGCGCTCTGGTAAGTGGTGACCAACTCCTTGTAGGCCCGCTGCTCACCCTTGAGCAATCGTTCAAGCAGGTGCGCGTCGTCCGCTGCTGCCATTCAAGACCTCGATTTCAAAACATGATCAGCGTTTGCGCAGGATCACGCTACCAATCGAATACCCTGCGCCAAACGAGCTAAGCACAGCCACAGCGCCCTTGGGCAAGTCGTCCTGGTAGGTGTGGAACGCAATCACCGAACCCGCCGAACTGGTGTTGGCGTAAGTATCGAGGATCACCGGCGCCTCTTCCACAGAAGCCTCGCGGCCCAGCAGTTTCTTCACGATCAGATGATTCATGCTGAGGTTGGCCTGGTGCAGCCAGAAACGCTTCACATCGCCAACATTCAGCTGGTTTTCCGACAGGTGCTTGCCGATCAACTCGGCGACCATCGGGCAGACATCACGGAAGACCTTGCGGCCTTCCTGCACGAACAGCTTGTCCGGGGCACCAATCCCCTCTTCCGCCGCGCGGTTGAGGAAGCCGAAGTTATTGCGAATGTTGTTGGAGAACTTGGTCAGCAGCTTGGTGCTCACCACGTCGAACTGATGCTCGGAAGTGGCCAGGTCGGCCCGCTCCAGGATCACGGCGGTGGCCGCATCGCCAAAGATGAAATGGCTGTCGCGGTCGCGGAAATTCAGGTGGCCGGTGCAGATCTCCGGGTTGACCATCAGGATCGCCCGCGCCTGGCCCAGCTGGATGCTGTTGGCGGCGTTCTGGATACCGAAGGTCGCCGAGGAACACGCCACGTTCATGTCAAAGCCAAAACCCTGGATACCCAGCGCTTCCTGGACTTCGATGGCAATCGCCGGGTACGCCCGCTGCAGGTTGGAACAGGCGACGATCACACCGTCGATATCGGCGGCGGTCTTGCCGGCGCGCTGCAAGGCTTGCTCGGCAGCACTGACGGCCATCTGGCAGAGGATCGACCATTCGTCGTTGGAGCGCTCGGGCAGGCGTGGCGCCATGCGTTGCGGGTCGAGAATGCCGGCCTTGTCCATGACAAAGCGGCTCTTGATGCCCGAGGCCTTCTCGATAAAGGCGGCGCTGGATTCGGTCAGGGCCTCCACGTCACCGCGTTCAATGGCGGCGGCGTTATCCAGGTTGAACTGTTGCACGTAAGCATTGAAAGACTGCACCAGCTCTTCGTTGGAGATGCTGTTGGCCGGGGTGTACAGGCCTGTGCCGCTGATGACGACGTTATGCACGGTCGTTCCTCTAAATCTGTTCAGGCAGAAGGGTATTGGTACCGTCGTACCAAACCGTAAGTAGTTTTATGCCGCCCAGCGGCCTTCAAACTGGAAACGCTTTATTCCATCGCGCCACGGCTGCACCAGCCCAACTCGACGATCCCGGCATTTATAACCGCGAAGTTTGCCACAACATCGGACACTTGGCGCCTATCCCGCGCAAACACCTTCCCTATGGCGAGCGAGCTTGCTCGCGCTGGGTCGCGAAGCGGCCCCAATAAAGTGACCCGGGTGTTTCAGAGAGACCTTATGGGGCTGCTTCGCAGCCCAGCGCGAGCAAGCTCGCTCGCCACCGTTGCTTGCCGCACGTCGGTCACGCTTCGACCAGGCTCCATTGCTTGCTCAGGCGCTTGTCGGAAATCGGTACCTTGGTGCCCAACTGCTGGGCAAACAGCGATACCCGGTATTCCTCCAGCCACCAGCGATACAGCTCCAGCTGAGGGTCGCGCTTGCCTTCCTGGGCGTGTTTGTTCAGGCGGTTCTGATACTGGCTCCACAAGCCGCCCAACTCGGTACTCCAGACCCGGTCCTTCTGCACCTGGCTTGGCAGTTTCTCCAGGCGCAGCTCGATGGCCTTGAGGAAGCGCGGCAGTTCCTTGAACCATTGCGCCGGGGTTTCCCGTACGAAACCGGGATACACCAGATTGCTCAGTTGCTGCTTGATATCATTCAGCGCCACCGCCTGGGCCAGGTCAATCTTGCCCTTGAAGCGTTTTTGCAGGCCATGCCACAGTTTCAAAATTTCGAGGGTCAGGCGCGCCTGGCGCTCGGCGTGCTCGGTCCAACTGCCACGCTTGCGCTCGGCCAGGGCGGCCAGGCCGGCGCCGTCCCGCGGCAGGCTGGCTTCGCCTTCCAGCACGCAACTGTCGAGGCTGGCCAACAGAATGTCTTCCACCAGGGCTTCGATACGCCCCAGCTCGCGGTACATCAACCCCAACTCGGTCAGGCCCGGCAATTTGCCCCGCAGGAACTTTGCCGGCTCGGCCAGTTGTTGCAGCAGCAGGCGCTGCAAGGCTCGACGATGCTGGAACTCAGCCTCGGCAGCGGTAGAGAAACGCCCTTCCTTGACCGTGCCGTTTTCTTCGACCAAGGCCGGATACACCGTCATCGACAGCCCGGCAATGTTTTGCTGGGTTTTCTCGGCCACCGCCGCGAACACCTTGGCCTCCACCGGCTGCTGGCTCTTCGCAGTCTGCGGCACCGCCAACGCAGCTTGGCTGGCCTCGGCGAAACGCGCGGTCAACTCGGCCAGGTCGCGGCCCTCACCGAGGAACTTGCCCTGGCCGTCGACCACTTCCAGGTTCATCTTCAGGTGGCTCTCCACCTGCTGCGCAGCCTCGGCCCAGGCCTCATCGCTGACCCGTGCCCCGGTCATGCGCAGCAGCTCGCGCCCCAAGGCCTGAGGCAACGAGCCCTGGCCGAACTCGATACGTTGCAACGCCGCCTTGACGAAATCCGGCACCGGCACGAAGTTCTTGCGCAGGGCCTTGGGCAAGTTGCGCACCAGGGCAATGCACTTGGCCTCGATCACACCCGGCACCAGCCATTCCAGGCGCTCGGGCGGCAACGCCGGCAACAACGGCGCCGGTACGCGCAGGGTCACACCGTCCCGTGGATGGTTGGGTTCGAAGTGATAACTCAAGGCCAGCGCCAGGTCGCCCAGGTGCAAGGTGTCGGGGTAATGGGCGGCGGTGACTTCGCTGGCCTCGCGGGCCAGTACGTCTTCTTCGCGCATGATCAACAGTTGCGGGTCTTTCTGGCTGTTGACCTTGTACCAACTGTCGAAGGTCGCGGTCTGGTGAATCTCCGCCGGCAGGCGCGCGTCGTAGAAGGCGTACAGGGTTTCTTCGTCCGCCAGGATGTCGCGCCGGCGAGCCTTGGCTTCCAGTTCGTCGAGCTGCTCCAGCAATTGCTGGTTGGCCGTCAGGCAGCGGGCCCGGGACTGGATCTCGCCGCGCACCAGGCCTTCGCGGATAAACAGCTCGCGAGACGTCACCGGATCAATCGGCCCGTAATGCACCGGCCGGCGCCCGACGATGATCAACCCGAACAGGGTGATCTGCTCAAACGCCACCACCTGGCCGCGCTTCTTTTCCCAATGGGGTTCGAAGTGGTTTTTCTTGATCAGGTGCCCGGCCAACGGCTCGATCCAGTCGGCGTCGATCTTGGCCACCATCCGCGCGTACAGCTTGGTGGTTTCCACCAGCTCGGCGGTCATCAGCCATTGCGGACGCTTCTTGCCAATACCCGACGACGGGTGAATCCAGAAACGCCGCTGACGCGCGCCGAGGTAATCGCCCTCTTCGGTCTTCTGGCCAATCTGGCTGAGCAGGCCGGACAGCACCGCCTTGTGCAGTTTGGGGAAGTCGGCCGGTTCTTTATTGACGGTCAACTGCATGTCGCGACAGATCAGGCTCAACTGGCGGTGGGAGTCACGCCACTCCCGCAGGCGCAGATAGTTCAGGAAATTCTTGCGGCACCAATTGCGCAGCGGGCTGGCGGTCAATTCCTGGCGCTGCTCTTCAAAACCACGCCACAGGTTCACCAACCCGGCGAAGTCCGAATCCGCGTCCTTCCATTGTGCGTGAGCCTGGTCGGCGGCTTGCTGGCGCTCCGGCGGACGCTCGCGCGGGTCCTGGATCGACATGGCGCTGGCGACGATCAGCACTTCCTGCAAGCTGCCAAGCTTGGCCGCCTCCAGCAACATGCGGCCCATGCGTGGGTCCACCGGCAGACGCGCCAACTGGCGGCCCATCGGTGTCAGCTGGCTGTTGCGGTCAACGGCGGACAACTCTTGCAGCAGGTTGAAACCGTCGCTGATGGCCTTGCCGTCCGGCGGCTCGATAAACGGGAAATCGGTGATCTCGCCCAGGCGCAGGTGCAGCATCTGCAGGATTACGGCCGCGAGGTTTGTGCGAAGAATCTCGGGGTCGGTAAATTCCGGGCGCCCGATAAAATCCTCTTCGCTGTACAAGCGCACGCAGATACCGGGTTCGACCCGACCGCACCGGCCTTTACGCTGGTTGGCACTGGCCTGGGAAATCGCCTCGATCGGCAGTCGCTGCACCTTGGCCCGGTAGCTGTAGCGGCTGATGCGCGCGGTGCCACTGTCGATCACATAACGAATGCCTGGCACGGTCAGCGAGGTTTCCGCGACGTTGGTCGCCAGCACCACACGCCGGCCTGGGTGCGACAGGAAGATCCGCTGCTGCTCCGCCGGCGACAGGCGCGCATACAGCGGCAGGATTTCAGTGTGCTTGAGCTGGGCCTTGCGCAGCATGTCGGCGGCGTCGCGAATCTCGCGCTCGCCGGGCAGGAACACCAGCACATCGCCGGGGCTCTTGCGCTCGCTGCGCTCGAAGGCGGCGATCTCATCGAGGGTGGCGAGAATCGCCTGGTCGACGGTCAGGTCGTCCTCGACGCGGTTGCCCTCCTCGTCCTGCTCCAGGGTCAGCGGGCGGTACCAGGTCTCCACCGGGAAGGTGCGGCCCGACACCTCGACAATCGGCGCATCGTCGAAGTGCTTGGAAAAGCGCTCCAGGTCGATGGTGGCCGAGGTGATGATGACCTTGAGGTCCGGGCGACGCGGCAGCAGGGTTTTCAGATAACCCAGCAGGAAGTCGATGTTCAGGCTGCGTTCGTGGGCTTCGTCGACGATGATCGTGTCGTAGCGTTCGAGGTAGCGGTCGTTCTGGGTTTCGGCCAGCAGGATACCGTCGGTCATCAGCTTGATCAGGGTGTTGGAATCACTCTGGTCTTCAAACCGCACCTGATAACCCACCAGGGAACCCAGCGGCGTCGCCAACTCTTCCGCGACCCGGCTCGCCACGCTGCGCGCCGCAATCCGCCGCGGCTGGGTGTGGCCGATCAGGCCGTATTGGCCGCGGCCGATTTCCAGGCAGATTTTCGGCAACTGGGTGGTTTTACCCGAACCGGTCTCACCGGCAATGATCAGCACCTGATGCTTGAGCAACGCTTCCTTGATCTCGTCACGCTTGGCGGCGATCGGCAGGCTGTCGTCATAGCGAATCACCGGCAGGCTGGCGCGCCGCGCCGTCACCTGGGCGCAGGAGGCCTGCATCCGCGTCACCCACTGCGCAAGTTTTTCCTCATCGGGTTTCTTGCGCAGCTCAAGCAGCTGCCGCCGCAGGCGGTGGCGGTCGGCGAGCATGGCGTGATCGAGGTTTTTCAGCAGTTGGTCGATAGCGGGCGCTTGGTCAGTCATCAGGTAAGCAAAGGTCGTCTATATAGGCAGGGGGCGGATTGTCGCAGAAAAGCGCCGCCGCGCGCTCCCCTCATTCATTGTCCAGGCCCTTGCGCCGGTAAGGAAACACATCGATTACCTTGCCGGCGCGAATCGCCTCTTGCAGGCCTTTCCAGTAGTCGGCGTTGTACAACTCGCCGTGCAGTTCGTCGAACAGGCGGCGCTGGCCGGAATCAGCAAACAGGAATGGCGGAAACTCCTCGGGGAACACGTCCAGCGGACCGATGGAATACCAGGGCTCGGAGGCCATTTCATCTTCCGGGGTACGCGGCGCCGGAATGTGGCGGAAGTTGGCCTCGGTCAGGAAACAGATTTCGTCATAGTCGTAGAACACCACGCGACCGTGGCGGGTGACGCCAAAATTCTTCAGCAGCATGTCGCCCGGGAAAATATTCGCCGCCGCCAGTTGCTTGATCGCCAGGCCGTAGTCTTCCAGGGCTTCGCGCACCTGGGCTTCGTTGGCGTTTTCCAGGTAGAGGTTGAGCGGGGTCATGCGCCGCTCGGTCCAGCAGTGGCGGATCAGTACCGTATCGCCTTCGACTTCGACGGTACCGGCGGCGACTTCAAGCAGTTCGGCCAGGCATTCAGGCTCGAATTTGCTCAACGGAAAACGGAAGTCGGCGAACTCCTGGGTGTCGGCCATACGCCCTACCCGGTCGACACTTTTCACCAACCGGTACTTCTCGATCACGGTGGCGCGGTTGACGTTTTTCGACGGTGAAAACCGGTCCTTGATGATCTTGAACACGGTATTGAAGCCCGGCAGGGTAAACACGCTCATGACCATGCCGCGCACGCCCGGCGCCATGATGAACTGGTCATCGGTGGTGGCAAGGTGGTTGATCAGCGCCCGGTAGAATTCGGATTTGCCGTGTTTGTAGAAGCCGATGGAGGTGTACAACTCGGCGATGTGCTTGCCCGGCAGGATGCGCTTGAGGAAGCCGATAAACTCCGCCGGCACCGGCACGTCCACCATGAAATAGGAGCGGGTGAACGAGAAGATGATCGACACATCGGCCTCGTCGGTGATCAGCGCGTCGATCTGGATGCCGCGCCCTTCCCGATGCAGCAGCGGGATCACCAGCGGCCACTGTTCGTCGCGGGTGTAGATGCGCCCGACGAGGTACGCGCCTTTGTTGCGGTACAGCACCGAGGAGAATAGTTCGACGTTGAGGTCCGGGTCCTTGCACACCCAGTCCGGCAGGTTTTCGCGCAATTGCGCCTCCAGGCGGCGCAGGTCGGCGGGCAAGTCGGCGTAGGGTTCGCTGAAACTGTAGTCGGCGAAAATCTGCTCCAGCATGCCCGCCAGCTTGCCGCCCGGCTTGTAGGTGCGGGTTTGCGCCGCCCGGGCGCGGCGCAGGCTGGGCCGGGTGGTGTGGATGAACATGCAGCCATCGCTGATCAGGTCATGGCTGAACAGGCCGCAAAACGTCGAGTTGTACCAGGTCTCGGACAGCTCATCGTCAAACCGCAGGTCGATCAGGCTGATGTAGGCACTTTTCACCAGCGGCCAGTCGGCAATGTCGAGCAACACGGCTTCATCGAAAGCCGCCCGCAGCCGCGCCGTGACTTCGCTGACCTTCTCTTCGTAAAGATTGATGCGCGCAGCCGATGCCGCCTGCCCTTGCTGCCACTGCGCCTTTTCAAAGCGCTCCCGGGCGCCGTCGGTGATCTGGCGGAAGTGCTCGCGGTAGTCGTCGAAGCCGTCGAGGATCATCTGCGCAATGTCGAGGGCGGGCGTTGGCTGCGGCATTCGGGAAACCTCTGCGGGCATTTGGAGTGAGCTGAGCTTAGCCAGTGTGCGGGAACAGGAGAAGGATCATTTTTCATTCAGACTTGTACAAGATTGTTCATTTCGTACATTTATTTACTCTTTATTTAATTCGACTAATCGGTCAACAAAAAACCCGCGCGTCACCCTCCCCGCATTAAACGTTTCATCTACAGGCCTTGTGTGACGTGGCCTGCCTGTGCGAGCCGGGGTAAATAAGAGTCTTTGCTCTACTGCTCCGGTACTGGTGGCTTCTCGACCATTGGATCCAACGTAAGGGAAACCCTGACTACCCTAGCTAGTGGCACTTTGCTATATAGCGCGCCCTCTCCCACCTAACAAGGTCAGAAGACCGATCCGGGAACAGGTTCTAACCGCCAAAGGAGCATTGAGATGTCATTGAGGAATATGGGGATCGGCCTGCGCGCCAGTCTGAGTTTTGGGGTTTTGGCCAGCCTGTTGATCGTGGTCGGCCTGTTTGGTTTAGGCCAGATGGCCAAGCTGCGGGAAAGCGCACTGATCATCGAAGAGTCGTGGATGCCGAGTATTGAAAACATTCACGACAGCGCCGCCTGCGTCGCCAGCATCCGTCTGGAAGCGTTGCGCTTGCTCACCACCGATGAGTCCCGGGTGCGTGACAACAGCAAAAATCTGATCACCCGCCAGCGTGGCGACCTTGAAGAACTGCTGAACCGTCACGAAACCCTGCTGAGCAACGAGCAGGAACGCGACCTGCTCAAACAGTTGAAAGCCAACGTTGCGAGCTATATGACGATCGTCGGCCAGATGATTCAACTGGTCGACCAGGACCAGCAGCAAAACGCCATGGACCTGCTCAACAGCCGCCTCGCCCCCCAAGGCATGGTCCTCAACAAAAGCCTGGAAGACATGATCACCTTCAACCAAAAAGGTGTGGAAGACGCCGCAACATCGGCGGCGCAGATGTACACCAGCGCCCAATGGGTGGTCGGCACCATCATCGTCACCGCCCTGATGGCAACTTTGCTGCTGGCCTGGCTGCTGACCCGCAGTATCACCGCGCCCATTGGCCAGGCACTGACAGTGGCCCGCACCATCGCCTCCGGCGATCTGAGCCGGCCGATCGTCGTGGAGGGCAAGGATGAGCCGGCGCAACTGCTCACCGCGCTGGCCACCATGCAGGCCAACCTGCAGGAAACCATCCGTGGCATCAGCGAATCGTCGCAGCAGTTGGCCTCGGCGGCGGAAGAGATGAGTTCGGTAATGGAGCAGAGCACCCGCGGCCTGCAAGCGCAGAACGACGAGATCGAACAGGCTGCCACCGCCGTGACGCAGATGAGCGCGGCAGTCGATGAAGTGGCGGGCAATGCGGTTTCCAGCGCCGAAGCCTCCAAGGCCTCCGACGAAGACAGCAAGCACGGTCACTACCAGATCAGCGAAACCATCAGCTCGATCCAGAACCTGGTGGACGAAGTCCTCGGTGCCTCGACCAAGGCCGAGGGCCTGGCGGCGCAGGCCCAGGACATCAGCAAGGTGCTTGAAGTGATTCGCGGGATTGCCGGGCAGACCAACCTGCTGGCACTCAACGCGGCGATTGAGGCGGCCCGCGCGGGCGAGGCCGGTCGTGGTTTTGCCGTGGTGGCTGACGAAGTGCGCTCCCTGGCACAACGCACCCAGGACTCCACCGAAGAAATCGAGCAGATGATCAACGGTATCCAGCAAGGTACCCAGGACACCGTCGGCGCCCTGAACAGCAGCGCCGAACACGCCGGCCAGACCTTGCAGCGAGCCAACAGCGCCGGCAGTGCACTGGAGAAAATCACGGCGGCAATCTCACAGATCAGCCAGCGCAACCTGGTGATCGCCAGCGCCGCCGAGCAGCAAGCGTTGGTGGCTCGTGAGGTGGACCGCAGCCTGGTGAACATCCGGGACCTGTCGACGCAAACCGCCGCCGGTGCCACCCAGACCTCGGCGGCCAGCCAGGAACTGTCGCGGCTGGCGGTGGACCTCAATGGCTTGGTGACGCGTTTCGTGCTGTAAAACATGTATTAGCGATTGTGTCAGACAGGTCGGTGGGCAACACTTCCGCCCTTATCAAACTGGAGTTCCTCCGTGAGACCTGTCGACACCCTGCACCTGTTGGTGCTGGCCGCTATCTGGGGCGCGAGTTTTTTGTTCATGCGAATTATCGCGCCGGAAATCGGCACCCTTCCTACCGCGTTTTTCCGGGTGTCGATTGCCGCCACCGGCCTGCTGGTGATCCTCGCCATGATGAGGGTGAGTTGGGATTTCCAGGGCAAGTTCAAGACAGTCCTGTTGCTCGGGGTGATCAACTCGGGCATTCCCGCGACCATGTATTCAGTGGCGGCCCAAGTGCTGCCGGCCGGTTACTCGGCGATCTTCAATGCCACGACGCCACTGATGGGCGTGCTGATTGGCGGGTTGTTCTTCAGTGAGCGCCTCACGCCGTCGAAAATCGCCGGGGTATGCCTGGGCCTGTTCGGCGTTGGCATCCTGACCCGCGCCGGGCCGGTGGCCTTCGACATGGAATTGTTGATGGGTGCGCTGGCATGCCTGTTGGCGACCACCTGCTATGGCTTTGCCGGCTTTTTGGCACGCCGCTGGCTCGATCAACAGGGCGGGCTGGACAGTCGCCTGGCGGCCCTGGGCAGCATGCTCGGGGCCACGCTGTTCCTGCTGCCGCTGTTTGCCTGGAGTGCCATCAGCCATCCACCGGTCAGTTGGGGTGGCTGGCCTGTATGGTTGTCGCTGCTGGGGTTGGGGCTGGTATGCACGGCGTTTGCCTACATCCTGTACTTCCGCTTGCTGACGTCCATCGGCCCGGTGAAGTCGATGACCGTGACCTTCATGATTCCGCCATTCGGGGTGTTGTGGGGCGCGTTGCTGCTGGATGAGCCGTTGTCCATGGCGCATCTGTATGGCGGGTTGTTGATTGCGGGGGCGTTGTGGCTGGTGCTTCGGCCGGGGAAATTGGCCCGCAAGCTGTAGGAGCTTTTTGGCTCCTACAGCGTTGGTTTTATCAGCTCTTACGGAACACAAAAGCCAATCCGACGATGATCAAGCCCATCCCCAGCAAGCTCAACATTGCCAGCTTGTTGCCGAAGATCAGGTAGTCCATCACCGCCGTCACCGCGGGCACCAGGTAGAACAAGCTGGTGACATTCACCAGGTTGCCCCGGGCAATCAGCCGGTACAGCAACAGCGTCGCCAGCAATGACACCACCAGCCCCATCCACAGCACCGGCACGAAAAAGCCGGTGTTGTGTTCAAAGTGGAACGGCTGGAACGGCACAAACACCGAGCACAACAGCAAGCCGGCCAGGTATTGCACAGGCAGCGTGCCCAACGGGTTATCGGTGATGCGCTTCTGCATGATCGAACCAAAGGTCATGCTGGCCAGGGCCAACAGGCCAAAAAGCATGCCTGCCAGGGACATGCCGGACATCCCGATGCCCTGGTACACCACCATGATCAACCCCGCCAATCCCAGCCCGAGGCCGAACATCCGGCTCCAGGAGCGCCGGCGCTCCATCAACACCACGGTCAGGATCGGCTGCACGCCCATGATGGTTGCCATCATGCCGGGCGTGACTTTGAGGTCCAGGGCCAGCAGATAGAAAATCTGGTAGGCCCCCAACAGCACCAGCCCGGTAGCCGCCGCGTAAAGCATCGGCTTGCCGGGACGCGGCAACTTCAGCTTGAGGATCGGTACCAGTATCACCAACCCCGCCAGGGCGATGGCGAAACGGATCAGCAGAAACGCAAAGGGTGAAGCGTGGGCCAGGCCCCATTTGGAGAAAATCGCCCCGCTGCTCCACAGCAAGACAAACAGGCTCGTCGAGGCCGCCGCGGCCACGGATTGTTTCGAAAGAACAGACATGGATACCACCTGTGATCAGGCAAAAAGCCAACTCAGCAACAGCTGAAATTCAGTAGGTTTTTTCAGGCGGGCACAGGGGAACAGCCATCAGCTGATCAGCCCGAAATGCCAACACCCGGCGGTGATACGACTGCGTACACCGGCGTGCTACTGACAGGTGGGGGGTAGTGACTGATCTGCGCAGGCTGCTGGCTCCCGCACGGCACGACCGCAGCGTTGACCGCTGAATCGACTACCGCTATGCGCAGGGAAGCTGGCATGTGCTGATCTTTTATGAAGGGATGAACAAGGTGTCTGGAAACACCTGCGGCCGACTATAACCAGCTGGGGACATGCTTTGCAATAACTTCGCCCGCACAAATCCAGCGCATAAAAAAACCGCTCATCGGAGCGGTTTTTTCGTGCCAGCAAAAGCCTTAACCAAACAACCAATACCCCAGCGCCGTCAGCACCACCACCGCCAGCACTGGCCGCAGGATGCGATAAGCCTTCGGATGCTTGCGCTTCCACTGCTTGACCACGCCACTGAAGCTGTCGCTGAAGCGCTTGCTCCAGGCATACGCCTGGTTGATCCCGCCAACGCGTTCGTCATCCAGGTTCTGCGGCGCGGTGGCGCGCCCCAGTTGCGCGCTGACCCAACGGTTGATGCGGGTCATCAGGCGGTTGCTCAGCGGGCGTTCGATGTCGCAGAACAGGATCACCCGGGTGTGCTCGGTTTCGTTCTTCACCCAGTGCACGTAGGTCTCGTCGAACATTACATCTTCACCGTCGCGCCAGGCGTACACCTGGCCGTCGACGAAAATACGGCAGTCGTCGGAGTTCGGCGTGGACAGCCCCAGGTGATAACGCAGCGAACCGGCAAACGGGTCGCGATGCGGGTTGAGGTGGCTGCCACCTGGCAACAGGGCGAACATCGCGCCCTTGACGTTGGGAATGCTGCTGACCAGGGCCACGGTTTTCGGGCACAGCAGTTCAGCCGACGGCAACGGTTTGTCGTACCACTTGAGGTAGAAACGCTTCCAGCCCTTCTTGAAGAACGAGCCGAAACCGGCGTCGTTGTTCTTCTCCGCGGCGCGGATGTAGCCCTCGTCGAACAGGTGCATGGCCTCTTCGCGAATCACTTCCCAGTTGTCCTTGAGCACGTCCAGCTCCGGGAACTTGCTGCGGTCCAGGTACGGCTTGGACGGCACGGCGGAGAAGATGTACATCAAGGCGTTGTACGGGGCGAACAGCGCTGAATGGTTGACGAACTGACGCAACATCGGCAAACGGGCCTTGCCACGCAAATGCACATACAGCGTGCTGCCGATAAACAGCAGCAACACCGACAGTTTGGCGGCCAAAGAAAAGGTCATGCAGCAACTCCTGGAAATAGGCGTCTGGCCATTAGCCTCCCGTTACGGGGAAACCAGACGTAGCAGCCGGCCATGATAAACACTCCGGGCCTCGGGAAAAACCCGCGCACTCCAACAATCAGCATCTAGCGGTGCGCGATAACGGGCCAATTATGCATAAGGGCCACACCATCGCGCTGATTTGAATCAAGCCTGGTTTTCCTGATCGGTGAACAAATCGGCGAACAGCATGCTCGACAGGTAGCGTTCACCGGAGTCCGGCAGCACCACGACGATGGTCTTGCCCTGCATTTCCGGCTTCTGCGCCAGGCGCACCGCCACGGCCATCGCCGCGCCGCAGGAGATACCACACAGAATCCCCTCCTCCTGCATCAGGCGCAACGCCATGGCCTTGGATTCTTCGTCGCTGACCAGTTCGACCCGGTCGACCATCGACAGGTCGAGGTTCTTCGGCACAAAACCGGCGCCGATACCCTGGATCTTGTGGGGGCTGGGCTTGATCTCTTCACCGGCCAGCGCCTGGGTAATCACCGGCGAACTGATCGGCTCCACCGCCACCGACAGGATCGGCTTGCCCTGGATGTTCTTGATATAGCGCGACACCCCGGTGATGGTGCCGCCAGTGCCCACGCCCGCTACCAGCACGTCCACCGCGCCATCAGTGTCATTCCAGATTTCCGGACCGGTGGTTTTCTCGTGGATCGCCGGGTTGGCCGGGTTTTCGAACTGGGCCGGCATAAAGTACTTGGCCGGGTCGCTGGCAAGGATTTCGCCGGCTTTTTCAATCGCGCCCTTCATGCCCTTGGCCGGCTCGGTCAACACCAGTTCTGCGCCGAGGGCCTTGAGCACCTTGCGGCGCTCGATGCTCATGGAGGCGGGCATGGTCAGCAACAGCTTGTAACCACGGGCGGCGGCGACAAATGCCAGGCCGATCCCGGTGTTGCCGGAAGTCGGCTCGACAATGGTCATGCCCGGCTTGAGTTTGCCGCTGCCTTCGGCATCCCAGATCATGTTTGCGCCAATCCGGCACTTCACCGAATACCCCGGGTTACGCCCTTCGATCTTGGCCAGGATAGTCACGCCACGCGGCGCGATACGGTTGATCTGAACCAGGGGCGTGTTACCGATGGAGTGCGCGTTGTCTGCAAAAATGCGGCTCATGACGGGTCCTTAAGGCAATTTCAGGAAGGCCCCAAGGGTATGCCTCGTGCTGCAAGGCGTCCAGTCAAGCGAACGTCCGGCGGCGCCAGCAGTCAATCGCCTACACGGATGGAGAATTTTCCTATGAAACGTCGCTACAGTTGGCCGCTCTGGACCCTCGTCGGGGTCGTGGTACTGCTGGTCGTCCTGGATATCGCCCTGCCCTATCTGGTGCGCAATTACCTGAATGACAAACTCGCCGACATGGGCGATTACCGCGGCCAGGTCACCGATGTCGACCTCGCACTGTGGCGCGGCGCCTATCGGATCAACGGCCTGCAGATCGTCAAGGTCGACGGCAAGGTGCCGGTACCGTTCGTCAAGGCGCCGGTGATCGACCTGTCGGTCAGCTGGCATTCGCTGTGGTACGACCACGCGGTGGTGGCCGAGGCACAGTTCATCAAGCCGGAGCTGAACTTCGTCGACGGCGGCACCAACAAACAGGCGTCCCAGACCGGTCAGGGCACCGACTGGCGGGCCCAACTGAGCAAACTGTTGCCGATCACCCTCAATGAGGTGCGCATCAACGACGGCAAGATCGCGTTCCATAACTTCAGTTCGAAACCGCCGGTCAATATGTACGCGACCCAGGTCAACGCCAGCTTCTACAACCTGACCAACGTGGTGGATGTCAAAGGCCAGCGCGACGCGCGCTTCGACGGCAAGGCGCTGTTCCTGGGCCAGGCACCGCTGGAAGCCACCGCCACGTTCGACCCCTTGAGCAATTTCGAAAACTTCGAATTCCGCTTCCGGGCCCGGGATATCGAACTCAAGCGCATGAATGACTTCGCCTCGGCCTACGGCAAGTTCGACTTCAATGCCGGCAACGGCGACCTGGTGGTTGAAGCCCAGGCCGAAAAAGGCCAGTTGACCGGCTACATCAAGCCTTTGCTGCGCAATGTCGAAGTGTTCAACTGGCAGCAGGATGTCGAGAACAAGGACAAGGGCATCTTTCGGTCGATCTGGGAGGCGGTGGTTGGCGTCAGCGAAACCGTGCTGAAGAACCAGCAGAAAAACCAGTTCGCCACCCGCGTGGAGCTCAGCGGCAACGTGCACCAGCAAGATATCAGCGCGTTCCAGGCGTTTTTGCAGATTTTGCGCAATGGTTTTGTCCAGGCCTTCAACGCCCGCTATGAACAACCCAAGCCCTCGACAGATTGATCTTCAACGTGACTGCCCATTCAGAGACTGAATAGCCCGTCTGCGTTCACAGTCGCCGGGGCTGCGCGGTATAGTCGGGCCAAGCTGATTACTCGCCCGCTTCGGTCCTGCACCGTTCGGCGTCACGTTCGAGGATTGATAGATGAAGTTCGAAGGCACCCAGGCCTACGTTGCCACCGATGACCTGAAACTGGCCGTCAACGCCGCCATCACATTGGAGCGGCCACTGCTGGTCAAGGGCGAACCGGGCACCGGCAAGACCATGCTCGCCGAGCAACTGGCCGAATCCTTTGGCGCCAAGCTGATCACCTGGCACATCAAGTCCACCACCAAGGCGCACCAGGGCCTGTACGAGTACGACGCGGTGAGCCGCCTGCGGGACTCGCAGCTGGGCGTGGACAAGGTGCACGACGTACGCAACTACCTGAAAAAGGGCAAGCTCTGGGAAGCCTTCGAGTCCGAGGAGCGGGTCATCCTGCTGATCGACGAAATCGACAAGGCCGACATCGAGTTCCCCAACGACCTGCTGCAAGAACTCGACAAGATGGAGTTCTACGTCTACGAAATCGACGAGACCATCAAGGCCAAGAAGCGCCCGATCATCATCATTACCTCCAACAACGAAAAAGAGCTGCCGGACGCGTTCCTGCGCCGCTGCTTCTTCCACTACATCGCCTTCCCGGACCGCACCACCCTGCAAAAGATCGTCGACGTACACTACCCGGACATCAAGAAAGACCTGGTCAGCGAAGCCCTCGACGTATTCTTTGACGTGCGCAAAGTACCGGGCCTGAAGAAAAAACCGTCCACCTCCGAACTGGTGGACTGGCTGAAACTGCTGATGGCCGACAACATCGGCGAAGCGGTACTGCGCGAGCGCGACCCCACCAAGGCCATCCCGCCCCTGGCCGGTGCCCTGGTGAAGAACGAGCAGGACGTGCAGTTGCTGGAACGCCTGGCGTTCATGAGCCGTCGCGGTAACCGATAAGGGCGATTGCCATGCTGCTCAACCTGTTCAATGAAATGCGTGCAGCCAAGGTGCCGGTGTCGGTGCGTGAGCTGCTGGACCTGATCAACGCGCTGAAACAGCGCGTGACCTTCGCCGACATGGACGAGTTCTACTACCTGGCCCGGGCGATCCTGGTGAAGGACGAACGGCATTTCGACAAGTTCGACCGGGCCTTCGGCGCCTACTTCAATGGCCTGGAAAAACTCGATGATCACCTGCAGGCGCTGATCCCCGAAGACTGGCTGCGCAAGGAATTCGAACGCTCGCTGACCGACGAAGAGCGCGCACAGATCCAGTCCCTCGGCGGCCTCGACAAGCTGATCGAAGAATTCAAGAAACGTCTGGAAGAACAGAAGGAACGCCACGCCGGCGGCAACAAGTGGATCGGCACCGGCGGTACCAGCCCCTTCGGCTCCGGCGGCTTCAACCCCGAAGGCATTCGCGTGGGGGATGCCGGCAAGCGCCAGGGCAAGGCGGTCAAGGTCTGGGACCAGCGCGAGTACAAGAACCTCGATGATTCGGTGGAACTGGGCACGCGCAACATCAAGATCGCCCTGCGCCGCCTGCGCAAGTTCGCACGCCAGGGTGCGGCGGAAGAGCTCGACATCGACGGCACCATCGACCATACGGCCCGCGATGCCGGGCTGCTGAATATCCAGATGCGCCCGGAGCGGCGCAACACCATCAAGCTGTTGCTGCTGTTCGACATCGGCGGCTCGATGGATGCCCATGTGAAGACTTGCGAAGAGTTGTTCTCGGCGTGCAAGACCGAGTTCAAGCACCTGGAGTATTTCTACTTCCACAACTTCATTTATGAATCGGTGTGGAAGAACAACATGCGCCGGGGCTCGGAACGCACCTCGACCCAGGATTTGCTGCACAAGTACGGTGCCGACTACAAAGTGATCTTTATCGGCGATGCGGCCATGGCGCCGTATGAAATCACCCAGGCCGGCGGCAGCGTCGAGCACTGGAATGAAGAGCCCGGGTATGTGTGGATGCAGCGGTTCATGGAGAAGTACAAGAAGCTGATCTGGATTAATCCGTACCCGAAAGATACCTGGGGCTATACGGCGTCCACCGGGATTGTCCGGGATTTGATCGAAGACCAGATGTTTCCGTTGACGTTGCGTGGGCTTGAGGAAGGGATGCGCTTTTTGTCGAAGTAACCTGTTCCCCAGACAACCACCATCAAATGTGGGAGCGGGCTTGCTCGCGAAAGCGCAGTGTCAGTCACCGAATATATTGGCTGATACACCGCCTTCGCGAGCAAGCCCGCTCCCACATTTTGTCCTGCGGCGATCTTTAGTTTCTGGCAAGGTACTGCAAATACTCCACTTGCTGGCGATGCGCCGTTTCCTGCACCACCGGCGCCAACCTCACCTTCTCCCCCGGCAAGCACTGCGCCAGCCGCGCCAACGCCAATGGCGTCAACGCGCCCAATCGTGGGTAGCCGCCAATGGTCTGCCGGTCATTGAGCAACACAATCGGCTGCCCGTCCGGCGGCACCTGGATCGCCCCCAGCGGGATGCCTTCCGAGATCAGCGACGGCCCCTGATACTCCAGCGGCGTGCCAAGCAAGCGCATGCCCATGCGGTCGGCACGGCTGTCGAGGGTCCACTCGCTGTTGAACACATCAAACAGACTCTGCCCGCCAAACTGGCCGATCTGCGCCCCGAGGATCACCTCCAGTGGCGCCTTGGAATCCAGCTTCGACAATTGCCCGGCGGACAACACCTGCATCGCACCGCCCACGCCCGAATAGGTCAATTGCGCACCTTCGGCCAGTGACCGGCCAAAGCCATCCAGCCCGCCCAGTTCTTCACGTCCCACCGTGGCGCAGCTGCCCAGCACCTGCGGCGCATCAAACCCGCCCGGCGCTGCCAGGTAAGCCCGCGCACCGCTGAAAGGCTGGGTAAAACGCAAGCGCTGGCCCTTTTGCAGAATAAAGCTGCGCCCCGGGCTGATCGCGCGCTCGTCGACATACGCGCCCAAGTCCGCCCCGGCCAGCGCCAGCAGGCAATAGGCCTCGGCCTGCACGGTGAAGCCACCCAAGGTGATTTCCACCACCGGCGCATCCAGGGCATTGCCCAGCAACCAATTGGCCCACGACATCGACACCCAATCCAGCGCGCCGCCCTGGGTCACGCCCAAGTGCCTTACGCCAAAACGTCCAGCGTCCTGCAACAGGCACAGCGGGGTGCTGGCCTCGATCAACAAGCGGCTCATGCCTGGGCCTCCAACGGTGTGTCATCGCCACCCAGGTTGATGAATTCGCGATGGCTGACCGCTTCGTAACGCACGGTGTCCCCCGGCTGCATCAGACTGTAGCCGTCGCGTTCGCGGTCAAACAACTTGGCCGGTGTGCGGCCGATCAGGTTCCAGCCACCTGGCGAGACCACCGGATAAGCCGCCGTCTGCCGCTCGGCGATGCCCACGCTGCCCGCCGCCACCCGCTTGCGCGGGGTGTTGAGCCGCGGTGTCGCGAGCTGTTCATCCACCAGCCCCATAAAGGCAAACCCCGGGGCGAAGCCCAAGGCGAATACCTGGTACTCATGCTGGCTGTGACGGCGAATCACCTCCTCCACTGCCAGGCCACTGCGCTGCGCCAGCAACGCCAACTCCGGGCCGACACTCAGGTCATACCAGACCGGCAACACATGGCATCGCCCGCTGCCCTTGGGTTCGGGCTGCAATTCCTTGAGCGCCTGGTCGATCAACGCCCGTGCCTGGCCAGGGTCCAGCGCCAGCAGGTCGTAGTGCACCATCAGGGTCGTGTAGGACGGCACCAGGTCCACCAGCGCCGGGCCAAAACCTTCGCGCAAACGGCGGGTGGCGGCGAGCATCCAGGGCATGTTGTCTTCGGCGATCACCTCAAACAGGCGCACCATCAGGCAGTCGATGGCCACCACTTCAATCCGTGGCTTCATGCTGGGGTCAACGCCTCGCGGATGCGCTGCACGGCAGCCACTGAGCTGGTGTTATCGCCATGCACGCACAAGGTATTGGCTTGCAGGTGCAACGGACTGCCATCACTGGCGACCAACTGTTCTCCCCGGGCGATGATCAAGGCCTGCTGGATGATCTTTTCCGGGTCATGATGCACCGCGCCCGGCAACTGGCGGGAGACCAGATGGCCGGCGCTGTCGTAGGCACGGTCGGCAAAGGCTTCGAACCACAGGGTCACGCCATATTCGTCACCCAGGGCCTGGGCGGCGCTGTTGTCGCGGGTGGCCATCAGCATCAATGGCAGGCTGGCGTCGTAGGCCGCCACGGCCTGGATCACCGCACGCAATTGCGCAGGCTTGGCCATCATGTCGTTGTACATCGCGCCATGGGGTTTGACGTAGCTGACCCGCCCGCCCTGGGCCCGGCAAATACCGTCGAGGGCGCCGACCTGGTAGTGCAACAGGTCCTGGATTTCCTGCGGGGTGTAGGCCATGGAGCGGCGGCCGAAACCCTGCAGGTCCTGGTACGCCGGGTGCGCGCCCACCTGAACGCCATGCTCGAAGGCCAGGCTGACGGTCTTGCGCATGATGCTCGGGTCGCCGGCGTGGAAACCGCAGGCTACGTTGGCGCAATCAATGAACGGCATGACTTCGGCGTCCAGACCCAAGGTCCAGTTGCCAAAGCTTTCGCCGATGTCGCAGTTCAATAGCAGGCGGCTCACGGTAGGGCTCCTGTAGGCTTTATTTTTTTGTAGTGTGGGATCTTTTACCAAGATCTCGCAACGATGTTGTCCCGAGCCCCAACGACGCTTATCGTGAGACAGCTCGATTTTTGGCGGTTGCGGCACGCTGCGTCCAACTAATAAAAAACAATCCATGCATAAGAAAAGTTGATCCCATGAATTTGAAGTTCCTCGAAACCTTCGTCTGGGTGGCCAAGCTCAAGAGCTTTCGCCTCACGGCAGAGAAGCTGTTCACCACCCAGGCCTCGATCTCCAGCCGCATCGCCGTGCTGGAAAGCGAGTTGGGGGTGAAGCTGTTCCTGCGCGATTCCCGAGGTGTGAGCCTGACGCCGGAAGGCTTGAAGGTGCTCGATTATGCCGAGCAGATGATGGCGACCATGCAAGGGCTCAAGCAGTCCCTGGAAACCACCAGCAGCAAGGTCGGGCGTATCCGCATCGGAGTGATGGACACGGTGATCCACACCTGGCTGAGCGCGCTGGTGGCAGAACTGACGGACAACTTTCCGCGGGTAGAAATCGAGTTGGTCGCCGATACCGCGCTGAACCTCAGCGATCAGTTGCAAAAAGGCTTTCTCGACCTGATCCTGCAAACCGACCTGCTGCGCCAGGAAACCTTGCGCAGCCTGGAACTGGCCAGCCACCCCATGGGCTGGATCGTCGCCAGCCACTCGATCTACAACCGCGACTACGCGTCCCTCGCCGAACTGGCCCAGGAGCGCATCATCACCTACTCGAAAAACTCCTGTCCGCACCAGGACGTGCTCAGCCTGATGCAGGCTAACGGCGTATCCGCCCCACGGATGAACTGTGTGAACTCGGTGTCAGCGATCACCCGCCTGCTGCGGGACGGGTTCGGGGTTGGTGCGTTCCCGCCCGTATTGGTCAGTGAAGAGCTGGCACGAGGTGAATTGACCATGCTGCCCATGGAACAACGGCCACCGAACCTGCAGGTGGTGGTGTCGTGGCGAGTGGGCGTGGAGTTGGTGGAGGAGATTGTGGCGCTGTGCCAGAGCGTGGTGCAGCAGTATGCGCAGAAGGTGGGCGAGGACTTGATGGTGTTGAGCAAACCCATGCCACTGAAGGAACCGATTTAAAACTGTGGGAGCGGGCTTGCTCGCGAATGCGGTGTGCCAGCCACCCAATATGTCACTGACGCACCGCATTCGCGAGCAAGCCCGCTCCCACAATTTGACCGCGTCAGCCTTTAAAGCCCCTTGAGGTCCCGCTCTTCAATCGGTCGGCTCTGGCGCAGGCGCTTGCCGCCCAACACCACCCAGTCGATCAGGCGGAACAGGCACTCGATGCCGAACGACAACAACATCGCCCCGCCCAGGCCCCAGCCCATGGCTTCCGGGGTCAGCAACAGCATGTAGCTGTAGCCGTTCCAGGTTTCCTGGCGAATCGCCGGGTCGGCGGCCACCGCCACTTGCAGCGCGCGGATGTACCACGGGCCCTGCATCGCCTGGAACTGCTTATCCAGCGCTACCTGGCGGTCGAGCAAGGTGCCCAGGCTGTTGGCATCGCTGCGAAACACCGGGTCGTCACTGGCACGGTAATGGGCCACCAGCGCCTGCAAGTCACCGTTGAAGAACTGTTGCGCCGTGGCATCGAAGCCGCGCAAGCCGGTCTGGGCTTCGATCAAGTGGGCTTCGACGCGCTTGGCGTAGTCGCTGATAAACCCCGGCACCTGCACACCGACCAACAGACCCACGGCAAACAACACCAGTCGCAAATAGCTGAGCAACATATTCGACGTCCTTATTCCGTTTTACCTTGGCTGACACATTCGCCGCGTCGCCACAGGCTCCACTGGCCCGGTTCGTAGCGGGTCCAGGTCTCGTTTTCGGTCAGGGGTTCGGTGGCAATTACCGTCACCACGTCATTGGGAGTGGTTTCGGCCTGAAAATCGACGATCACGTCGACATCTTTCAACCGTGCAGGGCCAAATGGCGCACGCCGGGTGATCTGTGCCAGTTTGGTCGAGCAATAGCAGAACAGCCAGTCACCGTCGCTGAGCAGGCAGTTGAACACGCCCTTGCTGCGGTATTCGCTGCAGGCGGCGATCAGGTCCGGCAGCACCTGTTCGATGTCCACCGGTTCCGGGAACGCTTCACGGACTCGGTTGAGCAAATCGCAGAACGCCGCTTCGCTGTCGGTATCGCCCACCGGGCGGTAGAACGTGGCGCGGGGGTTGAAGTCCGCCAGTTGACCGTTATGGGCAAAGCACCAGTTGCGGCCCCACAGTTCACGGACGAACGGATGGGTATTGGACAGGCACACCTTGCCCACATTGGCCTGGCGGATATGGCCAATCACCACTTCACTCTTGATGGGATAACGCTGCACCAGCAGCGCGACTTCCGATTCGCTGCTGGCCGCCGGGTCCTGGAACAACCGCAGGCCACGGCCCTCGTAGAAGGCGATGCCCCAACCGTCGCGGTGGGGCCCGGTACGTCCGCCGCGCTGCATCAGCCCGGTGAAGCTGAAGACGATATCGGTCGGTACGTTGGCACTCATGCCCAATAATTCACACATGCCAGGCTTCTCGATACAGGGCGTACAACGTTAAAGGCGCGGTTCGACCCGCATACCGCTGACAGGTGCCGGGCGACCGTAACGCTCATCGGCGAAGGGTTCGTCGTCATCCTCCGGCTCGGCGGCAGCGGCTGCCGCAGCGGCGGCCTTCTGCTCACGACGAACCCTGGCGGCACGCTCGATGGGCCAGCGGATCAGCACGAACACCAGGTACACGCCGAACGCGATCATGCAATACATGAACAGATCGGAAATCGCCCGCCAGGCGTTGTTGCCGACCTTGAGCACCAGGTCCAGGGCGGTGATGGCCACGGCCGGGGCGAACTGGGTCTTCACCGGGTCGACGATGGTCGGGCTGAACAGCAGCACCGCCACCAGCAACCGCAGCGGCTCGCGCAGCCAGCGCCACATCCAGCGGGTCATGGCAAACCACACCAACAGGCAACCCAGGGCTGCGAAGGCGTAGAGGCCCCAAGCGATCAGATAGTCGTTCTCGGTCATGGTGTCCATGGCAAGGTAGGCAAACAGGCCGCTATGATAACGGCTTTTCAGTGCCGAGGCTGCAATGCCGTCGGCCAACCGCCAGACAGAGAGTGATCCATGCCCCCATCGACCCACATCACTGCCGCCCCGATCGCCCGCAAGGCCCCAGGCACCGACCCGTATGCCTGGCTGCAAGCGCGTGACAGCGCCGAGGTGCTCGATTACCTCAAGGCGGAAAATGCCTGGCAAGAAGCACAATTGTCCGACCAGCAGGCGCTGCGCGAGACCCTGTTCGAGGAGATCAAGGGCCGCATTCTCGAAACCGACCTGTCCCTGCCCTCGCCCTGGGGCCCGTACCTGTATTACACCCGCACCACCGCCGGCGACGAATACGCCCGCCACTACCGCTGCCCGCGCCCGGCGGACGACAGCCAACAGGTCGACGAAAGCGCGGAAGAGCTGCTGCTGGATCCGAACGTACTGGCCAATGGCGGCTTTTTCTCCCTCGGCGCCTTCAGCATCAGCCCGGACCACCAGCGCCTGGCCTACAGCCTGGATACCAGCGGCGAAGAGATCTACACCCTCTACGTGAAGGAATTGGCCACCGGCAAGGTCAGCGAACTGGAGTTTGAAGACTGCGATGGCAGCATGACCTGGGCCAACGACAGCCTGACCCTGTTCTTCACCGAACTGGACGACACCCATCGCCCGCACAAGCTGTACCGCTATCGCCTGGACGGCACTGCCGCCGAAGAAGTGTTCCACGAGCCTGACGGACGTTTCTTCCTGCACTGCTACCGCTCCAGCTCCGAGCGTCAGTTGCTGCTGGCCCTGGGCAGCAAGACCACCAGCGAGATCTGGGCCCTGGACGCCGAAAAGCCGCAGCAGGCGTTTACCTGCATGGCGCCACGGGTCGAAGGCCATGAATATGACGTCGACCACGGCAAGCTGGACGACCAGTGGACCTGGTTTATCCGCAGCAACCGCGACGGCATCAACTTTGCGCTGTTCCAGGCGGCCGACACCGGCAGTGTGCCGACCCAGGACGACTGGCTGAACCTGATCCCCCACGACGACGCGGTAATGCTCGATGGCGTAAGCCTCAATGCCCGGGCCATGACCCTGAGCCTGCGGATCGGCGGCCTGCCGATCATCGAAGTGCACCCACAGGGGCAAGCCGCTTATCGCGTGGAGTTACCGGACGCGGCCTACAGCCTCTATGTGCAAAACAGCCTGGAATTTGCCAGCGACAAGATCCGTCTGCGCTATGAGGCGCTGAACCGCCCGGCCCAGGTTCGTCAGCTGGAACTGGCCGGCGGCGCACAACAAGTGCTCAAGGAAACCCCGGTGCTGGGCGTGTTCAACGCCGACGACTACGTCAGCCAACGCCTGTGGGCAACGTCGGCCGATGGCACTCAGGTGCCGATCAGTCTTGTCGTCCGACGCGACCAGTTGGGTAAGCCGACGCCCCTGTATCTGTACGGCTACGGCGCCTACGGCCACAGCCTCGACCCGTGGTTCTCCCACGCCCGCCTGAGCCTGCTGGACCGTGGCGTGGCCTTCGCCATTGCCCATGTACGCGGCGGCGGCGAACTGGGTGAGGCCTGGTATCGCGGCGGCAAGCAGGAGCACAAGCAAAACACCTTCAGCGACTTTATCGCCTGCGCCGAACACTTGATCGCCCAGGGCCTGACCACCTCCAAGCAACTGGCCATCAGCGGCGGCAGCGCCGGCGGCCTGTTGATCGGCGCGGTGCTCAATCAACGCCCGGAGCTGTTCCAGGCGGCGATTGCCGAAGTGCCGTTCGTCGATGTGCTCAACACCATGCTCGACCCCGAGTTGCCGCTGACCATCACCGAGTACGACGAATGGGGCAACCCGCAGGAGCCCGAGGTGTATGAGCGGATCAAGGCGTACGCACCGTACGAAAACGTCAGCGCCCAGGCCTATCCGGCCACGCTGGTGATCGCCGGCTACAACGACAGCCGCGTACAGTATTGGGAAGCGGCGAAGTGGGTGGCCAAGCTGCGCGACACCAGGACCGACGACAACCTGTTGCTGCTCAAGACCGAGCTGGGCGCCGGCCACGGCGGCATGAGTGGGCGTTACCAGGGATTACGTGACGTAGCACTCGAATATGCATTTGTTTTCAAGGCGCTGGGGCTGATTTAAGGAACTCCGCCTGGCGGGCCGGTCTGAACACTTGACCGCCGGGCGCGCCCTGCACGATTTATGGACAAAGACTGTAAGCCTCATGCCAGAACCGACCTTACTCAATAACGAAATCCGCGACATGCTGATGGATTGCGGCCTGTTCGACCCGTTGCTGCCGGAAGACTTCCACGTAGCGGCGGGCTATTTCAACATCAGCAGCATCGCCCGCGATGAGGTGATTTTCCTCGAGGGCGACGCGGGCACCTTCATGTGCATCATTCACTCAGGCCAGGTGGCGGTGCAGAAGACCAACCATGCAGGCCAGCGCCTGACTATCGCCACCTTGCGCAGCGGGCGGACCTTTGGCGAGATGGCTGTGCTGGACGGCGAGCGCCGCTCCGCCAGCTGTGTGGCGGCCAGCGATTGCGTGCTGTTGAACCTGGGCAAGGATTCCCTGGAAAAGATGCTCAACGATGCACCGAAAATCGCGGCCAAGATCATTCGTGCGATTGCTATCGCCCTGTCCAGGCGCCTGCGCATGGCGGACGGGCAATTGCTGTCCCAGCAGTTTTAGCCGCCTGGGGTCTTGGGCTTGATGTCGTTTTGCTGCAAGCCGGGGATCGTCTGGTCCTTCGGCGGCGCGGGCAGCACGATCGGCGCCAACAATGGCTCACCGCTGCCGGCCGCCTTTGGCGTTGCCGGTGGCGTGACTTGCGGGTAAGGCGTGGGCGTTGCAGTACCCGGTGAACCCGCCGTGGGCGCGGGGGTAATCGGCACGGTTTGCGACTCCTGAGCCTGGGCCACACCGCCAAGGGCGAGCGCGCTCCACACAATGACCGTTAGAATGCTGCACTTCATCGATGGCTCCATGGCCTGACCGTAAAGTCGTAAGGCTACTCCCAACCGCGCAAGAATGCCCTTCCCAATGAGATTTCCATGAAACGTTTCGTTCTGCTGGACACCACTCCGATCCCCGACAACGGCGGTGCCTTGTGCCTGTTCGAGTACGGTGAGGATTTTGTCATCAAGATTCAGGGCGGTGACGGTGGCCAGTTGATGAACACGCGCATGCACGGTTCCGAGGATGCGCTGGCGGAGATTCCGTGCCGCAAAGTCGCCGGTCGGCCCGGCTCCAGGGTGTTGATTGGCGGCCTGGGCATGGGCTTCACCCTGGCGGCAGCGCTCAAGCATTTGGGCAAGACTGCCGAAGTGGTGGTTGCCGAGCTGGTGCCCGGCGTGGTCGAGTGGAATCGTGGCCCTCTGGGGGAAAAGTCCGGCCGCCCGCTGCTGGACCCGCGCACCGTGATCCGTCTGGAAGACGTGGCCAAGGTGCTGCAGGCCGAGCCCCAGGGGTTTGACGCAATCATGCTGGACGTCGACAACGGCCCCGAAGGCCTGACGCAAAAAGCCAACAGCTGGCTGTATTCCGCCGGTGGCCTAAGCGCCTGCGCCAAGGCGCTACGGCCCAAGGGCGTGCTGGCGGTGTGGTCGGCCAGCGCCGACAAGCAGTTCAGCGACAAACTGCGCAAGGCCGGCTTCAAGGCCGAGGAAGTGCAAGTGTTTGCCCATGGCAACAAGGGCACGCGGCATACCATCTGGATTGCCGAGAAACTCAAGGGCTGAAACAGCCGCCTGAATTCACTGCGCGGGTCGTAGGTCAGATCGACCGGCGCAGTCGATTCAAATGCCTCAAGCCTTCCAGCACCAACACCACCACCGCCAGCCAGATCGGCAGGTAGGTCATCCATTGGCCCGGTTTGAGAGCGTCTCCCAGCATCAGCGACACGGCCACCAGCAGCACCGGTTCCGCGTAACTGAGCAAACCGAACAGGCTGAACGGCAACAGCCGGCTGGCCAGGATGTAGGAATAACCCGCCGCCGCGCTGACCAACCCCATGAGTGGCACCAGCCAATAGAGCGCCGGGCGCTGCGCCAGGGTCTCGTTGATGGGCTCACTACCGAGGACGAACCACAGCGCGACCGGAATCATCAGCATCATGTCCAGCCACAGCCCGCCGAGGTTGTCGGTGCCACAACGCCTGCGCACTACGAAATACAGCGGATAACCGACGCACACCACCAGGGTGGTCCAGGAGAACCCGCCCGTGCGATACAGCTCGTTGGCCACGCCCACCGCCGCCAGCGCAGCGGCAATTTTTTGCAGATGGGAAAGGCGTTCGCCGTAAACGATGCGCCCGGTGATGACCATGGTCAGCGGTAACAGGAAATAGCCCAGCGACACATCCAGGCCGTGGCCATTGAGGGGCGCCCACATGAAGATCCACAACTGCACACCCACCAGGGCACTGGTGAGCACGACACAGGGCAGCAACGCGGGTTTCTCCCGCAGACGCTTGTAGATCAACGGCACCCACTTCCAATCCCCGGACAGGCACAGCAGCAACGTCATGAAGGGCAAGGAGATGAGCATTCGCCAGCCAAATATCTGCTGGCCATTCAAGGGTTCAAGAAGGGAGGTAAAGAAATACAGCACACCAAACAGGAAGGAAGCGGAAACCGCCAGAACAACGCCTTTAGACACAACAGCCTCTACAAAAAATTGCATGTATTCAATTGAAGCAGGCCGTTGCATTCACGCAGTGTGAATGTCAGTGAGATGAACATCAGAAGTTTATTAACGGGCACCATAAACTTACAACTTGCACAGGACACCTATCCCGAATCTTCAAGTTATAACAACAGGGTAACGCGTCGATCTTTTATTATTTGCACGACGATCATCAGACACTTCAACCACCCGACTTCGGTTATTGGAAGCAGTACGCTCTGGATGAGCGCTTCTGATTTGAAACGCCACAACGTCAACCACAGGGGTTGATATCGTGAAAGGAAAGCCCGGCTTGCGGGAAACTGACAGTCGCCAGGAAAGACCTGACGTATTGACTACCTGACGCCACCACAGAACACACTAACGGCAGTAGGCCAAGAGGCGCCACATTAAACAAAATGGCAAAGTTAGTCCAACACTTTATCACCCTGAAGCCAATTAAATGCCCCACGGCATTTAAATCGATATTTGCCGGATCTTTACTGTATATTAAGCCGTTATACGCCCGACAGAAACAGTACAAGGCCGCCCCTGCCGGTTCGTCACTTAGTTACTTCTACTGTCGATAACGTAGGGCACTTTCTTCTTGAACGTATCGTTCAGTTCTTTGCGGTCAAGTGACGTGAAGCCGCCCAACTGCCGGGCGCTGAAGCCGCTGTCCCCTACCGGTGCCTCGGGCGCCAGGCTGACCATGCGCTTGGCTACCGCCTCGATTGCCTTTTCATACCCGCCTTGCTTGTTCAGGTTGAACGCGCCGAGGTCAATCTGCGTGCGCAACCATCCTCCCCAGTAAAACTCCAGGAATTCCGGCACCACCTCACCAGAGGTCGGCTTGCCGTAGGACGCCTTGCGGGAGAAGTAAACCAGGCTGCGGAACATATCGTCGCCGAGGTCCTTGAAGCCCAGGTGTGCCGGAATTTGCTCAGGCGTGATGGTCTTGCCCTGGCCGTCCTTGAGCCAGACCTTGCGGCCCTGCTCCATGCGTTTCCAGAAAGTCGCCAGGTCGGGACTGTCGCTGAAGTTATCGGTGACCCGCACCCACATCTTCAGTTTGGCGCCGGCACCTGGCTGCTCCCACAAGGTACTGAACGAGTGGTGGCCGTCAGTGAGGTACAACTGGCCAGCGGGGCCGACCACCACGGTTTTCATGTCCGCCACGTGAGCGCCCACCGGGTCTTTGCAGGTGAAGCTGCCTGGCTTATGCAGATCGGCATCTTCAGGCACCTTGTCGACACCGCCCTGGCCGTTGGTTTCACAATATTCGTCGAACACTTTTTTGGGCGACTCGGCAAATACCCCCAGCTTGTAATGAATCTGATCAAAACCGATGACGGCCTGGGTCGGGTGGAGCTGCTCCAGCGCCACATTGATCACCTGGCCTGGCTGGGGCGTGGAAAACGCCTGGACCTGAACACTGACGGCGCACAACAGCAGCGCCCACAACCATGAATGCATCCGCATGAGTACCGCTCCTTATGATTCAGTATCGTCGATACTACAAACAATCCCCCTCACCGGTATGACCGCGCCTGAAAAAGCCGGAGGTTTATTAGCCCGCAAGCAGCTAGAATCAACGCTATCCGTGATCCACTAAAAGACAGGAGCCATGATGAGCTCGACCAACCCGCCCTCCCACACCGCCAAGCTGGACCGCATCCTCGCCGATGCCCAGCGCGACCGGGAAATGGGCTACCGCGACAAAGCCCTGAAGATGTACCCCCACGTGTGTGGCCGCTGCGCCCGTGAATTCGCCGGCAAGCGCCTGAGCGAACTGACCGTGCACCACCGCAACCACAACCATGACGACAACCCCCAGGACGGCTCCAACTGGGAGTTGCTGTGCCTGTATTGCCACGACAACGAACACTCGCGTTATACCGACCAGCAGTATTTCGGCGAAGGCTCCACCAGCAGCCCGACGATCGCCAAGGCGACGCACAACCCGTTTGCGGCGTTGGCCGGGTTGATGAAGAAAGACGACTGAGTATCTTCGCTGAATGTGACGGCCTCATCGCGGGCAAGCCCGGCTCCCACAAGGGATTGCATTCCAAATGTGGGAGCCGGGCTTGCCCGCGATAGCGATCGCCCAAGCAATGCATTAGCCCGAGGCCGTATAATCGCGGTTTTTCTCGAAGGCACCCTCTCCCGTGGGCAATAAACGCTACAGCTGCATCGGTCTGTACAACCCCAAATCCCCCGAAAACGTCGGCTCGGTGATGCGCGCCGCCGGCTGCTACGGCGTGGCCTCGGTGTTCTACACCGGCAAGCGCTATGAGCGGGCCCGGGACTTCATTACCGACACCAAGAAGGTCCACCACGACATTCCGCTGATCGGTATCGACGACCTGAAAAAGATCCTGCCCCTGGGCTGCATCCCCGTCGCCGTCGAGCTGGTGGAAGGCGCCCGCCCTCTCCCCGAATACACCCATCCGGACCGTGCGCTGTATATCTTCGGCCCGGAAGACGGCTCCCTCGACAAAGAGATTCGCGACTGGTGTGAAGACGTGATCTACATCCCGACCACCGGTTGCATGAACCTCGCCGCCACCGTCAACGTGGTGCTTTACGACCGTCTGGCCAAGGGCAACAACACCCGTTCGGGCCCCAAATACTGATTTTTTGGGAACATCCGCGGCCTGTGTGCAGTCAGCTGCATATCAATCAGCCCTTGTTGGAGACAGATCATGAGCGACAGCAAAACCCTGCGACCCGTTATCCGGTCCACCCCGTTCGAGCCCCAACCCACGCAAAACGTCCAGGGCTGGGAACGCATCGGCTCCCTGGCTGGCGGTGTGGTGATGATGGGCAAAGGCCTGCGCCGTGGCGGCTTTTTCGGTTTGATCCAGGTGGCGATTGGCGGCGTAGCGCTGGCACGCGGGATCAGCGGGCATAGCTCGGCGAAAGAGTTGCTGGAGCGCAGCCGCCAGGAAATGAACAGCGTGCGAACCAAGATCGAACGCGCCGGTGAGGAACTGAAAAACCTCAAGACCAAGGCTGAAGTGGCGGCTGAAAACGCCAGCAAAACTGTGGGTTAACACCGATCAAATGTGGGAGCGGGCTTGCTCGCGAAAGCGGAGTGTCAGTCACTGACTGTGTTTCTGATACACCGCTTTCGCGAGCAAGCCCGCTCCCACCTTGGTTTCAGTGCAGCAGTTTGGTATCGAGTACTACCGACGACTCGCCAATAATGCTCTCCCCCAGCTGCACAAATTCCTTGGTGCTGATGCTGTTCAGACGCATCACCGCCTGGGTCAAATCATCCAGCGAACGCTTGTTGTGGGTTTTCACACGAATCTCGCGGTCCAGCTCCTGCAACAACACCACCGCTCGTGAGACGGTCGCGCTATTGGCGTGCTCGACCCGCAAGGTGGTCACGTCCTTGCCGTCATTGGCCAGCCGGGCCTGCAGGGCGGCATAACGATCGTCGCTGATCCCCCCTGCGCGGCGCATCAGCTCAATGGCGTAGTACTGCGCCAAGCCCTCGCTGATCCAATCGCTGCCCTGGTGGTCGTTGAAGCGGCCGATAGCCTGCACCACTTCACGGATCAACGGGCTGCTGCCGTTCTCGCTGACCAACGGCGTACGGCTGTTGAGGTAAATCGAGTCCCGCGCCGAATACGCACCGCGCCTCATCGGGTCACTGGCGCCCACCACCAGCAATTTCGCCGGGTGCCGTGGGAATGCCGCTTGCACTTGCGGCCAGACAAACGTCAGCAAGGTCAGCACATCCATGCGATGCATGCCTTGCCCTTTGGGCGACGCCACGGTGATTTCGGTTTCCCCCAGGCGCATCCTGCGACTGCCCAGCGTACCCGCGAGCATCCAGCCGGTGGGCCGGTCAAACAGGCGGGAAACGTTATCGATGCGGAATTTGTTCTTGCCGATGCGCGGCCAGGACGTCTCGACGCTTTTCCAGCCGGCTGGCAGTTCAAACACCAGACGCGACTCCAGTTCAATGCCGTCCTGTTGATCCAGACGTGCAGTGGGCACCAGGTCCTCGCCGCGAAACAGCGCCCAACTCGGGGTCATCCGCGCTTCATAGACGCCTTTCTTGCGCGCGTGGGTGAGGCGTACACGGTAGGTCAGGCTGGCCTTGTCGGCACTCGGTTGCCACAGGCCGCGGCTGTCACCCGGGGTATTGCCCGGCAACACTTGCCACTGGCCATCGGCCTTGAAGTCGCTGTAGTCGCCGTCGCGGCCCAGGTCGAAGTTGAGGCTGCGCACCGCCGAGCCTTGGGACAGGCTCAGGCGCACTTCTGCCTGATCACTTTGGGGCAACAGCTTGACGTGATAGTCCAGGTCAACTTTCTTCGCCGCCCACGCCGGCGCACTCAATACCAACAACAGCAGGCTCGCCGCCAGCCTGGCTCCAACCGTCATACACACTCCTTCTCAGCCTGCACGAAAAATCAGGTAATCCTCCCAGTCATCCTCGGGCACGCTGCCTTCGCTGAGCATGCGCCCGGACTGGGAAATGCGTTCCTGGTGCACAGCGTCGCGATCGCCGCAGACCAGGTGGTGCCACAGCGGCAAGTCCTTGCGCTCGCTGACCAGCCGGTAACCGCAGGTGGGCGGCAGCCATTTGAACTGGTCGGCCTGGCCCGGAGTGAGCTGGATGCAATCGGGCACCGAGGCGCGACGGTTGGGGTAATCGGTGCACTGGCAGGTTTTCAGGTCCAGCAGTTTGCAGGCGATGCGCGTGTAGTAGACGCTGTTGTCGTCTTCATCCTCGAGCTTTTGCAGGCAGCACAGGCCGCAGCCGTCGCACAACGACTCCCACTCATCCTGGTCGAGTTGTTCGAGGGTTTTGCGGATCCAGAAAGGTTCGACTTTGGCGGCCATGGCTCTACATCAATATCGGTATGTTAAAAGGCCGCCAGTCTAGTGCCCATGGCCCCCGGGGCCAAGCGCTTACGACTGTCGGTAGAACAAGACTTGTCAGCCACCCGGCGGCGAAGTAGTTTTGAACCCCGGTTTTTCATCAGGATCAGCCCAATGAGCAGCAACCCACGCGTCGCCGACTATCCGATCCACCCACAATTCACCGACCGCTGGTCGCCGCGCGCCTTCACCGGCGAAAGCATCCCGGTGGACACCCTGTTGAGCTTCTTCGAAGCCGCGCGCTGGTCACCTTCGGCCTACAACTCGCAGCCATGGCGTTTTCTCTATGCGCGCCGCGACACGCCGAACTGGGAACGTTTCCTGGGCCTGCTGAACGAATTCAACCGTGGCTGGGCGCAGCATGCCTCGGCCCTGGTGATCGTCGCGTCGAAGACGACCTTTGCCGTGCCTGGTGCCACCGAAGAAACCCCGGCCCTGTGGCACACCTTTGACACCGGCTCGGCCTGGGGCCACCTGGCGCTGCAAGCCAGCCTCAGCGGCTGGCACACCCACGGCATGGCCGGTTTCGACCAGGAACTGACCCGCAAGGAACTGAAGATTCCTGAAGGTTACGCCCTGCACGCTGCGGTGGCGATTGGCAAGCTCGGCGACAAATCGACCCTGGCCGACTACCTGCAAGCCCGGGAAACCCCGAGCCCGCGTCGTCCATTGAACGAGCTGGTGTCCGAAGGCGACTTCAACCACCAGGACTGAACACGCTCTGGCAGTCGTTGACGGTCACGTCAAAACCCTGCTGCTGCGATCACAGCAGGGTACACCCGCCACAAGTGCAGCTACGCCTTGGCGATCAGCGCGTAATAGGCCCTGCGCAGCTCGTCTCGATCACGCTTGTACATATTGGCGAGAAACGGTGTCATGTCTTCAAGACCGTTTGCGTTCAAGTCCACTGGATAGATTTTATTATCCCTCGCTGAATACAGGAAATTACTTAACTGCAGATCGTTGTGGTAGAGATTTTTCTGTTCCATGCGCCGAAATGTGTCATCCAGTAAAAGCCTGGCCTCTGGGGGCAAACTTCCCCTTGCCAGGGTATTTACATCCACCCCGTCCAGCTTGCCCATTTTCAAATAACGGCGACCATTTTCAAATATCGTGGTTGCAAAGCCGTCACCGTAATAGCTGTTCAGGCACAGGGTCTCGTTATCGACAAAGTCGTCGGCAGAAGTCATGGATGAAGGGCCATAGTCCTTATAGACACTTTTCCCGTCGAGACTGTCGTAGATCGTCCCCTCACCGCCCCCGCCAATTTCCGGCCCCAGGTCTGATGCCACAGAAGGCGGGTTACCGCCGCGTGCCCCCAGGCGCTGCCATTGGTCCCCCTGAAGGTGCTGCACCAGCAGCGGCGTTTGCCGGTTGTTGTGATAAATCTGCGCCTGTACGGCACCGTCGGCGGTGCGAGTCACTTGCCGCACTTCGTAGACCGCAGTGTTGCCGGCAGTATCGGTATGGCGGATGTGGGACAAGTGACCGTCCGCCGCCACATAGATCCCCTGACTGTTGCGCGCAAGCCCGGCTATTTTCGATTCGGCCACGCTGTAGTCGCCAAGCAACCGGTTGTTCAGGGCGCTGCCCGGCTCGGCAGGCGTGGTGATGATCGCCCCATCCATCGCACTCGTTTTTGCGGTGAAGCCTTCAAGAGGGCTGCCGTAAGGCCGCATCCTGTCCACATCAAACGCATACCATCGACCGTTCTGGAGTACCGCGCCTCCATCAACGCTTTGCCCGGCGACCTTGAAGGTACCCGTCGCTGCTGCGTCATAGTGTTTACTGGCAGCCTTCAACAGGTCATAGCTGCCGCTCGCGCCCCTGAGCTTGTTGACCACCTCTGCACCCGTGGCGCGTACAAAGTTGGCGCCTTTGCCCAGCAACCGGGCACCGCCCGCGACCAGTTCGCTGAAGCCATCCAATGGGTTGAATGCTTGAATGGCAGCCACACCGATGACTTTTGCCACTTGAATGGCCTTGGCGGCGGCGCTCGCGACCTTGGCCCCCGCCTTCGTGACTTTCGCCGCCACACCCGCGCCCGCCGTGACAAAACCAAAGACATCCAGCGCCAGGTCACTGGCCCCTTCCAGGTGGTTGCCCCTGGAAAAATTCACGATGGCTGACCTGAGCGGAATCAGGTCAAGAAAAAAGTGGGTGACGTTCCACTCGGTTGCCATTTGTTTATCGAACGAGGTGACCCCCCGGGCATAGGTTTTTATGTCATCACTGTCGAGATCAAGATGCTCAACAAAGGCATCGGCAATGTGCTGGGTTCGCGCACTGGAAAAACTGAGGGGCGGCGTTGACAAGCCGTCCTGGCTCTTTTGGCCAAGGGCAGCCTCGCTCACGGTCTTGGGCTTGAAGGGCTCCGTCTTGAACTCCTTGTTGGCCTGCCGCTCGCGTTTTGTTGTTAACTCCGAGGCCGGCACCGACTTGATTGCACCTGCGTTCAAATCAATTTCATAAACAGTGTTGCCATTCCTTCCGGTGGCCTTGACCCACAGTTTGTTTTCCGCGCCCTGCCGTTTTTTAGAGGTGAAGTCGAGGCCCAGTTCATAAGTGTTTTTCTGAAAAAACTCGAGCTTTGCAAACTCCAGGTTTTCCCGGTCAACCAAGGGCAGTGTTGCGACAAGGTGCTTGATGACGCTGCGAACCCCTTGCTGGCGAGAAGTGATTGCTTGTTCAAATTCTTCGTTGAAGATTTTGTTCACGCTGAAATCCAGGCTCTTGCCTTTGATTGCCTCGGCAATGCTCGGGTCCCTGGTTTCCCATGGGTATTGGCCAAGTCCGCTCATGGCGATGTCCAACAACGAGAAAAGCCCGCCGGGCGCCCGGTTCGGATCATAAAGTGGTTGGGCTGACGGTTGTTTCGAGTCAACGACCTTCAGTCGTTTCTCTTCAAAAGGTACGTGTTCGCCAAACCGCTCCTTCAAATGAGCCAACGCAATGTCTTTACGGCTTGGAATCTCGGCTTCCAACAAACCGGTAGCCGCAAGCGTCGACTTCAGTTGTGCGTTGAATGCCGTCCTTGCACGGTCTATCTCATCGTCGCTGTAATGATCACCTGGCTGGCATGTGACGATCCCGTTGACCACGGCCCAGTCCACCAATGCCGCCTTTTGTGCATGTTCGGCGGCGGCTCGATTCGTCAGGATCGCGTTTTCCGCGCTGGACATGACTTGGGCAAAGGTCATGTGCGCCACCTTTCCGGGGAACTGCGCCTCTATGGCCGCCGCTGCGACCGCGAGGCTTACCCAGGCAGGGCTGCCGTAGGTCACGCGGTCGGGGATGTCCTTGATCAAAAACTCGGGCGCCTTTCGTGCCAGTAACAAATAGGCGCCGGCCTTGGCCATCTCGGGACTGGTCTTGTGATTTTCGTGCAGGTAAGTGCTCAGGCGCTCGAGTACTGTCGAAGCCGGCTTGCCCCAATGGGCCTGTTGCGCGAGGTCGAAACCTGCCACACGGTTTCGGTGCGGCGCCGTAATGGACTCGGGATCCAGCAGCAGGTGGATTGCGCTCAGTGCGTATTCGTTCACGCTGGCATCGGTGGCGACGCCCCCGAGCTGATCCCGGATGGCTTGCCCCAGTGCCTGCCCGCGGGTGGAGCTGACGAGGGTTTCGAGTGCCTTGGCAGGATCAGCCAATGCCTCGCCCGACAACGGCTGGTTCGCGTTCAGATATTCCAGTACACCCACGCTTGCGCCGATGTGTGGTGCATTGGGGTTCTGGCTGCCATGGTCGGTAGCCGCCGCCAGTACCCTGCGCTGTTCAGCGGCGCTCATGGGAACAGGCCAGGACAACCCGCCGCCAAAATTGCCGAGCGGATGCTCCAGTGCCCTGTCAATCACCGCATGGGCATGACCGGTCAGCTGAAAATGATTGGTGGGCAACCCCAAGCCGATACTTCCGAGAAAGGTCTCTACCGTCGCCGCTTTACCCGCCTGGGTCGGGTAGGACGAGTCGGGGTGTATTTGCATCGGTGTCGTTTGCAGCGCGGCCAGCACCGCTTGAGGGCTGGCATTCACGCCAAGACGGCTGGCGATTTCGTTGAGCTTCTGGCCCAGTGTCCGCAGATTCTCGCGGTCGCCCAACGCCGCGGTGAGACCGGATTGCCGGGGGACTGGGGCGAGGGCCAGCGTATCGCGATCGGCCGTAGCACCCAGAGCAGAGGGCAATAGAGGGAGCGCCGCCGGCTCGGTAGAAAGCAGGGAAAGTTGCGGAGTTACCCGTGGAGGGAGAGACACAGTGCCAGCATTCAACATGAGAATGTACCCATCTGGAGAGGGGTACGAGCCTCACATACGGCCTGCGAAACGAACATCTGATTAGTGTTTGCAGAAATTTGTAAGCGCCCGGCAACACGCGTTGCCGAGCCTTCGCGCTGTCAGTAACCGCGCTCGAAACTCACTTCGCCGCGCAACGTTTCCTGCGCCTGGTACGCGCGCAAATTCTCGACAAATAATTGCACCATCATCCCCGGCGAAGTCGGCGCCGAGCTGTGGCCGGTCAACAGCAAGCCCCAGGCGGTCCAGAACGGATGGCGCTGGGGCAATGGTTCCTGACGGCAAACGTCAATCACCGCGCCGGCCAGATGGCCTTCCTTCAACGCTTCCACCAGGTCCGCATCGACCACCGCCACACCGCGCCCGACGTTGATGAACAACCCGGTCGGCTTGAACTGCTTGAACAGCGCCGCATTGTACAAATCGTGGGTGTTCGGCGTGTTGGGCAGCAGGTTGACCACGTAGTCCACCTCACCCACCAGGCGCGGCAACGCGTCGAGCCCGGCAACTTCGACAAACGGCGCCTGCTCACGGGCCTCACTGGCAATGCCGTACAGCTCAACGCCAAACGGCTGCAGGAATTGCGCAACGCTGCGGCCGATATCACCGGTACCGACGATCAGCACTTTGCGCCCCGCCAGGCTCTGGCCCATGCGGTTATCCCACTTGCGCTCGACCTGGCTGACCAGCCGCGCCAGCACTTCACGCTCATGGCCAAGCATGTAAGTCAGCACGTATTCGGCCATCACCTGGCCAAAAATGCCCACGGCGCGGGTCAGGCGGTAATCCCGCGGCAGGCCGTCGGCCAGCAGCGGCGTGATGCCGGCCCAGGTGGATTGCAGCCATTGTGGCTGGTGCCCCTGGCGCAGCAAGGTGGCCAGAAGATCCGGCTGGCCCAGCCACACCGGGCAATCGGCCGCCAGGCGCGACAATTCGGCGGAGTCGCCGCTGGTCATGACCTCAAGGTCCGGCGCCGCTTCGCGCAGCAGCCGGGCGTACAGCGGGTGATCGTGTTCAGCAATCAGAACGCGCATGGTTCAAACCTTTCAAAAACACTGCAGGCGGCCGCCGGTCCAGTTCACTGTACCGTGCGGCCGCCGCCAAAAATTGAATTCCATAGATGATGTGCCCCGGACGGGGCACTGACCGATCACATCGGGTCATTGCGTCGCAGCAGCTCTTCGGGCAAGTGTTCGATGTACTCGTCCTCGGCCGGCGGCATTTGCAGGTGGTAACCCTGCTTTTCGAGGTTCTCCAGAACCACGGTGATGTCCTCGCGGGACAGCTTGCGCTCCGGGCTCAGCACCAGGTCGAAGGCGTGGTGCGGCTTGCCGAAGGCGGCCAGCAGACTTTCCGGCACGCGCTCCAGTGCATCGCTTTTCAGCACGTAGAGGTACATCTCGTTTCGTTTGAGGCTGCGATAGATAGAGCAAATACGTTTCAAGGCTGTTCTCCGGCAGTGGCCAGGCTGTCCAGCAGCGCCTGGCCCATCAGTTCGCGGCGCCAGCCACGCAGCGAATCTGGCAATTGGTAAGGCCCCTCGGGGTAGCCGCTCTTGACCAGGGCTTCAAGGGTTTTCTTGCGCAGCATCAGTTCCGGCGCCATGTCCAGGCGTTCGGCCTCGGCCTGGCCCAGGGCGCGCAGTTGCTTGATCAGCGTGGCCGCGTCCACCGGCAATGGCTCGGCAACCGCCGGTGGCCACTGGTCCATGGGCACGCTGCCGGCGCGCTTGATCAGGCCCAGCAGGAACTCGCCGTCCTGGCGCACGGTGCGCGGGTGCATGTCTTCGATCTTGCCCAGCGCGGCGAGGTTATCCGGCTGGGATTTGGCCAGGGGCCATAACGAGTGCTCACGGATGATCCGGTTGCGCGGCAGGTCACGGGCACGGGCTTGCTGTTCGCGCCAGGCGCACAGTTCGCGCAATACGGCGAGCTGGGCACGGGAGAGTTTCCAGGCGAGCTTGGCGTCGCGGTAAACCTCGTACGGGTCGACTTCGCGGCGCAGGTTGGCCACCAGTTCGGCACCGTCTTCCAGGACCCAGGCGTATTTGTCGTCGGAAAGCTTCGGGCGCAGGCGTGTGTAGACTTCTGCCAGGTGCACCGCGTCTTCGGCGGCGTAGCTGATTTGCGTCTCGGACAATGGCCGCTGCAACCAGTCGGAGCGGGTCTCGCCCTTGGGCAACTCGATATCGAGGACGGCTTGCACCAACCGCGAATAGCCCATGGAGAAACCGAGGTTCAGGTAGGCCGCCGCCAGTTGCGTGTCGAACAACGGCACCGGCAGGCTGCCGGTCAGGCGCAGCAACACTTCCAGGTCTTCGCTGCACGCGTGTACCACCTTGATCACCGCCGGGTTCTCCAGCAAGGCGGCCAGGGGTTGCCAGTTGTCGATGGTCAGGGGGTCGATCAGGTAAGCGCGCACGCCATCACCGATCTGGATCAGCCCGGCAATGGGATAAAAAGTGTCGACCCGCATGAATTCGGTGTCGAGGGCGACGAATGGCAACTGCTGCCATTCGGCGCAGTGCTGGCCGAGGCTATCGTTGTCGCAGATCCAGTGAATATCGATGGCCACACGGCTCTCCCTTGAAGAATGGCGCGCAGTATATATCGCGAAAGGGAGTTGCGAGCATTCGCAGTACAGCATCCGCCATGAAAACTCTTATAGGAGCTGAAGAATAGTCCGACAGTCGGTACTTATCCTCTCTTACGCAGGACATACACCCGCCACATGGCTGAGCCGGGCATGAACTCCTGTTGACCGAGGACCTTGAAACCCGCCAGGCGAAACTCCGCCTCCACTTGCGCCCGGTGGCTGGCAACTGCCGCCGGGCCAGGCTGCAACGCCCGGTACCCGCTGTCGCTGTTGACCGAGACGATTACCGTGTCGCGGCTTACCCGATGAAACTCACCGAGCAGGGCCAGGCGCCCTTCTGCCGTTGGCACATGGCGAAACAACTCCAGGCAAAAAATGCAGTCCACCGCGTTGGCCGAAAGGCCGATGGAAAATGCCGAGCCCTGGAAGGTCTTGATCCGCTTGAGCAAGCCCGGCGCGTGGTGGGTACGTGCGTGGTCGAGCATGTCCTGGGAATTGTCCGACGCCAGGATCACCCGGTTGCTGTGCTCGGCCAGCACCGGCCAAAAGCGCCCGGAGCCGCACGCCAGGTCGAGAATCAGCCCTGGCTCGCCGGCGATCTTCAGTGCACGGCGCACCAATTGCTCATCGCGCCACAACCCCAGGCGCCGCAACAGCCCCGGCGGACGCGTGTCGGCGCAGACCAGGGCATGCTGCTGGCCAGCGCGTTCGGCAAATTCAATCTCGATGGAAGACGGCGGTTGCGACGGCATCACACGACTCTGTTAATGGATCAGACATTCGCAGCTTAACCACCGTCTCGTGAAAAAAAGGTCGAAGGATTGTTCGCCGTTAATGCAGATCCAGTATCCAGCCCGCTGCCTGTCTGTTAACTGTCTGTGATCAGCGCCTTCATCTTCAGGCCTGGTGCAGATACCAGCGCCAATCCTGCTCGCCCACCTCGCCCATGAACTGACGGTATTCGGCCCGCTTGACCGCCAGGTACACGCCGAGGAATTCGCCGCCGAACGCCTCACGCGCCCAAACCGAGCCTTCAAGCGCACGCAAGGTGGTCAGCCAATCGGTGGGCAGCAACTCCTTGGCCTGGGCATAACCGTTGCCCTCCACCGGCGCGCCGGGGTCGCGCTGTTCGCGGATGCCCCGGTGGATACCGGCCAGAATCGCGGCCGCCGCGAGGTACGGGTTGGCGTCGGCGCCGCAGATACGGTGTTCGATATGCCGGGAAAACGCCGGTCCGCCGGGCACCCGCAGTGTGACGGTGCGGTTGTCCACGCCCCAGGTCGCGGCCAGCGGCGCGTAGCTGTTGGTCTGGAAGCGTCGATAGGAGTTGGCGTTGGGGCAGAACATCAGCAACGAGTCGAGCAAGGTGCTGAGCATGCCGCCCACCGCGTGGCGCAACAGCGGCGTGCCGTCGGGTGCTTCGCTGGCAAACAGGTTATTGCCGTCGCGGTCCGCCAGGCTGACGTGCATGTGCATGCCGGTGCCGGCCAGATCGTCGAACGGCTTGGCCATGAAACACGCGGTCATCCCGTGCTTGTGGGCTACGCCCTTGACCAGGCGCTTGTAACGCACCGCCTCGTCCATGGCTTGCAGGGCATCGCTGCGATGCTCCAGGGTGATTTCCACCTGGCCCGGGGCGTATTCGGAAATCGCCGTGCGCGCCGGGATACCCTGGAGTTTGCAGGCGCTGTAGAGGTCGGCGAGGAACGGTTCGATCTGCTCCAGCTCCCGCAGGCCGTAGACCTGGGTCGAGCGCGGGCGCCCGCCGTCGACATCCCGCGCCGGTTGCGGGCGGCCGTTGCTGTCGGGTTTCTGGTCGAGCAAATAGAACTCCAGCTCCGCCGCCATCACCGGGTAATAGCCGTCGGCCTTGAGGTCGTCAATCACCCTGGCCAGCAGGTGCCGGGGATCGGCCACGGTAGCGGGCATGCCTTCGGTGGGGTGCATGCTGACTTGCACTGCTGCCGTCGGGATCAGGCGCCACGGCATGCGCTGCAAACTGCCGCTGACCGGGTAAGCGCGGCAGTCGATATCACCGACTTCCCAGACCAGCCCGGAGTTCTCCACGTCGTCGCCATTGATGGTCAGGCCGAGGATGGTACTCGGCAGCGGCCGGCCACTTTCATAGACCGCCAGCAGTTCATCGCGGTGCAGCAGTTTGCCGCGAGGCACACCGTTGTTGTCGAGGATGAACAGCTCGAACATCTCGATATCCGGGTTCTGCTCAAGAAAGGACTGGGCTTCGTGCAGGGTGGCAAAGGGCGTGCTCATGGGCATTCTCATACGTTCGCGTCAGGCAGGCGCGCGGGCGCTGCCGGGCAGATGCGCGGGGCATCCATTCGGGCAAATCAACGTAGGAGAAAGGTGTCCGGTGGGCGCGCGTGGCGGCAGTGCCAGAGCGCCCAGAAGGCGAGTTCGGAAGGGAGGGCATCAGCGGTGACTCGACGACGATCCGGACGGCTGGACGCGGTGGCGCCTGGCGATGTCTCAGGGTGTGTGTCGGGGGAACCGTCCATGCGGGATTCACAGTAAAGAGATGCCGGGCAGCCTCACACGCGAGGTTAAGCCGTTAAATCCAGTCTTGATGGAGTTTGGTTGTGCCGTGGCTAAACATTTGCAAATAATGGCGGCCCTGCCCATGCCCAAGGACCCGACCGCATGAAAGCATTGCTGACCCTTTCCCTGCTGGCCGGCCTGTCTGCCCAGGCCCTGGCCGACAGCCCCGCGTCGCGCCTGGATGAAGTGCTCCAGCGCGGCGAAATGAGCGTCTGTACCACCGGCGACTACAAGCCCTACAGCTATTTACGCCCGGACGGCAGCTACGAAGGCATCGACATTTCGATGGCCCAGTCGCTGGCCAAGAGCCTTGGGGTGCAGGTGAAGTGGGTGCCGACCACCTGGAAAACCCTGATGCCGGACTTCCTGGCCCAGCGCTGTGATATTGCGGTGGGTGGTATTTCAGTGTCCCTGGAGCGGCAGAAAAAGGCGTTTTTCAGCCAACCATTGGGCGTCGACGGCAAGATCCCGCTGGTGCGTTGCGCCGATGTGCAGCGCTATCAGACGGTGGAGCAGATCAACCAGCCGCAGGTACGGGTGATCGAGCCTGCGGGCGGCACCAATGAAGTATTTGCGCGGGCGCATTTGGGCAAGGCACAACTGACGCTGTTCCCGGATAACGTGACGATTTTCGAGGAACTGCTGGCGAACAAGGCGGACGTGATGATCACCGACGCCAGCGAGGCGCGGTATCAGCAGAAGCTCAAGCCGGGACTGTGCGCGGTGAATCCCGAGCGGTACATGCAGTACAGCGAGAAAGCGTTCCTGCTGCCCCGCGATGATGTCGCATGGAAGAGTTATGTGGACCAGTGGCTGCACTTGAGCACGGTGACCGGCGTGTACGACGGCATCATCAATCAGTGGCTGGCTGCGCCCTGACCAGCTCGACAAACGCCCTGCACGCAGCACTGCGATAGCCTCCCTTGCGGCTGAGCAACGCCGCCGTGCGTTGCGGCAACGGCGGGCTCAGCGGCACCGCCTGCAACCCCGGCTGCACCAGGGCAATCGCGCTGGGCAGGATGGTCGCCAACTGCGTATTTCGTACGATTTCGATAATCGCGCTGATGGAATTGGCCTCCATGGTGATCAGCGGTTTCACCGCCTGGCTGCGAAAATACTCATCGATATAGCGACGCGTGGCGAAGCCGGCATTCAGCAGCACCAACGGCTGCTGGAGCCACGACTGTCGATCAATGCCGGGATGACCGGCGCTCACCACTACGCTCAACGCCTCGACAAACACCCCTTCACACTCGATATCCGGCAAATGCTCGCCGGTAAAACCGATGCCGATATCCAGCAAATCCTCCGTCAGTGCCGCCTCCATGCGGTCCTGGGTCAGCTCCTCGACACTCACTGTAATCCCCGGATACAGCCCGTTAAATCGCGCCAGCAGCGGCCCGATCAGGTAAGCGGTAAATGTCGGCGTCATCGCCAGGCGCAAGCTGCCACGGCTCAGGTCCTGCACGTCATGCATGGCGCGGGTGCCGGCCTGCAGATCCTGCAAGGCCAGGCGCGCAAACCGCACATAGGCCTCGCCTGCATCGGTCAGGCTGACGCGTCTGCCGGAACGGTCCAGCAGTGGCGCACCGAGAGTGTCTTCCAGTTGCCGGATCTGCTGCGACAAGGTCGGCTGCGACACATGCAGCGCCTCCGCCGCCCGGGTGAAATTACGGTGCTCGGCAACGGCCAGCAGGTAGCGGATATGACGCAGCAACATGGAAGGCGCTCCAACTATAGGCATGACTTATAGAAAACATAATAAGCCGGTCTTGGACGCTATAGCTGAAAACTTCCATCCTTGCCCCATCAGCGACGCAAGGAGAACCACCATGCAAGATCTCATCGACGGCTTCCGCAAGTTCCAGGGTGAAGCCTTCACTCAACGCAGCGACCTGTTCAAACACCTGGCTACCACGCAAAACCCCGGCACGTTGTTCGTGTCTTGTTCCGACAGCCGCGTAGTCCCGGAACTGCTGACCCAGCAGGAACCCGGTGACCTGTTTGTGATCCGTAACGCCGGCAACATCGTCCCGTCCTACGGGCCGGAGCCTGGCGGCGTGTCGGCCACCGTCGAATACGCAGTGGCCGTTCTCGGCGTCAGCGACATCGTGATCTGCGGCCACTCCGACTGCGGCGCCATGACCGCGATCTCCACCTGCAAATGCCTGGATCACTTACCCGCCGTGGCCAACTGGCTGCGCCACGCCGAGTCGGCCAAGGTGATCAATGCCGCCCGCACTCACGCATCGGATGCCGACCGGCTGAACTCGCTGGTACGGGAAAACGTGGTCGCCCAACTGGCCAACCTCAAGACCCACCCTTCCGTGGCCCTGGCCCTGGAACAAGGCCGTTTGAGCCTGCACGGCTGGGTCTACGATATCGAAAGCGGCGCCATCGACGCCCTGGATGGCCGCAGCGGGCGCTTCATGTCGCTGCTCGACCACCCGGCCACCCGTGCCCACGCCGCCTGAACCTTATTCAAACCCAAGAGGACATCACCATGTTGCAATCCCAATTCGCCCAATCCCCACGCCTGGCCCTGGCCGACACCGTCATCGACATCAAGGCGCGCAAGAACCTGTCATGGCAGGACCTCACTGACGGCACCGGCCTGAGCCTGGCGTTCGTCACCGCCGCCCTGCTCGGCCAGCATCCGCTGCCCAAGGACGCTGCCGATGTGGTCTGCGACAAGCTTGGCCTCGACCAGGACGCCAGCCGCCTGCTGCAAACCGTGCCCCTGCGCGGCAGCTTCCCGGGCGGCGTGCCGACGGACCCGACCATGTACCGTTTCTATGAAATGCTGCAGGTCTACGGTTCGACCCTCAAGGCTCTGGTGCACGAACAATTTGGCGACGGCATCATCAGCGCGATCAACTTCAAGCTGGACATCAAGAAGGTCGAAGACCCGGACGGCGGCTCCCGCGCGGTGATCACCCTGGATGGCAAATACCTGCCGACCAAACCGTTCTGATTTGCCGGCAAACCGTCTACGCTCTTGGCACACCAACAAGAACGAGGGACGGGTAATGAAGGCAATGCTCCGAGCCACCTGGCTGCTGCTGTTATGTGTTGGCCAGGTGCACGCCGCCACCGCTGAGGAGGCGGATGCCCAAGCCGCCAAGGCCTTGCTGGAAAAGGCCTTGGCGTATTACCAGACGAACGGTGACAAGGCTTTTGCGGCGTTCAGCCGCCAGGGTGAATTCGTCGACCAGGACCGTTATGTGTTCGTGGTCAACACCAAGGGCGTGCTGCTGGCGAGTGGCGGGCCCTCTTCCGCGTTGATCGGGCGCGATGTTTCCGAGGTACTGGGGCCGGATTTGAACAAGTCGTTCAAGGAGGCGTTGGCGGTGCCGGAAGGCAGTGGCATCCAGCAGGCCGATTACCGGTGGCAGAACTGGAATGACGGCAAGGTGGAACGCAAGCATGTGTATTACCAGCGCGTCGGGCAGCGGATTTTGGCCGTTGGCTACTACCTGCCGCGGGCGACGCCGGAACATGCCAGAGCGCTGCGAAACAAAGCCGTCAAGGCGCTGGAGAAAGACCCGGTTGGAACGCTCAAGGCGATCAACGCCATGCAGGGTGGTTTTCTACAGGACGATTTGTATGTGTTTGTGGTTGACCTCGACACCCAGCGCTACGTGGCCCATGGCACGACTCCGCGGTTGGTGAATACGGATTTCAGCAAGATCAAGGATCCCGACGGGAAGCCGGTGGGTGAGCCGATCCTGGCGGTCATGGCCGAGCAGGATCAGGGGGAATACAAGTACCGCTGGAAAAATCCGGTGACCGGAAAGGTTGAGAACAAGCATGCGTATTTGCGCAAAACCGGACATTTCATGGTGGCTGTGGGGTATTACAGCCCGTGAAGGTCACCTATTTAAATGCTGGAACGCAATCGAATGTGGGAGCGGGCTTGCTCGCGAATGCGGTGTATCAGCCAACCTATTTATCAACTGACAGACCGCATTCGCGAGCAAGCCCGCTCCCACATTTAATCTTCATTTTTTCGACTATTTGGCCTTGTCTTCCCGACCCCGCAACACGCGATCAGGCATGGCGATCGCCGCCGCCAACCCCAACAACGACACCCCGGCACTGACCATCAGCAAATGCCTGAAGGTAATCAACAACTCCCCCCGCAAGGCATCCTGCGCCGGCCCAGGCGCGGCATTCAAGCCATCCAGCAGCACATTCCCCGAACTCCCTTCCGCGACCAGCGCCCCACTGGCCAGGTGCGCAAAACTGGAGTCCTGCAACAACGCCAGCAACAGCGCCGACATGCATGCCACCCCAACCGCACCGCCCAGGGAACGGAACAGGTTGGTGGTGCTGGTCGCCACCCCGATATCCCGCTGCTCCACCGAGTTCTGCGTACCCACCAGGGAAGTCGGAAACTGCATCCCGGCGGCAATCCCGCACAACAACATAAACAGACTGGTGACCGCCACCGCCTGAGGCGCACTCAACGCCATGCCGAAAATCGCGATCGGGCTCAGGAAGGCGCCAATCAGGATCATCGGTTTATAACGCCCGGTCACCGAGGTCATGCGCCCGGCAAAATACGCCCCCATCGGCAAACCCATCGCCAGCGGCAGCAAATGCAAGGCGGCACTGTCGGCACCGGAACCGGTGACGGTCTGGTAGCGCAGCGGCATCAACACCGTCAGGGAAATCGCCTGGAAACTGGTAAAGAAAATCGTGCACCAGCACAACACCGCGCTGCGGTTGGCAAACAGGTGCATCGGCAACAAGGGCTCCCGCGCCCGACGCTCGTGCCACACAAACACCGTCAACGCCACCACGGCACAGACCAACAGCCCCAGCACTTCATCGTCGCGCCAATGATGGCCCTGGCCGATTTCGGTGATACCCAGTAACAGCGCCGTCAAACCGACGATCATCAGCACAGTGCCGAGGTAGTCGATCACCGGCTTGCGTTGCGGCACCGGCAGCCCCACCAGCGTGCGATGGGCCACCCACCAGGCGCCCGCGCCCAGCGGCAGGTTGATCAGGAACACCCAGCGCCACGACAGGTACTCGGTCATGTAGCCGCCCAACACCGGGCCGGCCACGCTCGCCACCGCGTACATGCTGCTGAAGTACCCCTGGTAGCGCCCGCGCTCACGGGGCGGAATAATGTCGCCGATAATCGCCTGGCTGACCGAAATCATCCCGCCGGCACCGATGCCCTGGAGGATCCGCGCCAGCACCAACTGCTCCATGCTCTGGGCCATGCCGCAGAACAGCGAAGCAAGGGTGAACAGGCCCATGCCGATCAGCATCATCGGCCGGCGCCCGTACAGGTCGCCGAGCTTGCCGTAGATCGGCACCGCCACAGTCATCGCCACCATGTAGCCGGAGATCACCCAGGCCAGCAGGTTGACGTCATGGAACTGGGCGGAAATCGCCGGCATGGAGACGGCGACGATGGTCTGGTCCAGGGCCCCGAGAAAGATCGCCATCATCAAGGCGACAAGGACACTGCGCACGGCGGGTGTGGCGGGCTGATTGAGGTTGGTCACGGCAGAACCTGCGAGCAAGGGCCCGCGGGAAAAGGAGGCCCACGGGAATGCTCGTCAGTGTACTAGATAGCTGACTATTCGATAGCCTCGTAAGGAAGTCCGACGTAATTTTCTGCAATGGTTTTACGCCCCGCCTCTGAGTCCACGAAATACTCCAATTCGCTCTGTGCAATGCGCTGGCTGAAGCCGTCTGCCTCAGGAAACTGATGCAACATCGAGGTCATCCACCAGGAAAACCGTTCGGCCTTCCAGATCCGCCGCAGGCAAATCTGCGAGTACTTCTCCAGCAATTCCACTCGGCCCTCGCGGTACACCTTGAGCAGGATATTGAACAAGGTACTGACATCGCTGGCCGCCAGGTTCAAACCCTTGGCGCCGGTGGGCGGCACAATGTGGGCGGCGTCGCCGAGCAGGAACAGGCGACCGTATTGCATCGGCTCCACCACAAAACTGCGCAGTGGCGCGATGCTCTTTTCGATGGACGGGCCGGTCACCAGTTGCTCGGTGAGTGAGCTGGGCAAGCGGGTTTTCAGTTCATCCCAAAAGCGTGCATCGGACCAGTCGTCCACCGACTCATCGGCCGGCACCTGCAAGTAATAACGGCTGCGGGTCGGTGAACGCATGCTGCACAGGGCAAAACCGCGTTCGTGCTTGGCGTACACCAGTTCATCGTGGATCGGTGGGGTGTCGGCGAGGATGCCCAGCCAGCCAAACGGATAGACCCGTTCAAAGACTTTCAATGCCTCGGTGGGAATCGACTGGCGCGCCACACCGTGAAATCCATCGCAGCCAGCGATGTAGTCGCAGTCCAGCCGGTACTGCTCGCCTTTATGTTCGAAGCTCAGCCACGGCTCCCGGCTCTTCAGATCATGGGGCTGCACGTTGCCGGCTTCATACAACGTTGTCGCGCCGCTGGCCTGGCGCGCGGCCATCAGGTCGCGGGTGACTTCGGTTTGCCCGTAGATCATCACCGTCTTGCCGCCGGTCAGCGTCTTGAGGTCGATATGGGTCAGTTGCCCATTCAGCGCCAGCTCAAAGCCCTCATGCACCAAGCCTTCGGCATCCATCCGCGCACTCACGCCGGCCTGGCGCAGCAGGTCGACCATGCCTTGTTCCAGCACCCCGGCACGGATGCGCCCTTGCACGTAATCCGGCGTCTGGCGCTCAAGAATCAGGGTTTCGATGCCGGCGTTGTGCAACAGTTGACCGAGCAGCAGCCCCGAGGGACCGGCGCCGATGATGGCGACTTGGGTTTTCAGCGTTTTCATTATTTTTATGGCCCGCAAGCTTCATCCGAACGTATCCGGTGAAAGAGTTGTCATTGAAGGTGTTGCTGGCATTTTTCACTTGAGTGCCCGGCATAAGAAGGTGAAAACTGAGCCCAAAGCTGCGCTTTTCGCCAATTGGGGCGATTACCGCACAACTATCCCGAAGTATCGGATGAAGCCATGACCAAAACTGCCAGTGCCGCGATTCCAGTGTTCAAACTCTACGGTGAGAGCCAGCAATGGCCGACCCCGGATTTGTTGCACTGTGAAACCATCTCCCGGCGCAGCCGTGAGTACCAGTGGGAAATCCAGCCCCACCGGCATGCGGACCTGTGCCAGTTGCTTTACGTGCACAAAGGCCAGGCACAACTGGAGATCGAGGGGCAGCGCAGCACCCTGAATGAATCGACGCTGCAGGTGCTGCCGCCGTTATGCGTGCATGGCTTTCGCTTTTCCGAAGACGTCGAGGGGTTTGTGGTCACCCTGGCCGCGCCGCTGATGGCGCATTTGCAGGGGCAGCTGGGCGCGGCGCTGGATGGCCTGAACGCCTTGGGCAGCTACCCTGCCGGTAACGACAGTGACTACCTCAACAGCCTGTTTGCGCGCCTGCAGGAGGAGTACGCCAGCGACCAACCGGCGCGGGACATGATGATGCACGCCCTGGTCAGCGTACTGCTGGTGTGGATCAGCCGCCAGGCCATCCAGCGCCGGCATCCACGGGCACCGCGGGGCCGCGAATACTTCCGCCGGTTCACCCAGCTGGTAGAGCAACATTATCGCGAGCACCCAAAAATCGAAGACCTGGCCCACAAGCTCGGGATCTCGGTCTCACACCTGAACGGTACGTGTCGGGAGTTGGGCGGGCAGCCTGCGTTGCAGATCATGCACGACCGCCAGTTGCTGGAAGCCAAGCGCCTGCTGACCTACACCAGCATGACCATCAATGAAATGTCGGAGGTGTTGGGCTTTTCCGACCCGACCAACTTCTCACGGCTGTTTCGCCGACGCGTCGGGTTCTCCCCGAAGGCGTTTCGGGAGCAGTTGAAAGCCGACCAGGACGCTAGCGAAGCGAACTGAAGGCAGCCATGTGGCCAACGCATTGACCGTGATTGCAGCTGGAGGCGAACCCCGGCTGCATGCGGGTCTGTTCGACGCGGTAGGCGGCAGTGCCATAGAGCGCGGTGGCGGCGGCGCACAGGGTGAAAATCATCAGGTACTTTCTTGTTTTGATCGACATGATGCTGACCTCTGATCCGATCAAGAAGGTGCTTTGATAAGCATAGGTCAGCTGGGGCAAGTCGCCATTATCGGGCGACATTCAACCTGTTTATGTCGACTTAGAGACCGACGTCCCACACCGGCTCTTCCGGAAACCTCAATACCAGGAAATCCAGCAGGCTGCGCAGCGCCGCCGGCATATGCTTGCGCGAGGCGTACACCGCGTAGATGTTCATCTGCTGCGGCTCGGCCTCGGGCAACAAGCGGATCAACTCGCCGCTGCGGATGTAGTCGCCCGCCTGATAACTCGGCAGCCGCGACACCCCTGCCCCCGCCAGCGTCACCCGCAATAAGGTACTGGCCTCGTTGGCGCTGATATTGCCCTGCACCGGCACCGACACCGGCTCGCCGTTCTCCATGAAGTGCCACAGGCTTTTGCCGAAGTAGGAGTGGGTCAGGCAATTGTGCCGGGCCAGGTCCTGTACCTGCCGCGGTTGCGGATGCTCCAGCAGGTAAGCGGGCGATGCGCAGATCACCGAGCGGCACAGCGTGAGTCGGCGGGCGATCAGGTTGGGGTCCAGTTCGAAGCTGGTGCGGATCGCCAGGTCGATGCGCTCATCCACCAGGTTCACCGTGCGATCAAGCATCTGCATATCGATGTTGACCAGCGGATAGCGCTTGACGTATTCGGCCATGGCATCGGCCAGCTGTGCCTGGCCGAACGAGGTGCTGACACTCAGGCGCAGCAGGCCTCGAGGCGCTTCGTCGGGTTCGCTGACGGCGGCCTGCATGTCGCTGCACAACTCCAGCATCTGTCGGCAACGGGGCAGGGTTTCGCTGCCGGCGGCGGTCAGGCTGAGCTTGCGGGTGGTGCGGTGCATCAGGCGCGCGCCGACCCAGTCTTCCAGCTCCGCCAGGTAGCGCGACACCACCGGGCGCGACAGGTCCAGATGGTCGGCTGCCGCCGACTGGCTGCCCAAGTCCACCACCGCGACAAACACCCGCATTGCTTGAAGACGATCCATGATTTGCCCGCTTTTAGAAACAAACTATGTCCAAGCATCGCATTTTTTGTAGCGTTTGGTGCAACTAAGCTCTGTCCACACCTTACCGATGACTGGAGCTGCACATGTTTGGATTCTCCCCGCTCAAGCGCGTGGCCCTGGCCGCCGCCTCCCTGGCCTTCGCCGCGCACGCCATGGCGGCCGACTTGACTCTGGACGCCTACAACCCGGGCGAAACCGCGATGATGCCGGTCACCTCGGTACTGGTCAGCGGCGACAAAGATGCGATCCTGGTGGACGCCCAATTCGGCAAGACCCAGGCCGAGCAACTGGTGCAAAAAATCCGCGCCAGCGGCAAGCGCCTGACGACCATCTACATCAGCCACGGCGACCCGGACTACTACTTCGGCCTCGATACCCTGACCGCCGCCTTCCCCCAGGCCAAAGTCCTGGCACCGCAGCCGGTGGTGGACCATATCAAGGCCACCGTTGAACACAAACTGGCGTTCTGGGGCCCGAAACTGGGCGCGGACAAGCCTGGCAAAGCCGTCATTCCCCAGGTGCTTGAGGGCCACAGCCTGACCCTCGAAGGCAAGCAGTTGGAGGTGATCGGCCTCGACGGCGCACAACCGGACCGCACCTTTGTGTGGATCCCGTCGATCAAGGCGGTGGTCGGTGGTGTAGTCGTCGCGGAAAACATTCATGTGTGGATGGCCGATACGCAGACCGCGAAGTCCCACACCGATTGGCTGGCAACCCTGCAACGTATCCAGGACTTGAAACCGCGCACGGTGATTCCGGGTCACTACCTGGGCACGCCGTCGCTCAAATCCGTGGCGTTCACCGCCGACTACATCAAGGCCTTTGACGAAGAAACCGCCAAGGCCAAGGACTCCGCCGCCCTGATTGCGGCGATGCAAAAGCGTTACCCGAACCTGGGTGACGAGAGCACCCTGGAACTGGGCGCCAAAGTCGCCAAGGGCGAAATGCAGTGGTGAGTTGATTCAACCCTTAACCGTACTGGAGAACGTCATGAGCAAGATCGCAATCATTGGTGCCACCGGTCGTGCCGGTAGCCAACTGCTGGAAGAAGCGTTGCGTCGCGGGCACACCGTCACGGCCATCGCACGTAATACCGACAAGATCGGCGCGCGCCCTGGCGTCACCGCCAAGCAAGTCGATGCGCTGGATGCCCAGGCGCTGGAACAGGCCATCCGCGGCAACGACGTGGTGATCAGCGCGGCGCACTTCGCCACCCTGCCGCCGGAAGCGGTGATCAACCCGGTGAAAAAAGCCGGCGTGAAGCGCCTGCTGGTGGTCGGCGGTGCCGGTTCGCTGTTGTTGCCGGGCGGCAGCCGAGTGATCGACAGCCCGGGCTTCCCCGAGGAATACAAAGCCGAAGCCAGCGCCGGCAGTGTTTTCCTCGATACCCTGCGCCAGGAAAAAGACCTGGACTGGACCTTCCTGTCGCCTTCGGCGGAGTTCGTCGAGACCGCACGCACCGGCACATTCCGCCTGGGCCAGGATGAATTGCTGGTGAGCAGTGAAGGCCGCAGCTGGATCAGCTTTGCCGACTTTGCGATTGCGCTGATTGATGAAGTGGAAACACCGAAGCATTCGCGCCAGCGGTTCACCGTCGGCTACTAAGGCTGACGCGCACTAAAAATGTGGGAGCGGGCTTGCTCGCGAATGCGGTGTGTCAGTCAACAGATGTATTGGCTGACCCGGCGCCTTCGCGAGCAAGCCCGCTCCCACATTTTGATCTTCATTGTGACGGCGACTGTGCCTGGCTCACCAGCCAGTCCATAAGCTGCTCCAACCCCGCCGAGGGCTCAGGGCCCGGCGGGTACACCAGGTAATACCCCATCCCCGTCGGCACCCGTAGTTCAAACGGCGTGGCCAACCGCCCCGCCTTCAGGTCCTCGCCAATCAGCGCGCTGTCGCCAATTGCCACGCCCGAGCCTTGGGACGCCACCGTCATCGCCAGGTCCAGGGTTTCAAAATGATGCCCCTGGGCCAGATTGCTCAAGCGTGTATTCGCCGCTTTCAACCACAACGCCCAATCGCGCTCATCCCGCGTAGGGTGCAACAACACCTGTTGCTGCAAATCGGCGGGCGTGTGCAAGCCACCGAGCAAGGCCGGCGCGCACACCGGTGTCAGGCGCTCATCGAACAGATGCCGGGCCTGGGCCGACTGCTCGGCAATCGGCGCGTAGATCACCGCGGCATCGAACTGCTCGCGGCGAAAGTCGACGGTGTAGGCCACGGTGGTGGTCAACTCCACCGGCACATCCGGGCGTTCCTGCTGCCACTGCATCAGCCGTGGAAGAAGCCAGCGCATCACGCAGGTGGAGGCCTTGAGCTGCAAGGTCTCGCGGCGGGTGCCGATCTGCTCCACCGCCTCGCCGATCAGGCCGAACACCTGCTGCGCCCGCAGTGACCATTCGCGGCCCTCTTCGGTGAGGCTCAAGCCACGAGCCTGGCGCTGGAACAGCGCATAGCCCAGATGACTTTCCAGCCCGGCGATCTGCCGGCTCACCGCGCCCTGGGTGATGTGCAATTGCTCGGCGGCTCGGGTGAAGTTGCAGCACTGGGCCGTGACCCAAAAGGTGTGCAGGGCCGGCAGCGGCGGAAGACGTTTCATAAGGGCGCAGCCATGACGTGAGGACATGGCTAGTATGACTTTTTATCGATTGTTGCCGCTACGGGCCAGCCGTTCCAATACGGGCCTTTATCAACAATAAGAGCGACGACAATGGCGACCTGCGGCGAAGTATTGGTCAACCTGCTGGAAGGCTACGGCGTGGACCAGGTGTTTGGCATCCCCGGCGTGCACACCGTGGAACTCTACCGGGGCCTGGCGCGCTCGAGCATCCGCCACGTCACCCCGCGCCACGAACAGGGCGCCGGTTTCATGGCCGACGGCTATGCGCGCACCAGCGGCAAGCCCGGCGTGTGCTTCATCATCACCGGCCCCGGCATGACCAACATCACCACCGCCATGGGCCAGGCCTACGCCGACTCGATCCCGATGCTGGTGATCTCCAGCGTGCAGTCCCGCAGCCAGCTGGGCGGCGGGCGCGGCAAGCTGCACGAACTGCCGAACCAGAACGCGATGATCGCGGGCGTGGCGGCGTTCTCCCATACCTTGATGTCGGCAGCCGAATTGCCCGGTGTACTGGCCCGGGCATTTGCGCTGTTCCAGGCCGGACGACCGCGCCCGGTGCACATCGAAATCCCGCTGGACGTGCTGGTGGAAAACGCCGACGCGTTGCTCGGCAGTGAACCGGTCAGCGTTTCCCGCGCTGGCGCTGCGCCGTCGGCGGTAAAGCAGATGAGCCAGTTGCTGGCGGCGGCAAAACGCCCGCTGATTCTCGCCGGTGGTGGCGCCATCGACGCAGCACCCGAGTTGACGCAACTGGCCGAAACCCTCGGCGCGCCGGTGGCGCTGACCATCAATGCCAAGGGCATGCTGGCCGCCAACCACCCGCTGCTGATCGGCTCGACCCAAACCCTGGTCGCCACCCGCGCGCTGGTGGCCGAGGCAGACGTGGTGCTGGCGATCGGCACCGAGCTGGCGGAAACCGACTACGACGTGACCTTCGCCGGCGGCTTCGACATTCCCGGCGCCCTGCTGCGCATCGACATCGATTCCGACCAGACCGTGCGCAATTACCCGCCGCAAGTCGCGCTGGTAGCCGACGCGCAAATCGCTGCGCAGGCACTGCTTGCCGAGCTGGGCAACAAACCCCTGGCCGCCCGGGACAGCAACTGGGGCGCCCGCCGCGTCGCCCGCCTGTGGAGCGAACTGGAACCCACCTGGGACGCCGCCACCCGCGCGCAAACCCTGTTCCTCAACACCGTCCTGGACGAACTGCCCGACGCCGTACTGGTGGGCGACTCCACCCAACCGGTGTACACCGGCAACCTGACCCTGAACCTCGACCAGCCGCGCCGCTGGTTCAACTCCTCCACCGGCTACGGCACCCTCGGCTACGCCTTGCCGGCGGCCATCGGTGCGTGGCTGGGGCGCGGCAACGGTGCGCCGGTGGTGTGCCTGATCGGCGACGGCGGCCTGCAATTCACCCTGCCGGAACTGGCCAGCGCCGTGGAAGCGCGCACGCCGGTGATCGTGCTGCTGTGGAATAACCAGGGCTATGAGGAGATCAAGAAATACATGGTCAACCGCGCCATCGAACCGGTGGGCGTGGACATCTACACCCCGGACTTTATCGGCGTGGCCAAGGCCCTCGGCGCTGCTGCCCAGCGCGTCCAGGGTGTTGAGGAATTACGCAGCGCCTTGCGTGCCGCGACTGATCGCCAGGGCCCGACGCTGATTGAAATCGACCAGGGCCTTTGGATGAAGGAGGTGGCGGTATGAGCGCGGTATTGAATGGGCTGTTTATCAATGGCGCGTGGCGTGCCGGCCATGACGTGCTGGACGTGATCAACCCGGCCACCGAGGCCACCCTGGCCCAAGTGAGCGTGGGTGATGCAGGCGCGGTGACTGAGGCCATCGGCGCCGCCAGCGCGGCCTTCCCGGACTGGTCGAAAAGCACCGGCCGCGACCGCGCCGCGCTGTTGCGCAAGATCGCCGAGGGTGTGAGCGCAGAGCGTGAACACCTGATGCAACTGCAATCGAGCAACAACGGCAAGCCGCTGTTTGAAGCCGGCATCGATGTGGATGACGTGATCGCCACCTTTGCCTATTACGCGAACCTGGCCGACGAAATGGACGCCACCCAGGATCGTCCGGTGGTACTGCCCACTGAGGTTTTCAGCGCCCGTGTACGCCGTGAACCCTGCGGCGTGGTCGGCCTGATCGTGCCGTGGAATTTCCCGATGGTGACCACCGCCTGGAAACTCGCCCCCGCGCTGGCGGCCGGTTGCTGCGTGGTGCTCAAGCCTTCGGAAGTGACGCCGCTGGCAGAGCTGGAACTGGCCCGGATCATCGCCTCGGTGGGCTTGCCTGCCGGTGTGTTCAACCTGGTCTGCGGCACTGGCCTGGCGGTGGGCGCGCCGATGGCGGCTGACCCACGGATCGCGAAAATTTCCTTCACCGGCAGCAATGCCGTGGGCGTGCAGGTGATGCAGCGCGCCGCCGAAACGGTCAAGGGTGTGAGCCTGGAACTGGGCGGCAAATCCGCGTTGCTGGTGCTGGCGAACGCCGACCTCGACCTGGCCGTGGAACTGGCCTGCGGCGGTGGTTTCTTCAACGCCGGGCAGATGTGTTCCGCCACCAGCCGGGTGTTGGTGGCCGACGAACTGGCGGACGAGTTTCTCACCCGCTTGCAGGCCAGGGCCGAGAGCATTCGCGTGGCGGACCCGTTTGCCGAAGACGTGGAAATGGGCGCATTGGTCAACCGTGCGCAGTACCAGCGGGTGCTGGGGCATATCGAACGTGGCCTGCAAGCCGGCGCGAAGCTGCTGTGTGGCGGCGGGCGCCCGGCGGATTTGCCTCATGGGTATTTCATTCGCCCGACGGTCTTCACTGAAGTGCCGTTGGACAGCGCGTTGTGGAACGAGGAGATCTTCGGCCCGGTGCTGTGCGTGCGCAGTTTTGCCAATGAGGCCGAGGCGGTGGCGCTGGCCAATGACAGTGAGTTTGGCCTGGTCGCGAGCGTGCTGAGCAGCAACGTGGAAGCGGCTGAGCGAGTGGCCAATGCTTTGCAGGTGGGTTTGGTGTGGATTAATGCGCCGCAGGTGATCTTCCCGCAAACGGCGTGGGGTGGTTACAAGCAGAGCAGTATTGGCCGGGAACTGGGGCCGTGGGGGTTGCAGGCGTTTCAGGAGATCAAGCATGTGATCCGGGCGGTGTAGAAACACTCAAGAGCACCACTGTTCCCTGTGGGAGCTGGCTTGCCTGCGATTGCGGTCTATCAGACACAGATGTGTTGCCTGACCCACCGCTATCGCAGGCAAGCCAGCTCCTACCTGTTGATTTGTGCCGTGTCAGCAGATGCATTTTTTCAATAGCGCCAACGACTTTCTCATTTGCCGCCCTCCCCCACGCCCGGCCTAATACTGCCCTTGTCAGTTTAAGGCCTGCCCATGGAAAACGTCCGCGCAAAACCCGCCACCGCCGTTTGGCTGATGATCAGCGTTGTGCTGGTTGCCCTCAACCTGCGCCCGTCGATGGCCGCCGTCGGCCCGTTGTTGTCGTCGATTCGCGCCGATGTGGCCCTGAGTTTCAGCACGGCCTCCCTGCTGACCATGCTGCCGGTCATGGCCATGGGCCTGGCGATGTTTTTTGGCATGGGCGTGGCCAAACGCTTCGGCGAGCATCGCAGCATTGTGCTGTCGCTGGTGGTGATCGGCCTGGCCACCGTCTCCCGGTTGTTCCTGGACTCGGCGGTTGAGCTGATCCTCAGCGCCATTGCCGCCGGCGTAGGCATCGCGATGATCCAGGCGTTGATGCCCGCCTTGATCAAGTCGCGCTTCAGCGACAACGTTTCCCTGTTCATGGGCCTGTACGTCACCGCGATCATGGGCGGCGCGGCCCTCGCCGCTTCGTTCTCGCCGTTTATCCAGGTGCAAACCGGCAGCTGGCGCATCGGCCTGGCCATCTGGGCGGTTCTCGCGGTATTGGCGCTGGTGTTCTGGTACGCCCAACGCTCAGTGTTGCCGCCGCTGCCGCAAGCCGGCGCAGGCCCGCAGGCGTCATTCTTCGGCAATCGCCGGGCCTGGTTGCTGGCGATTTTCTTCGGCCTCGGTACCGCGTCCTACACCTGCGTACTGGCCTGGCTGGCGCCGTACTACGTGGAACAAGGCTGGAGCGAACAGAACGCCGGCCTGTTGCTGGGCTTTTTGACGGCCATGGAAGTGGTCTCCGGCCTGATTACCCCGGCCATCGCCAACCGCCGGAGGGACAAGCGGGGTGTGGTCGCGGTGCTGCTGGTGCTGATCATCGCCGGCTTCTGCGGGCTGATCCTGAGCCCGCAATACCTGAGCCTGCTGTGGCCGTGTTTACTGGGCCTTGGCATTGGCGGCTTGTTTCCGATGAGCCTGATCCTGTCCCTCGACCACCTCGACAACCCGCGCCGCGCCGGTGGCCTGACGGCCTTTGTGCAGGGCATCGGCTACCTGATCGCCGGTTTGTCGCCGCTGATTGCCGGGATGATCCGCGACCAGCTGGGCAGCTTCGAGTGGGCCTGGTGGTCATTGACGGCCGTGGTGGTGGTGATGCTGCTGATCGTACTGCGCTTCGATCCCCGGCATTACGCGCGGCATATTCGCTGAGGTCGTGTTGTAAACATTATTTGTCCCACCTCAAACAGAGAAAGGTCCGACAGAGCTTTCTATTGGTACGAGCGTTCCGTTAACATTTTGTATTGTCTTGTACCGAGTTCGGTACAAAGCGCTTGCGGACGGAACGGATGCTAAACAGCAACTTGCTTAGAAAGCTCGATATGCAGGACCTGATGGTGTTTGTCGCTGTTTACGACCAAAGCAGCGTCACCGAGGTTTCCGAAACCCTGTTCGTCAGCCAGTCCACCGTGAGCTACAGCCTGAAGAAGCTGCGCACCAGCTTCGAAGACGAGTTGTTTATCAACACCCGGGCGGGCATGCGTCCTACGTACAAAGCCGCCACCATGTACGGGCATGTGCAGAAAATCCTCGAAAGCATCAACCTGTGCCATGCCGGCAGCCAAACGTTCGACCCCACCCAGAAGGCTGTGACCTTCAACGTCTGCGCCCCCGAATACTTCGAACAGTTGATCCTGCCGCGCCTGCTGAAAAACTTCGACCGCGCCGACCTGCCGGTGATCGTCAACGTGCAGAAGCTCGAAACCGAGGTCCCGGCCGACGCCTTGCGCGACGGGCGTCTGGACCTGGTGATTTGCTTCGGGCCGCACTTTCATCGCGAGCACAAGGACATCAAGACCCAGATGCTGCTGGAGGACGACCTGGTGTGCGTGTTCGACAAACAGTCGGCGCCCCGGGAACCGGCGTTCAGCCTGCAATCCTTCGTCGCCCGGCGCCATGTGTTCCCCACGCCCTGGAGTTCCGACACCAACATGATCGACGGCTGGCTGGCGCGCCAGTCCCACAAACGCCAGGTGATCGCCCGCGCCAACAGCTACAGCGCGGCGCTGAAGATGATCACCGGCACTGACTTTATCGTCACCTTGCCCCGTCGAGTGCTGAAGCTGCTGGCAGACACGACCGTGTTCGGCCATTGCGAAGCGCCGAACGGTTTGCCGGGGTTTACCCTGGATATGCAGTGGAATGAACACAGCGCGCAGGACAGCGCCAACACGTGGTTCAGGGAGCAGGTGGTGAAGGTGTGTGCGGATCAGGGGTTATTATGACCCCCTGTGGCGAGGGAGCTTGCTCCCGCTGGGCTGCGTAGCGGCCCCAAGAACTTTGGGAGCGCTTCGCACTGGAGCGCCAGCCCGGTCCAGCGGGAGCAAGCTCCCTCGCCTCAGAGTATTACCCGTCAGCCGATGGTGACTTTGCTATAGGACTCGCGATCCATATCGACCAGCAAGACACTGAGCTGCACCTGCAGGTCTGCAGGCCAATCGCCCAGGTCCTGCAGCGCCGCCAACAGGCTTTCCGACAATTGCTTCTTGACCTGCGGTGAACGCCCGCTGAGCAGCGACAGCTTCACCGCGATAAAAGCGCGCGGGCTGATGGATGTGCCAACCTGGAATGTCTCCACCTTCAGCGCGCGGCTTTTGATATCGAACTCGGAACCGAACTGCCCGGACGCCATCAGCACGTTGTTGAGCCGCAACAAGGTTTTCTCAACGGCCAGCCCTGTGAGGTTGGCGGTGTATTCCAGATGCAGATGCGGCATGAAGGCTCCGAGCTTGTTGTAGGAAAAGAGTCATACATATAGCACGGGGCCGGGCGGAATCAGACCGCTTTCAGTGTGAAACTTCGGTCAGGCTGTGCAGCGAGCGATTTTCCCAGATCGCCACGATCACCAACACCGCCGACGTCAACGCCCCCAGTACCAACGCCGAAAACACCTGCTGCAATCCCAGCGGCAGCAACACCAGCAGCATCAGCAAGCCGCCCAGGTGCGAAAACGGTGGCAACGGCCGGTCGCTCATCACCCACTTGAACAGCGCACTGCCCAGCAGGAACAACCACGGGCCGGCGATGATCGCCACCACGCCCGCCTGGCTGGCATGCCCCGGATGCACCAGCACCAGTTCGTCGGCCACGGCGCTGACGATAATCCCGGCGACGATCAATACATGCAGGTAGGTGTAGGCGATCCGCGCCTGACGGCCCGGGTCGGCAGAGCTGGCAATGCGATGGTGGGCGCGCTCGGCGCCGCTGTCGAAATAGATCCACCACAGGGCGATGCTGCCCACCACTGCCACCAGGAATGCCGCCAGCCCGTCCACGCTCCAGGGCAGTTCGGCGAAGGTCGCGCCGGTCACCAGCAACGACTCACCCAAGGCGATGATCACAAACAGGCCGCAGCGTTCGGCCATGTGGTTGCCTTCCACATTCCAGTCCGCAAGCGTCGAGGGCCCAAGCCCGGGCACCCAGAAATACACCGACGGGGAAATCAACTCGATCAACAGCGCCAGGGCCCAGAAGGCCAGGCGCTGCTCGCCTTCGAGCAGCGCACCGGTGATCCAGAACACCCCGGAAAACAGCATCCACGCCAGGATCCGCTGGAAATTGCGGGTCATGTTCAGCGACTCGCCGCGCACCGCCCACAACGCAAACAGCGTGCGTCCTACCTGCATGAACACATAGGCGCCGGCGAACAACAGCCCGCGATCGGTAAACGCCTTGGGGATCGACGAGGACAGCAACAGGCCCGCCACCATCAAACCGAACAGGCCGATGCGGATCGGGATTTTTTCCGGGTCCAGCCAGTTGGTGACCCACGAAGTGAAGATCCACACCCACCACACCGCGACCATCATCAACGCCACCTGCACGGCACCGCCGATGGACAAGTGGGCGAGCAGCGAATGGGACAACTGGGTCACGGCAAACACGAACACCAGGTCGAAAAACAGCTCGACCATGCCAACCTTGCCACTGTCATGACTGCCGCGCCCACGCAGCAAGGAACGGGATGGGGCCATGCCTGGATCTCCCTGAAGGTTTTATCTCAAGATTTGGGTGCGACCACCGGCAGCATGTCCCGCTCGCTCATGAACGCCTCCAGCCGCGAACGCATCCAGCGCTCCGCCGGATCGGTGTCAACGTGGCTGAGCCAGACCATCGACAAATCCAGGGTCGGGGTTTCGAACGGGAACGGTTCACAGAACAGATTGCCCCCGGCGGCCATGGCCTGGGCGGTGTAGTCCGGCAGGCTGGCGATCATGTCGGTGCCGGCGAGCAGCGCCGGCAATGCGCTGTATTGCGGCACCGAGAGCACCACGTGGCGCTTGCGACCGATTTCCGCCAGCCACTCATCGGCAAACCCGGACACGTTGGCGGTGTGGGACACCAGCACATGGGGCCGTGCGCAATATTCGTCGAGGGTCAGGGGTTTGTCCGAGGCGTCCGCCCGCAGCAGGCACGGGCGGATATGCCGCAATAATTTGCGCTTGGCATTGGCCGGCAGGCCGCGGGTCTGGGTGATGCCGACGGTGATATCCCCGGAACCCAGCAGGTCAGGGATGCGCCAGTAATCCACATGCTGCACCACGAACACCACCTGCGGCGCTTCTTGGCGCAAGGCGCGCAGCAGCGGCGGCAGCAGGCCGAACTCGACGTCATCGGACAGGCCGATGCGAAAGGTCATGGTGCTGATGGACGGGTCGAAATCGTGGGTCAGGCTCAGGGCCGACGACAAGGAGTCGAGGGCCGGCGACAGGTGCTTGATGATTTCCTCGGCCCGCGCGGTAGGTTCCATCCGATGGCCGACACGAATGAACAGCGGGTCATTGAACAACGTACGCAGGCGGTTGAGGGCCGAACTGATGGTGGGTTGCCCGAGAAACAGCTTCTCCGCCACCCGGGTCACGTTGCGTTCGAGCATCAAGGTTTCAAAGACCACCATCAAATTGATGTCGGCCTTGCGTAATTCATTGCGATTCATCGGCGACCGCCCCACTGCCCTGGATAAGTCGCAGTTTAGAAACACCCGGGGCCCTGCGTCTATGCGCACACTGTTCAACACGGGCCTTTGGGACTATAAAGCAGCTTCCAAGGCTTGCGAGAACACCATCGTGCTGGTCATTTCTGCCTTGAGCGTCCTGGTTGCCGGGATTTTGCTCTGGGCCATCAAATTCATCGCTCATCCCACCGCCAGGACACTGTTACGGGTATTTGTCGGTTTGTGCCTGGCGGCAGTCGTGGCTTACCTGGTGCTGGCTTCGGGGTTTCCTACCTCGTTGCTGGTGTGACCGGGCTCCTGCTCCTGCCCCTGACGCAAACGCAAGGCGGCCAACGCGGCCACCACCAGCACCACGGCAATCACTTTCAAGCCATTCGTGGCATTGCCGGTGCTCATCTCGATCGCGCCCATCACCGACGGCCCGACAAACCCGCCGAGCAATCCGCAGGCATTGACGAAGCCCAGCCCGCCCGCCAGCGCCACGCCCTTGAGGCGCGAGGCCGGGTAGAGAAAGATGATCGACTGCACCACAAAAAACATCACCGCCGACACACAAAAGCCCAGCAGGCTGAACACCGGCCCCGACACCGAGGCAATCCCCAGCCCCAATGCCATGGTCAGCAAACCGGTAATCAACAGCCGCCGGGCACGGGTGGGCGTGGTCGCAAAGCGCGGCAGCAACACAGCGCCGGCCGCTGCGGCAATCCACGGCAATGAGGTCAGCAAGCCGACGCTCATGGTGCTCAATTCACCGTATTTGCTGATGATGCTCGGCAGGAAAAAGATCACGGTGTAGATGGTGATCTGATGGCAAAAATACACAAAGATCGCCAGCAGGATCTGCGGTGTCAGCCAGTTCTTCAGGGAATGCCCGCCCTCGCCTGCGCCCTCTTCGGTCTCCATCGCGATGCGCTGTTCAATCCCGCGCGCCTCTGCGGCCGAGAGCCATGGCGCCTTGCTCGGACGGTCCGGCAACTTGCACCACACCACCCAGGCAAACGCGACTGCCGGCAGCCCTTCGAGCAGGAACATCCACTGCCAGCCGTGCCAGCCGAGCAGCCCGTCCATGCGCATCAACGCCGCGCCCACCGGGCCACCGATGATGTTGGCAAAACACACGCCGAGCAGGAAATACCCGGTGGCCCGCGCCCGTTGCTCGCGGTTGAACCAGTAGGTGAGGTACAGCATCACCCCGGGAAACAGGCCGGCTTCGGCAATGCCCAGCAGCAGGCGCAGGATATAGAACGAGGTCTCACCCTGGACGAACGCCATGGCCGCCGAAATCAGGCCCCAGGTCACCATGATCCGGGCTATCCAGAACCGCGCGCCGACCTTGTGCATGATCAGGTTGCTGGGGATTTCCGACAGCGCATAGGTCAGGAAAAACAGCCCGGCGCCCAGGCCATAGGCCGCTGCTGAAATCCCCAGGTCAACGTCAAGATGGTGCTTGGCCAAGGCGATGTTGGTGCGGTCCAGGAAGCTCAGCACGTAGGCGATGATCAGCAAGGGCATCAGCTTGACGAACATCAGTTTGTTCAACTCCCGTGGTTCACGGGCGGTGTTGGCAGTCTTCATCGGGCAATTCCTCTTGGCGCCCCGCCAGCGCAACGGCTGGGGGACGCATCGGTGTTGTTCTAGGGTTCGAGTTGCGCAACCAGCGCCGGCGGGCGATGGGAAAACAGTTGCAGCAGCGCCCCGCCCAGGGCACAGCCGGCCATCACGAAGAAGCACACCGTGTAGCCGTGCAAGGTGGTCCAGCCGCCGCCCATGGCAATCAGGCTGCCCATCAGCACCGGCGCCAGGCCGCCACCGATAAACATCGCGGTGGTGATGATGCCGTTGGCGGTGGAGGTCGCCGACGGCTCGGCCGAGTCGCAGGCCACCGCGTAGTAGATCGGCCACACTGCGTTGGCCACCAGGCCGAACAGCAGTTGCACGACGATGATCAGGGTCAGGGTGTTGGCGAAGTAGAACGCACCGACACTGGCGGCCATCCACACCCCGCAGATGATCAGGGTGACGCGCCGGCCAATGATGTCCGACAGCGACGGCCACACCAGTTGCCCGAGAATCCCGGTCAAGGTGAACACCACGCTCATCCCCGCCGACTCGGCCAGGGACAGCCCGGCGATGTTGTACAGGTAGGCCGGCAGCACGATGTTGACGCCCATGTACACCACTTGGGTCAGCATCGTATTACCCGCCGTCAGGGCGATATTGCGGTTGCGCAACGTGGCGATAAACGTGCGCCAGGCGTGGCCCTTCACTTGGCTGGCCGGTGCGTTGTCCGGCGGGGTCATGCCCTTGGCGGCGATGTCGACGTACAGCGCGGTGATGCGTTCGGCGGTGGAATACCGCGCCCAGAAAATCATCAGCGGCAACGCCACCACAAACGCGAAGAAGAACACGTAGCGCCAGTTGTCTTCACCGAAGGTGCTGATGACAAAGCTGGCGACGATGCCACTGAGCATGGCGCCGATCGGGTAACCGGTGTGGTGCGCACCGAGGGCAAAACCACGACGTTCCACCGGCCACCATTCGGCGGTGTTGCTCACGCCCACCGGCTCGCCCCAGCCTGCGCCGAGGTTGACGCCAACCCGCAGCGCGATAAAGGTCGCGAGGTTGCCGCTCAGGGCCTTGAACCCGGAGAGGAACGAAATAGCCGTGTAGCCCAGCACCAGCGGCACCTGGAACCGCGCACGTTTCCAGCCACCGCCGTAGCGGTCACTCCACATCGAGCCGGGAATATCCAGCAGGGCCAGGGCCAGCATGATCACCGTGGCCATGGTGCCCCACTGGTCGGCCGACAAATCGAAATGCTTGGAGATGGTCGGCCCCAGGCGCAGCACGATCTCACGGTCGTAGGCGTTGAGGATCCAGATCATCCAGCACACCAGCAGCGACACCCAGGAGTGCCGGTGAATACTGCGCAGCGAGGCTTTTTTCAAGGTTGCCATGGGTTTCTCCAGGCGCGCGAGGGCGCGCACTGACACAAGGTTGCGAAAGGAAAGTGCCTTGTTGAAAAAAACGCGCTAGCTGGCGAACCGTCGCTCGGCTATTCCTTGCACGCCCAGCCCGGTGATCGCAAAAAGCGCCCCGCGCTGCTGACCGTCGGCCGGGAAACGCGGCAACGGTGGCTTGGCCATGGAGGTGACAAACAGGGTGTCCAGGTTCGGCCCGCCAAAGGTCAGGCTGGTGACCTTTTTCACCGGCATCTGGATGATCCGGTCGACCTCGCCGTCGGGTGTGTAGCGCACCAGTTTTCCGGCGTAGACCAGCGCCTGCCACAGGCAGCCTTCGGCATCCACGGTGCAGCCGTCGGCAGCGCCATCGCCGCTGGTATCGACCTTGGCGAAGGTGCGTCGATTGCTCACCGCGCCGCTGGCAGGGTCGTAGTCATAGGCCCAGATCTCGCCGGACCAAGTGTCGCAAAAGTAGAACGTATCGCCCGCCGGGCTCCAGCACGGGCCGTTGGACACGATGATGCCTTCGTCCAGGGTGTGCAGGCTCAGGTCCGCGTCGAGGCGGTAGAGTTTGGCGCTGGCGCTGTCTTCGAGGGTGTCCATGGAGCCGAAGACAAAGCGCCCCTGGCGGTCGACCTTGCCGTCGTTGAGGCGGTTGTTGGGCAGTGCGGGTTCCGGGTCGATCACCAGGGCCAGTTCGCCGCTGTTGAGGTCCAGGAGGTGCACGCCGTTTTGCAGGGCGACAATGGCTTGCTCGCCGCTATGGCGCAGGGCCATGGAGCCGATTTTCTGGCCCACATCCCAGGCCCGCAGTTCGCGGCCATCCTCGGTGCAGCGCAGGATTCGGCCGTCGGCGCTGTCGATCCAGTACAACCGTTGTTGTTCGACGTCCCACACCGGGCCTTCGCCCAGGGTGGTCTTCACGTCCACAAGCACTTCGATACGCATGGTGTTATCCCCTTTTTTGTTGTTGTGCGGGATGGGCATGGCCGCGCCGTGACGCGGCCGGTTTGTCACTTAGAAATTGACCTGGTCGCGCCCCTTGAGCCCGAGGATTTCCCGCGCTTCATCCGGCGTGGCGACCTGATGGCCGAGGGCTTCGATCACTGTGCGAATGCGCCGTACCTGGTCGGCGTTGGACGCGGCCAGTTTGCCCGGGCCATCCCACAGCGAATCCTCCAGGCCGACCCGGGCGTTGCTGCCCATGGACAGGCCCATGGTGGCCAGCGGAATCTGCCCACGGCCGGCGCCGAGGATCGACCACACGTAGTCGTCGCCAAACAGGCGGTCGGCGGTGCGGCGCATATGGGCCAGGTCTTCCGGGTGCCCGCCGATGCCGCCGCGCAAACCGAATACCGACTGGATAAACAACGGTGGTTTCAGCAGGCCGCGCTCCAGGAAATGAGCGGCGGTGTACAGGTGGCCGATGTCGTAGCACTCGATTTCAAAACGGGTGCGGTTCTCGGCACAGGAATTGAGGATGTGGGTAATGTCGCGGAAGGTATTGCGAAAGATCCGGTCGTCGCTTTCTTCCAGGTACGGACGCTCCCAGTCATGCTTGAACTCGGTGAAGCGGTTGAGCATTTCGTACAGGCCGAAGTTCATCGAGCCCATGTTCAGCGAGGCCAGTTCCGGCTTGAACTGCATCACCGGTTGCAGGCGTTCTTCGACGCCCATGGTCGGTGCGCCGCCGGTGGTGATATTGATCACCACGTCGCTGGCGGCCTTGATGTGCGGCAGGAATTCGGCGAACAGCGCGGGGTCCTGGCTGGGACGGCCATCGATGGGATCACGGGCATGCAGGTGGACAATGGCGGCGCCGGCTTCGGCGGCACCGATGGCGGCGTCGGCAATTTCCTGCGCGGTGATCGGCAAATGCGGCGACATCGACGGCGTATGGATGGCACCGGTGACGGCGCAGGTGATGATCACAGGACGATTTTTGGACATGACGATTCTCCGACTTTTATTCTTATGAAAAAAATCCCGGGTGTAACTTGTGTGTTCTTCCCTGGCTAAACGCTGACGCGGCCTACAGGTACTCGACGTTACCGTCGACACTGATCGCCTGGCCGGTGACATTGCGGGCGGCGGGCGAGCAGAGAAACAAGGCCATGGCCGCGACGTCTTCGGCGGTGACCATGCGCTTGAGGGAGATCTTGTTCAGGTATTCCTGGCGCATCTCGGCTTCCGGCACACCGACCTGTTCGGCACGGGCGCGGATCACGCCGTCCATGCGCGGGCCTTCAACGATGCCGGGCAGCAAGGCGTTGACGCGGATGTCGCTTTCGCCCAGCTCCGAGGCCAGGGATTTCATCAGGCCGACGATGGCCCATTTGGTCGCCGCATATGGCGTGCGCCAGGCGTAGCCGAGGCGCCCGGCGACCGAGGCGATATGCAGCAGATGGCCGTGGGACGATTCCTTGAGCATCGGCACCGCGTGGTGGGCAAAGCGGTATTGCGCCGTCAGGTTGATATTGATCGTGGCTTGCCACTCGGCATCGCTGATGGCGTCGATGCCGCCGGTGGGCCCGGCAATCCCGGCGTTGTTGACCAGCACGTCCAGCCCGCCGAATTGCTCGCGCTGCACCTGGAACACCGCCTCGATCTGCGCGGCATCGCTCACGTCGGCACGGGTGGCGACAGTGCCCGGGTACTTGTCGCGAAACGCCGCCAGGGCCGCTTCGCTGACATCACACACATGCACCTTGGCACCCGCCTCCAGATAGGCCGCCGCCAACACTTCACCGATGCCGGCAGCCCCGCCGGAAATCAACACACGTAACCCAGGATAAGGCTGCAGCCGCTGTAGGATACTCATGCACGTTTACCTCCTGAAACAGACGACCGCGAACGGTCGTTCTTGACGAGCAGGCGCGCCAGGGAATCGGCGGCCTGCATGATGTCATCGGTCACGGCCGCGCGGGCACCGGCGCCATCGCGGGCGGCCAGGGCTTCGACGATGCGCGTATGCGCCTCCATCGAGCGTTGCAAGTGAGCTTTATCGGGGGCGACCAGGGCAAAACACGGGCCCATGTGCAGCCAGAAGTTTTCCACGGCGGCCATGGTCAATTCGGCCTGGGCGACGGCATAGATCCGACGGTGAAAGGCGAAGTTGGTCCACAGGTAGCGGGAAACGTCGACTTCGTCGGCGGCCTGTTGCATCTGTTGGCAGAGGTCGGAGATTTCGTCGAGGTCGGCTTTTTCCAGGAGCAATACGGCCTTTTCTGCCAGCAAACCTTCCAGGGCGACCCGCGCATCGCGGATTTCCCGCAGGCGTTCGACCGTCATCATGCGGACCCGCAGACGAGAGGTTTCGGTGACTTCAAAGGCGTTTTCGGCGCTGAGGCGCTGGAGGGCTTCGCGCACTGGCATGGGGCTGGAGCCGAGGGCTTCGGCGAGGCCGCGGATGGTGAGTTTCTGGCCGGGCTGGAAACGACCACTCATCAAGGCTTCGCGGATCTGGCGATAGACCTGGTCTTGCAAGGTATCGCGGGACACCTGGCGCAAGGTCGGAAGGAGAAGCGGGCCATCTGTCATGAGTCAAAACCTGTGTTGTCGTTCTTATGGCTCCAATATGTGATCACAAATCAAATATGTCAAATAGTTTCCCGTTGACGGTATGGCTTCAGTCGCCGTCGACTGTATTAATCAGGGATCTATGGCGAGCGGGATACCGGCGACACCACCCTCTGCTTCGCAGGGCGGGATGAACTTCAAGGGCGGCGTGGGGAGGCGCAAAGGTTGTTTCTAGTGTGCGGTGCCCAGATGGCACGCTGGTGGAGTTGGGAATGCCGATTCAGTAAATCGTAATGTGGCGAGGGAGCTTGCTCCCGCTGGAGTGCGAAGCGCTCCCAAAAATCTTGGGGCCGCTTCGCAGCCCAGCGGGAGCAAGCTCCCTCGGCACAGCAAGCTCCCTCGCCACAATGAAATGCCTGCATCAGGGCTTGAGCGGTCGCTCCTGGTCACGCTCGGACAGCTCGGTGCCATCGTCCGGATGCTTCCAGGTCTGCGGCTTTTCTTCCTCGCGAAGCTTCCTCGCCCGCTCCTGCTCCAACTCTTCGCGCTGCTTCTGTTCGTTGCTCATACCCACCTCCCATCCGTAAGAATTGGACACACTGGGCAAGCATAGATGAGGGAGCGGTTTTGTGTGCATCCGGCAATTGATAACCACGACGCATCAATACATGTAAACAACTCACTTATCATTTCCAAATGTGTCAGCCACTATCCGCGGTCTTAAGCGAAACAAGCACTTTAAAAAGAACGCTGGAGACACAAGAAAATGCAAAACCCTTCACGGCCTGACTCTGCCCGCTCCAAAGTCGGCGCGGTCTTTCGCGTCACCTCCGGCAACTTTCTCGAACAGTTCGACTTCTTTCTGTTCGGTTTCTATGCCACCTATATCGCCGCCGCCTTCTTCCCTGCCGCTAATGAATTTGCGTCATTAATGATGACCTTCGCCGTGTTCGGCGCGGGCTTTTTGATGCGTCCGCTGGGGGCTATCATCCTCGGCGCGTACATCGATGATGTGGGCCGTCGCAAAGGCTTGATCGTGACCCTGGCGATCATGGCCAGTGGCACCCTGCTGATCGTGCTGGTGCCCGGCTATCACACCATTGGTTTGTGGGCACCGCTGCTGGTGCTGATGGGCCGGCTGTTGCAAGGTTTCTCGGCCGGTGCCGAACTGGGCGGCGTGTCGGTGTACCTGGCCGAAATGGCCACCCCGGGCCGCAAGGGTTTCTATACCAGTTGGCAATCGGGTAGCCAGCAGATCTCCATCGTGGTCGCGGCCGCCCTGGGTTATGGCCTGAACCAGTGGATGGAACCAGCCGTGGTTGCCGATTGGGGCTGGCGCATTCCGTTCGCCATCGGCTGCGTGATCATCCCGTTCATCTTCGTCCTGCGCCGCAACCTGCAGGAAACCGAAGAGTTCGCCAACCGCAAGCATCGCCCGACCATGCGCGAAGTGCTGGCCACCCTGGTGAAGAACTGGACCATCGTGATCGGCGGCATGATGATGGTGGCGATGACCACCACGGCCTTCTACCTGATCACCGTGTACGCACCCACCTTCGGCAAAACCGTACTCAACCTGACCACCGCCGACGCCCTGCTGGTGACCCTGCTGGTGGCCGTGTCGAACTTCATCTGGCTGCCCATCGGTGGCACCCTCAGTGACCGTTTTGGCCGCAAGCCAGTGCTGATCGCCATGACTGCTTTGACCGTGCTGACCGCTTACCCGGCACTTTCCTACGTGGTCAATGCGCCAAGCTTCGCGCACATGCTGGAAACCCTGCTGTGGTTCTCCTTCCTCTACGGCATGTACAACGGTGCCATGATCCCGGCCCTGACCGAGATCATGCCGGTGGAAGTGCGTGTGGCGGGCTTCTCCCTGGCCTATAGCCTGGCGACCGCGATCTTCGGCGGTTTTACCCCGGCGATTTCCACCTGGTTTATCCACGAGACGGGCGACAAGGCATCGCCCGCCTACTGGCTGATGTTCGCCGCGCTGTGCGCCCTGTGCGCGACGTTCGCGCTGTATCGCCGCGCCAGCGCCCGTCTGCAAGTTGCCTGAGGAGCCGCACTGATGAACCCCATGCTGAAAACACTGGCGGCACTGGCGATCGGTTCCCTGGCGATGGTCGCCCACGCCGAAGAGCTGAAAGTCATGACCTCCGGCGGCTTCACCGCTGCCTACAAGGTGCTGGGTGCGCAATACGCCACCCAGAGCGGCGACACCCTCGACACCATCCTCGGCCCGTCGATGGGCAAGGCGCCGGAAGCGATTCCCAACCGCCTGGCCCGTGGCGAACACGCCGACGTGGTGATCATGGTCGGCTACGCCCTGGATGAGCTGATCAAGCAAGGCAAGGTCGACAAGGCGTCCCGCGTTGAACTGGCGGACTCGCGCATCGGCCTGGTGGTCAGGGAAGGCGCGGCCAAGCCCTCGATTGCCACCGATGCCGAACTGAAGACGGTACTGACCAACGCCAAATCCGTCGCGTACTCGGACAGCGCCAGCGGCGTCTACGTCGAAAAGGAACTGTTCAAGAAGCTCGGCATGCCGTCCAAGGGCACCATGATCGAACGCATCCCGGTGGCCTCACAGGTGGCCAAGGGTGATTACGAAGTGGGCTTGCAACAGGTGTCCGAACTGCTGCCAATTCCAGGCGTGACCTACGTCGGAAAGATCCCTGAAGACGTGCAGTCCGTCACCCGTTTTGCCGCCGGCATTCCGGTAAATGCGCAGCACCCGGCGCAGGCGAAAAAGCTCCTGCAATTCCTCGCCTCGCCCCAGGCGCAACCGGTGGTGCAATCCACCGGCCTGGATTCGGTCTCACACTGACCGGAACGGCATCTCCCGCGTCAACCGCTCCAGTTCCAGTGCCGCCGGCGTCAACGTACGCCCGCGGCGCTTGATCAACCCCACGTTGCGCACCACCTCCGGCTCCACCAACGGCACGCTCGTCAGAATCGGATGTTCGCCGCCCGGCATCGCAATCGACGGCACCATCGCCACCCCCAACCCCGCCTCCACCAACCCGATCATCGTAGTGACGTGATGGGTTTCGCAGATGCTTGGCTTCTTCACCCGCACCCCGCGCAGGGCCTGGTCCAGCAAAAAGCGATTGCCTGAGGTCTTGTCCACGGTGATGTAGTCGTGCTCGTACGCCTCGGCCCACGTCACACTGGCGCGGTCCGCCAGCGGATGCTCCCGGCGACAGGCCAGTACATAACGCTCCTGCAACAGCAGCTCGAACTCCACCCCGTCTGCCAGGCTGCCGCTGAAACTCACGCCGAAATCCGCCTCGCCACTTTCCACCGCCGCACACACCTCGCCCGCACTCGCGTCCAATACCCGCAGACGAATCTTCGGATAGAGCTTGTGGAATTCGGAGATCACGTGGGGCATGAAGTAGTACGCGGTGGACGGCACACAGGCGATGGTGACATTGCCCATGCGGGTCGAGGCGACGTTGCTGATGCCCATCAGGGCGATGTCCAGGTCATCGAGCATGCGCTCGACTTGCGGCAGGAACGCGCGGCCGACCATGGTCAGGCTGACCCGGCGCGTGGTGCGTTCGAAGAGTTTGACGTCGAGGGCAGACTCGAGCTTTTCGATGCGCCGGCTGAGGGCCGGCTGGGAGATACGGATGGCTTCGGCCGCCGCACGGAAACTGCCCTTGTCTACGACGGCACGGAAGGCTTGGAGGTCGTTCAGGTCGAAGTTGATGATCACGGGGGCAGCCATTGGTTGAACAGATGTGGCGGGCATTATCGTATGGGGGCTGGCGGGATGCTATTGGCGCGGGCCACAGACTCGGGATCAGCCAATAACCCTACGGAAAATATGCGGTCATACATATCAGCAGGGAATTTGCGTGGGTTGGAAACGAGACTTCTGAAAAGCGTCAATACTGACAGCCTCAAATCCAGCTCTCACTTTTAGGCCCACTATGGAAAAGTTTTTGACGATGGATTACCCCATCAGTATCTGCACGAAACAGACAGCACGCTGGTCAGTTCAGGAGACTCCAGCGACTCACACTGGTCAGTTACCGCTTGCAACACGCCCAGCGTTGAGTAGGATTAAATCCTACCCAGCAAAAGCGGACGCTACCATGCGCTCAACCCAGCAAATGAGCATCACCTTGCCGATTGAGATGGCCGCACTCGTCAAAGCCAAAGTGAGCACTGGCGAATATGCCAGTGAAAGTGAAGTCATACGCGACGGGCTGCGAATCTTGCTGGCACGTGACCGAGCAATGGAAAACTGGCTTCAGGATCAAGTGATTCCAGCAGCCGTCGCCCTCAAGGCCGATCCAGACAGCGCGCTGTCTGCCGCCCAGGTCCGCGAACACATGGCAGCCAAACGCCAACAGAAAGGCAACCGTAAGTCGTGACCTACACGGTAGCTTTTTCACCCAAGGCAGTAACGCAACTCGAAGAACTTGAAGACTACATCACCCAGGCCGGCTCACCCGTCATCGCTGCGCGCTATGTAGATGCCATCATCAGTTACTGCGAAAACCTGTATCTGTTTCCTCTGCGCGGCATCAGCCGTGAAGACTTGTTACCCACTCTACGTACCACTCACTATCGGCACACCACCATCATCGCTTTTACAGTAGATGCCGACACTGAAACGGTATCGATTCTAGGGGTGTTCTACGGAGGGCAAGATTACGCAGCCCTCTTGCAGGACGAGGACAACGGTTAACTTCGGCTCCAATCGTTCTATTCACGAATAGCTACCGGTAACGCAATCAATGGATGAAACAATAAAAAGGACTTCCAGCCCTGCGCCTCTCTATCGAGCGCTTCGAGCGGGGTTGTGGCTCCTGGGTTTGCTCTGCCTTGCGGCTTTGGGCTTCTTCGCCTGGCAAAGCTTCTACCCGGTCAGTGCAGCCGAAGACTGGAGTGTTCATGTCGTCCACCGAGACGTAGCAAAGGCCGCATCACTGATGCCGATGCCCGACGGTTCACTGATGGTGAGCCAGGAATTGAGCGATGGGCTTGGCAGTATCGTACGCATCTTGCCCGACGGAAAACGCGAGCTGGTTGTAGGAAAACTATCCAAGCCCGATGGCATGGTCGCCACTCAGGGCGGTTGGGTGTTCAGCCAGGAAGTGGACGGCGCGCCGGTCAGCCTCCTCAAGGACGGCGTCGTCACCGAGCTGTTCAGGGGAGAAAGCGTGCAAGGGCTATGGGACGACGGCGAGTACCTGTATGCCATCGAAGACCGCAAGGTCGGGGCGCGGATTCTGCGCTATCACTGGAGCGACAGGACCTTGAGCGTCGTGCGTGACCAACTCAGCGAAGGCGAGTCGATTGTTCGCTGCACGGATGGGCGCATGCTCTACACCGAAAAGAAGAAGGGCGTGGTGCGAGAGCTGACCATCGACGGTAGCGACCCGGTGGTACTGAGCCATTTGAACAAACCCACCTTCCTGATGTGCGATGAACGCGGGTTATGGATCAACGAGGATTCAACCCACCGTGCGCGTTTGTTGCTGATCGACAAGCACGGGCGCCAGCAGACGATCCTGTCTTTCCTGAAAGCGCCACAGTCGATTGTGCGTACGACGAAGGGAACGTATCTGGTGGCCGAAGGTGGCCGTGACCGTATCCTGGAACTGGTGCCATCCGTGGCACGAGTAGACCCCGTTACAGCTGAAACCGCGCCACCGCCTCATTAAGCGACACCGCCAACCGCGCCAGCTCATGGCTCGACCCGTTGATCTGCCCCGCCCCCGAGGACGACTGCGCGGACAGGTCACGAATATTGACGATGTTGCGATCCACTTCCTTGGCCACTTGCGCCTGCTCCTCGGCGGCGCTGGCGATGACCAGGTTGCGCTGGTGAATCTGATCGATGGAGTCGGTGATCTGGCTCAGTGCGCCACCGGCGCCTTCGGCCAGGATCAAGGTTTCACTGGCCCGCTGGGTGCTCGATTGCATTGAGGTCAGTGCCTCGCTGGAGCCGCTGCGCATCGCGGTCACCATCTGGTCGATTTCCAGGGTCGATTGCTGGGTGCGATGGGCCAGTGCACGCACTTCATCCGCCACCACGGCAAAACCACGCCCGGACTCACCGGCACGCGCCGCCTCGATGGCTGCGTTCAGCGCCAGCAAATTGGTCTGCTCGGCAATAGAGCGAATCACGTCCAGCACCTTGCCGATGTCCCGCGATTGATCGGCGAGGTTTTGCACCAGGCTCGAGGTTTCGCCGATGTTGGTGCTCAGCGCCTGAATCGCGCTGACCGTTTCACCGACGCGCTGCTGGCCGTCGCGGGCCGTTTCATTGGAGAGCCGGGTGGATTCGGAGGTGGAAACGGCATTACGCGCCACCTCATCGGCGGCCGAAGTCATCTCATTGACGGCGGTGGCGGCTTGCTCAATTTCAGCGGTCTGCTTTTGCAGGCTGCGGCTGCTCTGGTCGGTGATACCGTTGAGGTCGGTGGCCGAGGCCGCCATCTGCCCGGCCGACTGGCGAATCAACTGCAAGGTACCGCGCAGGTTACCTTGCATACTCTGCAGTGCCACAAGCAGGCGCGTCACTTCGTCGTCGCCGGTGACTTCAACGGTCTGGGTCAGGTCGCCCCGAGCGACGTTTTCCGCGGCACACACCGCGTGGCTCAGGGGCCCCACAATGCTACGCGTCAGCAACCACGCCAAGGCCACCGTGCTCAACGCCGCCAGCAGCACGAAGCCGAAGACCATCGTGCGTGAGCGGCTGTACTGCGCCTGCGCCGTCTGGCCCTGCAGGTTTATCTGGGCGTTGTAATAGTCGGCCAGGGCATTGAGCTGATTGCCGGAACCGTCGACCACGGTCTTCATGTCCACCAGCAGCAACTTGTTCAGCTCGGCGGTCTGCTGCTTGTCGGCGAGGATGAATGACTGGGTGAGGCCTTGCTGGTATTGCCGCAGGGAGACCTGAAACTGGTCGTAGAGATTGCGTACCTCAGGTGTATCAAGCACCGCACTCAGGTCGGCCAGTTTCTTTGCCAGATCCTGGCTGCGGGTGTCCATCTGGCTACGGTATTGCGAGAGGCTCGCCGGATTGGGATCAAGGGCCATGCGCAGGGAAATAGTGCGGATGCGCAGCATGATTTCGCGGATATCCGAGACCAGGCGCATTTTCGGCACCAGGCCACTTTCTACCTGCACGGCGCTTTCGCGGATGCTCGCCATGTTCGAGAGTGCAAAGAACCCCAGCAGCGCCACGAGCAAGGCAATCAAGGCAAAACCGAGACCCGCACGGCGGGCGATGGACAGGCTGCGGAGCGACATGGCGATTGTTCTCATTATGGGCATACGACATCGTATGACAGAGTTTCGGCCAGTCAGGGCGGGACTTTAGGGGTGTCGACCAGAAGTTAAGAGATATAAATTATCGACGTGAAAGGCCCACGGGGCAGACGCGCCTTGAATGTATTTCCAAGGCAGTCCGGGGCGCTTTATTCAGCGGGTTACATCGACCACGCCTGCGCACTTGCAAAAAACGCCTGAGCATTACTGTCCAGCGTTTCCAGGTGATACCCGCCCTCCTGCACGATCACACACGGCAACCCCAATCCACGAATGCACTCCCCCAGCCGCGCAAATCCTTCCCGCGTCACTGCCACTTTGCTCTGTGGGTCCAGCTCGTAGATATCGAACCCCAGCGACAACACCAGCACGTCCGCCGAGAAGTCCTTCACTGCCTTCAATGCCAGTTCCAGCTTTTGGAAAAACACCGCCTCACTCGCGCCATGCGCCATCGGCAGGTTGAGGTTGAAGCCTTCACCCGCAGCAGCGCCGCGCTCTTCGGCAAAGCCTGCAACACCCGGATAGAAGTTGGTCGGGTCGCCGTGAATCGACACGTACAGCACGTCATCACGCTCGTAGAAAATCTCCTGGATGCCTTGCCCGTGGTGCATGTCGGTGTCGAGTACGGCGACGCGCTCGAAGCCCGCGCGCAACGCCTGCGCCGCAACCGCCGCGTTGTTGATATAGCAGAACCCACCGGCTGCATCAAAACGCGCGTGGTGGCCTGGCGGGCGGCACAGCGCGTAGGCCGCGGGTGCGCCGTCGAGGATGTCCCGGGCGGCAGCGACGGCGCTTTGGGCGGACCAATAGGCCGAGCGCCAGGTGAGTTCGCCAATCGGGCAACTGCCGTCGGCGAGGTAGCGCGCCGCCTGGGCAAGGATGCCGCGCAGGGCGTTGGGCTCGCGCACGAAGATGTTGGACATGACTTCGTCGCCCCAGTCTTCGGGGATTTCTTTCCAGCGCTGGTGGGCTTCCTGGAGGAAGGCCAGGTAGGCCGCACCGTGCACGGCCAGCAGTGGATCAAGGCCGTGGTCGTGGGGTTGCTGGATGTCGAAGCCCAGGTTTTGTGCGGCCAGCAGCAGATTGCGGGCGCGCTCCGGGACTTCCTGCGGGGTACGCATCTGGCCACGGGAGTAGTAGCTGCGAGGATGGTGCAGGAGTTGTTCGGGGTGGAAATAAGTACGCATGGGATTTCTCCTGATGGGCACACGTCTGCGGTTGAATACCGGACCTGTAGGAGCTGGCTTGCCTGCGATTGCGGTGGCTCAGATACAAATTTGTTGCCTGAACCAACGCTATCGCAGGCAAGCCAGCTCCTACATTTTGATCGTGTTCAACCTTGCAGAAATGTTTCGTTAATTAGCCTGGCCGGCACGTTTCAACACGGCATTGAGCAATACATCGGTACCCTGGCGAACGTCCTCGGGCAGCACATCTTCGGCTTCGTTATGACTCAAGCCTCCCACGCACGGAATGAACACCATCGCCGTGGGGCAGAACCGCGCCAGGTGGATGGCGTCATGGCCAGCACCGCTGACAATCGATTGCTGGGCATAACCCAACGCATCCACGGCGGACTGCACACAGACGACACACTCGGCATCAAACGGTGTCGCCGGGCTGATCCAGTGCGGGCTGACGGTGACGCTCAGACCACGTTGGGCGGCGATGTCCTGCAAGCGGGCACGCACCTGTTGCTCCATGGCTTCTATGTCGGCGTCGCGGTGATGGCGCAGGTCGACGGTAAAATTCAGCAGGCCGGGAATGGTGTTGCGCGACGACTTGGCGATGCTCAATTCACCCACGGTCGTGAGGCCCTCAGGCGCAAAATCAGCCGCCAGGTTTTCCAGCGACTGGATCATCTGCGCGGCGCCGTACAAGGCGTCCTTGCGCAGCAGCATCGGCGTAGTCCCGGCATGGGCGGCCATGCCTTCCACGCGCACATCGAGCCAGCGAATCGCCTGCCCACCGGTAACCACGCCAATGCTCTTGGCGTTGTCTTCCAGAATAGGACCTTGCTCGATGTGCGCTTCAAAATACGCATCCACCGCGCCGCCCAATGGGCGCTGGCCGTTGTAGCCGGTGCTGCGCAACGCATCCGCCACGCTGACACCGGCGACATCCCGGGTGGCCAGCGCGTTATCCAACGCCAAGGTGCCAGTGAACACCGCCGAGCCGAGCATGGCCGGGGTAAACCGGGCGCCCTCCTCGTTGGTCCATACCGCGATTTCCAGTGGTTTGCGGGTCTTGATGCCGTGGTCGTCGAGGCTGCGGATCACTTCCAGTCCGGCCAGCACACCATAGACGCCATCAAAGCGCCCGCCTTCCGGCTGGGTGTCGAGGTGGCTGCCCATCATTACCGGGGCCGCTTCATTGTCCGTGCCGGCGCGGCGGGCGAACAGGTTGCCGATGGCGTCGACGCTCAGGGTCAGCCCGGCCTCTTCACACCAGCGGCTGAACAGTGCGCGGCCGGCCTGGTCTTCGGCGCTCAACGCCAGGCGGCAGCTGCCTCCGCGAGCCGTGGCGCCGATCTCGGCCATGGCCATCAGGCTGGCCCACAGACGCTCGCCATTAATCTTCAACATACACATTCTCCAATCAAACGCTTCAAGCCATTTCAAGACGGTGGGCGGTGGCGTGACGACGGGACAACGCGAGTACGCACAGCAGCGAAACCGCCGCGATCGCGCTGTAGAACACTGCCATCGGCCACCACTGGCCCTGGTATTCATGGGCCAGCCAGGTGCCGATCAACGGCGTGAGGCCACCGGCCAGCGCGCCGCACACTTGGTAGGCCAGGGAGATGGCGGTGTAGCGCACGCGGGTTTCGAACAAGCCGCTGACGAAGCCGGCAATCACCGCATAAAACGAGGCCATGCACACCACGGCCAGGGCGATGCCGAGGATGATCAATGGCGCCTGGCCGCTGCTGACAAGCACGAACATCGGATAAGGCGAGGCCATCGCAAGCACGCTCATCGCACACAGAAAACGAGTGGCACCGACCTTCTCCGCCACCCAGGCCGCCAGCGGCTGGGCACAGAACTGGATGATGGCCACGACAAACAGGCATTCCAGAATCAACGAGCGCGGCAGGTTAAGTTGCTGGGTGGTGTAGGCAATCATGAAGGTGTTGGTGAAATACACCCCGGCAATCCCCAGGGTGTTGGCACCGATGCACAGCAGCAGCGGGCGCCAGGCCGTTTTCAGCACTTCGATGACCGGGGCCTGATCCTCGGTGATGGCCCGGGCCTTTTCTGCCTTGGCTTTGTCTTCCAGGAACTCAGGCGATTCGTTGACGCCCAGGCGGATTGCCAGACCGACGATCAACAACAAGGCACTGGCCAGGAACGGCACGCGCCAGCCCCAACTGAGCAGGTCGGCCTCCGGCAAACGGGTTACCGCACTGAAGGCCAGCAACGACAGGATCAAACCCGCCGGGCTGCCCAACTGTGCAAAGGAGGCAAAGAAATTGCGACGGCCTTTGGGTGCATGTTCGCCGGCCATCAGCACCGCCCCGCCCCACTCGCCGCCAACGGCGATGCCCTGCACGATGCGCAGCAGCACCAGCAACACCGGCGCCGCGACGCCGATCTGCGCGTAGGTCGGCAACAGGCCGATACATACGGTGACCACGCCCATCATCACCAGCGTGATCACCAGGGATTTCTTGCGACCGATACGGTCACCAATATGCCCAAACACGATGCCGCCCAACGGCCGGGCAAAGAAGCCCACGGCAAAGGTGCCGAACGCGGCCATGGTGCTGAACAGTTTGTCGTCGGAAGGGAAAAACAGCTGACCGAACACCAGCGCCGCGGCGGTGGCGTATATGTAAAAGTCGTACCACTCGATCATGGTGCCGATGAAAGCGGCGGCCGCGGCACGGCGAGGCTGCGGCGAAGCTGAAGGCTTCATGGGGCTGGCTCCTTTGGTTATTTTTTTGGCAGGAGAAAGGTCTGGCGCTCGCGCTCTGATGGCGCTGGTTGAGGGTGATTTTTCGTCTCGACGCTATGATTAGTCAATTTTCTATTTATCATTCCGATTATAAATCCTGCTTATTATCGAGCTATCGCCATGTCTGAAAACCGCCGCGATGTTCACCCGCTGCTCAACGACCGTCTGGACTGGAACCTGCTGCGTACCTTCCGGGTGATCGGCCAGGAACTGAGCATCAGCCGCGCCGCCGCGCGCTTGCACCTGACCCAGCCGGCCATCAGCCAGGCGCTCAAGCGTCTGGAAGAGCAACTCGACTGCCAACTGATCGCTCGTCGCGGGCCACGTTTCGTGCTGACCGAAGCTGGCGAGCAAATCTTCGCGATCGCCGGCGAGATGTATGGCCAGGTCTCGCAGATGAGCAACGCCCTGCAAAAGCCCGGTGACGAGGTGATCGGCAAGGTGCGGTTGCTGATGATCAGCCGGATCAACTCGGACACTTTTGATGAGTTCCTGGCGGACTTCCATCGCCAGCATCCCAGGGTCGACCTGGACGTTGAGGTGATGCGTAGCTCTGACATCGTTGCTGCCCTGCTGGAGAAAACCGCGACGTTGGGCCTAAGCCTTAATCGACGGCCGCAGCCACGGTTGGAGCAGCATCTGTTTCTGCGTCAGCGTTATGCATTTTTTTGCGGCCGACATCATCCGCTGTTCGGGCGTACCGGTCTGGCGGAAGGCGATTTGCAGTCGGAGAACTTCGTGAGTTTTACCAGCGACCAGATCGGCGGGATGCTCTCGCCGTTGACGATCTTTCGTGACCAGCAGGGCTTCAGCGGACGCATCGTGGCGTCCTCCTCCAGCCTGGAGGAAGTGCGGCGGTTGGTGATTGCCGGGTTTGGCCTGGGCTGCCTGCCGATTCATGTGGTGGCCGAAGATGTGAAGCATGGATTGCTCTGGCGCTTGCCGCCGGACGAAGGGATTACCGACGTGGATATCCACCTGCTGTGGAATCGTGAGCAGAAAATGAGCCGGGCGGAGGCGGTGTTTATTGAAAGCCTGTCGGCGCGATTGGCTGCCGAATGAATGGCATTGGTGAACAGTCGAAGGGTTTATTCCATGCCAATGACTACACGGCCAGAGCCTTCTCGGCACTACGCGCCATGATCTGCAAATCTTCAAACGGGTTTCTGCCAATCAACATGAAGGCATGGGTTGGATTGGACCAAAACACCACGTTCAGTCCACGACGCTGTTCGGTGGCCATGGGCATCAGGCCTTTTTTCGCAGACGTAATACAGAGCGCCAGCGGGCCGTGACGTGGGTCGAGATACGTTAATTGGCCGATTAATACGCCATCGTAATCGAGGATTTGTGCGCGCCTGAACTCGGCGCCCGGCAGGCTTATCGCCTCTGGGCTCAGCGGCAGACCGAGCTGGCGCCCTACCGAACTCAGTTGGGCAATAAACGAGTCGGGATCAGCGCTGAGGTTTTCCAAGGTCTGGGGCGTATACAGCGCCATGTATTCGGCGACCGAGGCACGCCAGCCCGAACCGGGCTCTGGTCGGGGCCAGGTCATGAACAGTCGATCAGCGACCACGCCGGCCACCGCAAAGCTCGCCGCAACCACGAGAAACCTGCGCCGGCTCAGGGTGGGTGTTTGTGCTGGCGGCAAGGCATCGAGCATCGCTTGCAAACGTTCGGTGGGGGCTTGATCGAGTACCGAATCGAAAGCTGATTTGAACGACAGGTGCCCGCGCTTGAGCTGCTCTACACGGGCAGTCACGGTAGGATCAATCCCCAGCAGGTTATCGATAACCTGACGCTGCTGAGGGTCTAACTCGCCGTCCAGATAAGCCACCAGCAGTTCATCCGACGGTGGTGTATGTTGAGTCATCGTCGTTCTCCACTCGATTTATCCAACAGGCCGTTTGACTGCGCCGTTTCAGCCAGTTTCAAGCGCGCAGCGGCCAGCCGACTCATCACCGTTCCCACCGGGATATGCAGGACCTCGGCAATTTCCTTGTATGCAAGCCCTTCGACGTAGGCCAGAAACACCGTCTCCCGCTGGGCTTCAGGCAACGCATTGACGCGCTTGATCACCTGCGCAGCCAGCACGTGATCCTGAGCCAGTGTTTCGCCGTCGAACGACAACTCCTGCTCAGCATCGACGAACCCCTGGCCTTGCCGCACCCGTTGCGAGCGCAATTCGTTGAGCCAGATCGAATGCATGATCGTCAGCAACCAACGGTCCAGTCGCGTGCCGGCCATGAACTGGCCTGCACGCTCCAGTGCCCGCACACAAGTGGCTTGCACCAGGTCATCCGCCACATGCTTTTGTCGCGACAGCACCAACCCGTATCGCCATAAACGTGGCAACAACTGGCTCAACTCACGACGCAACTCAGCGTCTTTGCTTATGGCAATCTCCCGACTGTTCGCTCACGGGTTCAAGCCTGAGGCGCGGCGGCGATGGCTTCGGCCAGGTCTTCGTATTCTTCGCAGGTGGTGCCGCACAAGGCTTTGATTTTCACCAGTTGCTCCTGGGCCAGGTCCACGCGGCCCTTGATGACGTAGGCCTCACCCAGGTACTCACGGACTTGTGCGTAGTTGGGGTCCAGGGCCACGGATTGCAGGTAGCAGCTGATGCCTTCATCGGTGCGCCCCAGTTTGCGCGTGGCGTAGCCGCGGTAGTTCAGGGCCTTGGCGGTGTTCGGGTTTTGCAGGGTGTCGAGCAGTGACAAGGCTTCTTCATAACGCCCGTCCTTGGCCAGGCGATAGGCGTAGTCAGTGCGGTCAGCGTCCGACGTGGCTTTGCTGGTTTGCAACACGCACTTGCCGGTCTTGGTGTCCCAGACCTGGCCTTTGGGGCAGTTGGGCTTGGGCGGCGCCGACTCGTCACCGGAAGCATGGGCCTGGCCGGCCATTAGTGCGGCGGCCATACAGGCACCGAAGAACAAAGCGGTACGGTAACCAACGGCGTGTTCGGGACGATTCTTCATGGCGTTCATGCTACGTAACGATAGGGAAAGTACAGCAGCAAACTCAGTGTTGAAGATCACCCCGAGGGCCAGGCAGCATGCGGCGCAACGTGCTGTCGCGCTGGATGTAGTGATGCCACAGCGCGGCGCAGGCATGCAGCCCGGCGAGTACGATGATCGCCCAGGCGACATTGTTGTGCAGGCCGCCCAGGGTGCCACGCAATTCGTGATCAATCACAAAAGGCGCTGGCACCGGGAACAGTCCGAAAAAGTTGAAGGGCTCGCCCTGGGCCCAGCGGAACAGGAAGCCCAGGGTCACCTGCGTCAGTAACAACAGGTATAGACAGCCGTGGGCGATTTTGGCGGCCACGTTAAGCGCAGGGTGATTGTCGGCCTTTGGGTGATTGCCGCCGAACACACGCCAGAGGATACGTGCAGCGATCAGCACCGCCATGGCGATGCCCAGGGAGATATGGACCGATTGCAGGCCCTTGCGCAGTGGCGTGCCTTTTTCCAGGTTTTCCCAGACGTGGGCGCTGGCGAACATGAAGATCACCAGGGCGGCGGTCAGCCAGTGGAAGGTGCGGGTCAGGCGGTCGTAGCGGTCGGCGGGATTGTTCATGGGCGTTTCCTGAGTGGTCTGTGTGGTGAACACCGCAGCAGGAAAACTTATTCAGAGGGATGGAAAATTTACAGATTAGACTTGTTTATTTTCCAACCCCGCATCCTTGGTCAAAATATGCGAACTAAATGCTAGAAACTCATCCAGGTGTTTTGTAATGATCGCTACAGTAATCGGCAATTGAAGCGTCTGGTACTCGTGAACAGCAATGTTACGGAACCCGACCATGTTCTTCAGGTTGGTCAGCAACGCAGGATTGACCCAACCGCCCTGACATAACAACTCAAACACGTCACGAGCTCCTTGTGGAACACCCAGGCGCTCACGACGAATCAAGTGCTGGCCCATGTCCAGCGCTGCCTCACAGGCCCGCTGAATATTCAAAATCGCCGCATCCTGGCGCGTGAAATCTGTGGCGAAGCTGGTGGGATCTTTATCGTATTCCTGACGGGCGCGAGCAACGCACCGCTCAATGCTGGCTGCTTTATTGATGAGAACATCATCGACCATAAACTTTCCCTTCCTTCTGGATATCCGCCAACAACTCAGCCCTTGCCGTGTCCAGCGCGGTTTTTTCGCTCAGGACGTAGCTCTCGAATAGACCCGCCTGGACGTTCCCGGACCAGAGCCGACGCCCAGTGGTCAATACTTGGTATTGCATTACCGTTGAGGCTGCGCGCAAATCAAGCAAGTCGACGGGAACTCCAACGATATCGGCCAACTCCCCGGAAAGCTGCCATAGCAATAAAGGCTCGACCACTCCCGCAGAAAGGACCGCAACATCCAGATCACTCTCACTACCTGCCTCACCCGTCACTTGGCTACCGAACACATACACAGCCAATAGCTCGGGAACTTCAGCCTGCAAATGCGCCAGTACTTTTTTAAAATTCATGACCGATGTCCGAAGCGCCAATTAACGAAGACCGTAGCAGAATTCATTATGCAGTTTCTGACTGAAAGCAAAAAACCCCCGACAACATTGAAGTTATCGGGGGTTTTTCATTTTTCAATAATGGCGGAGAGATAGGGATTCGAACCCTAGGTACCGGTGAAGGTACAACGGATTTCGAATCCGTCCCATTCGGCCACTCTGGCATCTCTCCAACGGCGCGCATCATAACAGCCTGTTTCCTGGAAGCAAAGCGCCAAAGCGATTTTTTTCCGTGCTATCAGATGCTTGCGTCGATTACAGCGGTACGCCTAGACGGTTGGCGACTTCTTCGTAGGCTTCGATGACATCACCGAGGCCCTGGCGGAAGCGGTCTTTGTCCATCTTCTTGCGGGTGTCTTTGTCCCACAGGCGGCAGCCGTCCGGGCTGAATTCGTCGCCCAGGACGATGGAGCCGTCGTGGAACACACCGAATTCCAGTTTGAAGTCCACCAGCAGCAGGCCGGCGTCGTCGAACAGTTTGCTCAGGACGTCGTTGACCTTCAGCGACAGTTCTTTCATGCGCGCCAGTTGTTCAGCCGTGCCCCAACCAAATGCCACCACGTGGGATTCGTTGATGAACGGGTCACCCTTGGCGTCGTCTTTCAGGAACAGTTCGAAGGTGTAGGGGTTGAGCTTGAGGCCCTCCTCCACGCCCAAACGCTTCACCAGGCTGCCGGCCGCATAGTTACGCACGACGCACTCGACCGGGATCATGTCGAGTTTTTTCACCAGGCATTCGTTGTCGCCCAGCAGTTTGTCGAATTGGGTCGGAATGCCGGCCGCTTCGAGTTTCTGCATGATGAAGGCGTTGAACTTGTTGTTCACCATGCCTTTGCGGTCGAGCTGTTCGATGCGCTTGCCGTCGAACGCCGAGGTGTCGTTACGAAACAGCAGGATCAAGCGGTTGGCGTCGTCGGTCTTGTAAACCGATTTGGCTTTGCCGCGGTAGAGTTCTTCACGTTTTTCCATGATGGGCTCCGCTTGCTAAGTAGGTGGGCTAGGCGATGTGTCGCCAGTCGAGCCCTGAATCTTGATCGGCCAGTTGCAGCCAGTCCGGGTCGCACCCAAGGGTGTCGACAAAACATTGCCGGGCCAGCTGCGGCAGGTTGTTCTTGCTGCTCAGGTGGGCCAGGACCAGGTGTTGCAGGTCTTGCCAGCCCAACTCATACACCAGGTACGCCGCCTGGTGGTTGTTCAAATGTCCAAACTGCCCGCCGACCCGCTGCTTGAGAAAGGCCGGGTAGTGGCCACGCGCAAGCAGGTCACGGCAGTGGTTGGACTCGATCATCAATGCGTCGAGGTCCCGGTAACCGTCCAGCACCTTGGCGCAGTACGAACCCAGGTCAGTGAGCAGGCCAAAACGCCGTTCACCGTCACTGAATACGTATTGCGTCGGTTCCTGGGCATCGTGGGCCACTTCAATCACATCGATGCTCAAGGCACCGATCTGCAATTGTTCGCCACCGGCCAGCAAACCTGCGGGTTCAATCGGTTTGCGCATCCCGCGCAAGGTGCCGCGACTCAGGTACACCGGAAGATTGTAGCGCCGAGACAGCAAACCCACGCCATGCACGTGGTCGGCATGTTCGTGGGTCACCAGAATCGCGCTCAGCTGCGCGGGGTGAACCCCCAGGCGCAGCAGGCGCCGCTCGGTTTCCCGCAGGGAGAAACCACAATCAACCAGGACGTACGTGTCGTCATGGGCTACAAGCGTGCCGTTCCCTTGGCTACCGCTGCCGAGAACGGCAAAACGCATCGGATCAGCCCAGGTTGTCCTGAATCACGCCCAACACTTTGCGTGCCACTTCTGCCGGCGCCACGGTGTTGATGTTTTTCTCGACGGTGACTTGCACGCTTTCGCCTACCTTGCTCAAACGAACCTGGTAACGCTCGGCGCGGGTCTCGATCTCTTCCTTGGTCGGCTTGCTGCCGAACAACTTGCTGAAGAAACCTGGCTCGTCGTCTTTCTTCTCGGCTTTTTCGGCCAGGTTGATGTAGTACAGGCCCAGGCTGCGGTTGATGTCTTCAACGCGCCATTCGCCGTGCTCCAGCGCGCGGCCGACACTCGACCAGGCGCGGTCCAGGTCTTCACCCAGGTTGAGCACCACGTTGCCGCTGCCGTCTTCGCTGAGGCTGACGCGGCTAGGTGTGTCAAAGCTACCGGCGGCGAGCAGGGAGACGGAACCGCCCTTCTCGGAAATACGGCTCATGCTGGCGAGCATTTCGTCGACCAGGGCAGCGTCCACGCCGGTGTTGACCGAACGTGGGGTGAAGTCGACGTTGGCGGTGCTGCCGGCAGGACGCTCGGCGCTGACTACGTAGACTTCACTGGTGTTGCGTTGCACGCCTGGCTCGATACGCACGCGGATGCGGGCTTCGCTGTCATTGGCTACACCACCGGCCTGCAGGCGCTTGGCCATGGATGCCGACAGTTCGCTGGTGTGCTGCCACGCGGTGGTGAATTCACCGGTCTGCGGGCGTTGTTCGTCAATGCGGAAACCGTTGTCCTGGAAGAACTGGACCGCCACCGGCCAGACTTCGGCAGGTGGGCGCTGGGCCATGACCCAACGGGTGTCGCCGCTCTTCTGCAGGCTGTAGTCACTGGCATCGGCCACGGCCGACAACGGCTGTGGACGCGGCACTTCGTATTCACCCTTGACGGTGTCGTCGGCCACGTTGCGCGGAATCGGCAGCAACGGGTCAAGGCGCTTGGCGACATTGACGTCCGGCGGCAATTTCATCGGGGCGGTTTGTTGGGCTTCCAGGTAATCGCTACCGCGGTCGCGGAAGTAGCCTTCCGGGCCCCAGATCCAACCGCAGCCACTGGTGCTGGAGATAATCAAGGCAAGTGCGGAAAGTCCGGCCAATCGCTTCATGCGTAGTGCTTCCTCAATTAAACCAGGACGCCGGACTGGCGCAGGGCCTGTCGCAGCGGTTCGTGACAGGCTTCGCTGAGCCAGGTGAGCGGCAGACGGATACCGTCCGGCATCAGGCCCATCTCATGCAGCGCCCATTTCACGGGGATAGGGTTGGATTCGATAAACAGGGTTTTGTTGAGCGGTGCCAATTGTTCGTGGATCGCCCGGGCCTTGACCGCATCACCGGCGATGGCCGCGGCACACAGCTCGCTCATGGCGCGCGGTGCAACGTTGGCAGTCACCGAGATGTTGCCTTTGCCGCCCAGCAGGATCAGCTCGACCGCCGTGGCGTCGTCACCGGAATACACCAGGAAGTCGCTGCTGACGCCGGCCAGGATGTCCTTGGCGCGCTGCAGGTCACCGGTGGCTTCCTTGATACCGATGATGTTCGGTACGGTGGACAGGCGGATCACGGTCTCGGCCTTCATGTCGCAGGCGGTGCGACCGGGTACGTTGTAGAGGATCTGCGGGATATCGACCGCTTCGGCAACGGCGCGGAAGTGCAGGTACAGGCCTTCCTGGGTCGGCTTGTTGTAGTACGGCGTCACCAGCAGGCAGGCATCGGCGCCGGCTTTCTTGGCGTTGCTGGTCAATTCGATCGCTTCGCGGGTCGAATTGGCGCCCGTGCCGGCGATGACAGCAATGCGCCCTGCAACGCGCTTGACCACGAACTCGATCACTTCGATGTGTTCTTCCACATCCAGTGTGGCCGATTCACCTGTGGTGCCGACCGCCACGATGGCGTTGGTGCCCTCTTGCAGGTGGAAGTCCACCAGTTTGCCCAGGCTGTCCCAGTCGAGATTACCTTGTGCATCCATGGGTGTGACCAGTGCCACCATACTGCCCGCAATCATGCAACCGCTCCTGCCGGAAAAAGAGAGCGGTAATGGTACTGGCGCCAAGATGCTTGTACAAGCGAAGTACCGCCTGAGGATGCGTTCTGGATCAACTTAGTTCGCGGCAGCGCCATCATTCTGCCAAAGCGGGGTTTGATGAAGCTGATTACGTAATGAAAACGCCACCTCCTAGCCCTTGGCGATGGTTTTCGCTACCCTTCATCCTTTGATTGATACCGCTTGCATCGTATCGACCGCTCATCGCTTTAGGAAGGCTGCATGTCCACCCCCACAGTCCGCGAACAATTCCTTGTCATCAGTGCCCTCGGCGCCAACCCCATGGAGCTGACTAACGTCCTGTGCCGCGCCAGCCATGAAAACCGCTGCGCCGTCGTGACCTCCCGCCTGACCCGCCATGGCGAGTGCAGTGCGCTGGTCCTGCAGATTTCCGGGACCTGGGATGCCCTGGCCCGCCTTGAAACCGGTTTACCGGGTTTGGCGAAGAAGCATGACTTCACGGTCAACGTGGTGCGCAGCGCCGCCCTGGAGAACCGTCCGCAGGCCCTGCCCTACGTGGCCTATGTCAGTTCGGCCTACCGCTCGGACATCGTCAACGAGCTGTGCCAGTTCTTTATCGACCACAACGTCGAGCTGGAAAACCTGACCTGCGACACCTATCAGGCTCCGCAGACCGGCGGCACCATGCTCAACGCCACCTTTACCGTGACCTTGCCGGCCGGCGTGCAGATCAGTTGGCTGCGCGACCAGTTCCTGGATTTCGCCGATGCCCTGAACCTCGACGCACTGATCGAGCCTTGGCGCCCACAGAACCCTATGTAAGGAAGTCTTCATGTCTGTAGTGATCGACCAACCGGTAGCCGACTTCGAAGCCCAGGCCACCAGCGGGCAAACCTTCAGCCTCGCCGGGCTCAAGGGCAAGCAAGTGGTGATCTACTTCTACCCGAAAGACAGCACCCCGGGCTGCACCACTGAAGGCCAGGGCTTCCGTGACCAGCATGCTGCGTTCAAGGCGGCCAACACCGAGGTGTTTGGCGTGTCCCGGGACAGCGTGAAGTCCCACGAGAACTTCAAGGCCAAGCAGGAATTCCCCTTTGAGCTGATCAGCGACAAGGACGAAGCGGTTTGCCAGCTGTTTGATGTGATCAAGCTGAAGAAGCTGTATGGCAAGGAATACCTGGGTGTTGATCGCAGCACCTTCCTGATCGACAAGAATGGCGTACTGCGCCAGGAATGGCGCGGTGTGAAAGTGCCGGGCCATGTGGATGCAGTGCTCGAAGCGGCACAGGCGCTGAACCAGGCTTGATTCACCTGCTGGCTTTGAAATAGCTATCGCAGCCAAGCCAGCTCCCACCTGTGATCATTGTTCGACAGGACAACTCAGTCAATGTGGGAGCCGGGCTTGCCCGCGATGAGGCCTGCACCGGCACCACAAATATCAGAGTAACGGCGCCACCACCGGCTCCTGCCGAGGCCAGGCATCCAGCACCGCCTTGAACAGCGTCGCCAGGGGAATCGCAAAGAACACCCCCCAGAAGCCCCACAACCCGCCAAACAACAACACCGCACAGATGATCGCCACCGGATGCAGGTTCACCGCCTCGGAGAACAGCAGCGGCACCAGCACGTTGCCGTCCAGCACCTGGATGATACCGTACACTGCCATCAGGTAGATGAACTGATCACTCCAGCCCCACTGGAACAGCGCGATCAACATCACCGGCACCGTCACCACCACCGCGCCAACGTATGGCACCACCACTGAAACACCCACCAGCAGCGCCAACAGGGCAGCGTAGTTAAGCCCCAGCGCGACAAAACCGATGTAAGTGACGCCACCGCAGATAAAAATCTCGATAACCTTGCCGCGGATGTAGTTGGCAATCTGCCGGTTCATTTCCTCGGCGACCCGGGTAATCAGCGCACGCTCACGGGGCAGATAGCCACGCACCCAGCGACCGATCATCTCGCGGTCCTTGAGGAAGAAAAACACCAGGATCGGCACCAGTACCAGGTAGATCATGATGTTGACCAGCAGCGGCAAGCTCGAAAGGGAAAAGGTCAGCGCCCACTGTCCGAACTTTCCGATTTCGCCGCGAGCCACCTCAATGGCCTGCAGGACCTGCTCGTCCGACACCAGGTGCGGATAGCGCTCAGGCAACAGCAGCAGCAATGACTGCCACTTGGCGAGCATGCCCGGTAGCTCATTGAACAAGGTGATCAACTGGTGCCACAGCAAAGGCACCACGATCACGATAAATACCAGCAACAGCCCCATGAACAAGGCAAACACCAGACCCACCGCTGCCCCACCCGGCAAGCGCAGACGCTCCAGGATGGAGACCAGGCCTTGCATCAGGTACGCCAGCACCATCCCCGCCAGTACCGGCGCCAGCATGCCGCCCAAAGTGAGCACGGCCGTAAAGGCAAGAAACAGCAGGACGGCCAGCACCACGGCTTCTTCGTCGGAGAAGTAGCGCTGAATCCAGTCACGTAACACTTTGAACATCAATAAACCTCAGGCGATAAGGACAGCATATTCAAGCGATTCAGGCCTTGCGCAACCAGTAACGATAGACGCCCGCTTCGTCTTCTTCATGCAGCAGGGTGTGGCCGGCCAGCTTGGCAAACGTACGAAAGTCCCGCTGGGAGCCAGCGTCCGTGGCGATCACCTTGAGCACCGCGCCGCTGGCCAGCCGATTGAGCTCCAGCTTGGCCTTGAGCAAGGGCAGCGGGCAGTTAAGGCCACTGGCATCCAGTTCGGCATCGAAGGCTACAGCGTCGGTCATGGTCTAACTCCGGGTGGGCGTCGAGGGCGCTTAGAATATCTGGTCCGAAGCTCAGTGTCCGGCTACAGTAAGCTCTTTGTCGAAAGGCTTTGTGCATGACTTTTTTGCGCCCTACCCTGCTGACGCTGGCTTGCCTGCTTGCCTCTCCAGGCTTCGCCGACGACCTGCCGTCACTTGGCGACGCCAGTTCTGCCATTGTCTCGCCAAAACAGGAATACGATCTGGGTCGGGCATGGCTGGCCTACCTGCGTGGCCAGGTCTCGCAACTCAACGACCCGCAGCTCAAGGATTACGTCGAATCCAGCGTTTATAAGCTGGTGGAAACCAGCCAGGTCAATGACCGGCGCCTGGAATTCATTCTGATCAACAGCCCGCAGTTGAACGCCTTTGCCGCACCGGGTGGCATCGTCGGGGTCAACGGCGGCCTGTTCCTCAACGCCCAGACCGAAGGCGAATATGCCTCGGTACTGGCCCACGAACTGGCTCACTTGTCCCAACGTCACTTCGCACGAGGCGTGGAAGCACAGCAGCGCATGCAGATCCCGATGATGGCTGCGCTGCTCGGCGGCATCATCGCTGCCGCCGCTGGCGCAGGCGATGCGGGCATTGCCGCGATCGCCGGCAGCCAGGCCGCCGCGATCCAGGAGCAACGGCGCTTTTCCCGGCAAAACGAGCAAGAGGCTGACCGCATCGGCATTCTCAACCTGGAGAAAGCCGGCTACGACCCACGGTCCATGCCCACCATGTTCGAGCGCTTGATGCGCCAGTACCGTTTCGATGCCAAGCCGCCTGAATTCCTGCTGACTCACCCGGTAACCGAATCGCGGATCGCCGACACCCGCAACCGTGCGGAGCAAGCCAAGCTGGGTGGCATTGAGGACAGCCTGCGCTATCAACTGATCCGTGCTCGGGTGCAACTGTATTACGAAGACACCCCGGGGCTGGCCGCCAAACGTTTCCAGGCCCAGCTGGATGAAAATCCGAAGAACGATATCGCGCGTTATGGCCTCGCCATCGCTCAGATCAAGGGTGCCCAGTTCAACCTGGCCCGGGAAAACCTCAAGCCGCTGCTGGCCAAGGCGCCCAACGACATCACCTACAACCTGGCGCAGATCGAGCTGGACATGACCAACAATCGCCTGCCGGATGCCCAGCAGCGTACGGACCGAATGTTGACGCAATATCCAGGCAACTATCCGCTGAACCAGGTTCGTGTGGATCTGCTGCTCAAGCAGAACCGCAACGCTGACGCGGAAAAAGCCCTGGAAGGATTGTTGAAGTCTCGCCCGGACGATCCGGACGTCTGGTACCAGGTTGCGGAAACCCGTGGCTTGTCGGGCAATATCATCGGCCTGCATCAGGCCCGGGCCGAGTACTTCGCGCTGGTGGGAGATTTCAAGCAGGCCATCCAGCAATTGGATTTCGCCAAGCGTCGCGCCGGCAGCAACTTCCCGCTTTCGTCACGTATCGACGCACGCCAGCGTGAACTGATCGACCAGGAACGCATGGTCAAAGACATGATGGGCTAAACCTTTCAGCCACAAAAAAGCCCCGCTCTCGAACATCGAGAGCGGGGCTTTTTATTGGACTAGCGGATTACTCGGCCAGTTTGAAGGTAATGAAGCTGGCACGCCCCTGACGCAGGACGCGCATCGACACCGAACGGTTCTTCGGCAGCGCCTTGGCGATGTCGGTGAACTCTTTGGTGGAGTTGATAGCCTGGTTGTTCAGGTGGGTGATGACATCACCTGGTTGCAGGCCGATCAGGGAGGCAGGACCGTCCTGGACTTCCTTGATCACTACACCGCTCTTGAGGTCGAAGCTCTTTTTCTGTTCGTCGGTCAACTCGACTACAGCAATGCCCAAGCGATTGCTGCTGCGCTCGGCACCTGGCTTGCTGTTGCCCAGCGCATCCAGCGCCGCGCCTTCTTCCGGGATCGCACCGACGGTCAGTTCGACGTTCTGGCGCTTGCCGTCACGAATCACTTCCAGCTTGGCCTTGCTACCGGCCTTGAGCGCGCCCACCAGGTGTGGCAAGTCCGCAGACATGACGATCGGCTGGCCGTTCATGCTCAGGATCACGTCACCGACTTGCAGGCCACCTTTGGCAGCAGGGCCATCGTCCTGGATCTGCGCGACCAGGGCACCGGCCGGCTTGTCGAGACCGAAGGATTCAGCCAGGTCCTTGTTCACTTCCTGGATCACCACGCCCAGCCAGCCGCGGCTGACTTTGCCACCGGTTTTCAGCTGGTTGGATACGTCCATGGCCACATCGATCGGAATCGCGAACGAAACGCCCATGAAACCACCGGAGCGGGTGTAGATCTGCGAGTTGATGCCAACGACTTCACCCGCCAGGTTGAACAACGGACCGCCGGAGTTGCCCGGGTTGATCGGCACGTCGGTCTGGATGAACGGCACGTAGTTTTCGTTCGGCAGGCTGCGACCGATGGCGCTGACGATACCCTGGGTCACAGTATGGTCAAAACCAAACGGCGAACCGATGGCGACGACCCATTGGCCGGCTTTCAGGTCCTGGGATTTGCCCAGTTTCAGCACCGGCAGGTCCTTGCCTTCGATTTTCAGCAGGGCCACGTCGGAACGTGGGTCGGTGCCCACCAGCTTGGCTTTCAGCTCACTGCGGTCCGCCAGGCGCACCAGGATCTCGTCGGCGTCGGCAATCACGTGGTTGTTGGTGAGGATGTAGCCGTCAGGCGAGATGATGAAGCCCGAGCCCAGGGACTGGGCCTCACGCTGGCCGCCACCACCGCCACGCGGCGTGCGCGGCTGGGGCATGCCGCGTTCGAAGAACTCCCGCAGCATCGGCGGCAGGCCTTCCAGGTCGGGCATCTGCTGGTTGGAGACCTTACGATCCGGCAGCTTCTGCGTAGTACTGATGTTCACCACGGCAGGCGACGCCTGCTCCACCAGCTGGGTGAAGTCAGGCAGCTCGGCCGCTTGCGCGGTAACGGCCTGACCCAGCACCAGCACCGTGGCGACTATGGATAGGTAAGACTTCAAACGTGGTATCGACATACAGCTCCCGTTACGACGAGCAGGGTTGAGCGACAGGGTTCAATAAACGCCGAAAAACTGCGACCGACATTTTTGTTCCGCGAACAAAACAAGGCCAGGGCCGTTAAGCCCTGACCTATAAAAAACATAGGGGATATTAGCAAGTGAAAAAAATGATCCAGACATTTCATGCTCTCGGCAGAGGCAGGCATCGACTATCTCCTGCGCAACATTGAAATATCAGGATGAACATAGGATTAACAACTCAAGGCTTGGCGGGCACGGTGCCACTGCGTAGTGACAGCGCAATTCGCTCGGCGGTGCCAATCGGGATCTCGCCGACGACGGTCACCATCACCTCGCCTTCCAGGGTATTCAACCGCCGTGAAACGGCGACTGTCGGGCCCAACTGGGTGCGGGTCTCGTTTACGGTCGCACCGTTAAGCGGCTCCAGGAATACCGAAAAACGCGCCAGACCATCGTCATACATCAGACTGCTGACGGTTACCTTGGTGTGGGAGTCTTTATGGGCACTGCTGTTGACCAGCTGAAAGCCTGGTGGCAACCAGTCGAGGCGCCAATCCTGAGGGATCTCGACCTCCGGGGCCTTGGCGTTGGTCACCGCCACCGGCGTGCATTCGCCACTGGGCTGCAAATCACGATCGTCAGGCACCGATGTATTGAGCTGGGTGAACTGGAAACGCTCCAGCAACTGGCCCTGGTCGTTAAGCAACAATGACTTCAATGGCAGCGCAGTTTCACGATCCAGATGCAGCTCAAAACCATAACGGTATTGATCGCGGGGGGTCACGGAGACGATCACCGCGTTCCGACCGGCCACGCGCGATTTGCCGATGACGGCAAGATCGTAGAACGCTTTGAGTTTTTGCGGATCAAGGGTACGCGCAGAGGTATTGGGGGAGCCCCCAAGCCCGGCAACCAGCGTGCCGCTCACGCATTGGGTACGGCCATCGACGCGCAGAACTTCCTGGGCAGAACCATCGAGCTGCAAAAGCCGCTCACGGACCTGACCATTCTGGACACGATGCCAGATGTCATGGGTAGAAAAACTACCGTTACGCTCGTAGATGAAGGTGCCCTGAAAGCTTTGCTGCTGCTCCGCCCGCCCAAGACGCGTCAGCCAGTCTTGGGCTTCATCGGCATGGGCGGGGACTGCAAACCAGCCACTGAGCAAAAGCGCAAGGAGCGGTATGGCGCGCATAAAGCTCCTTGGCGGACTAGCGGTTTTCCAGGCTTGCAGCGCGAGCGTAAGGCAGAGCGCTTTCAGTGCCTTTCAAGGCCGATTCCTGTGCGTGTTGGCGCAGGTAGCCTGGAAGACGCTGATCCTGCCAGCCGGATTGCCCTTGAAGTACACCGTTGGCCATAGGCCCGGTGGTATCGGAGCTTTCCTTGTAGCCGGCCAGTACGGCTGGACCCTTGACCTGCGGGCCGGCCATGACCGGTTGCTGGGTCTGCTGGGCCAGTTCGGCACCGGCGATTTCGTCCTGGTTGTACAGGCGAACACCTGCCAATACAGCGACGGTCACCGAAGCAGCGACTGCCAGACGGCCCAGGCTACGCCAAGGACCGCGAGCAGCTTTTGCCGGAACGGCTTCATCAGCCAGTGCAGCAGAAACGGCCGCAGCAATATCCAGACGAGGGATTAGAAGATCCTTGTGCATCACCGCCCGAGCGACTTGGTAACGAGACCAGGTATCACGGGTTTCGGCATCATCAAATGCATTAAGCACTCGACGAAGTTCCAGTTCATCCGCTTCGTTATCCATCACTGCGGACAGCGATTCCTGCAGGGCATCACGACTCATGGCGGTTCCTCTCTTGGCTGTCGCCGCTGTCTCAGTTTTCCTGCAACAACGGCTGCAGGGCTTTATCGATGGCTTCCCGAGCCCGGAAGATCCGGGAGCGTACGGTACCCACCGGACATTGCATGACGCTCGCAATGTCTTCGTAACTCAGACCATCGAATTCACGTAAAGTTAACGCCGTACGCAAATCTTCTGGCAGTTGTTGAATAGTGCGATGGACGGTTCCTTCGATCTCGTCGCGCAGCAATGCACGCTCCGGCGACTCGAGATCCTTGAGGCCGTGATCACCATCATAAAATTCAGCATCTTCCGAACTAACATCACTATCCGGCGGGCGGCGACCGCGAGAAACCAGATAGTTCTTCGCCGTGTTAATGGCGATGCGATACAGCCACGTGTAAAACGCACTGTCACCGCGGAAATTACCGAGTGCACGGTATGCCTTGATAAAGGCTTCCTGTGCAACGTCCTGCGCTTCATGGGTGTCGTGCACAAACCGCACGATCAACCCGAGAATTTTGTGCTGGTATTTCAGCACTAGCAGATCAAATGCCCGCTTGTCGCCGCGTTGAACGCGCTCGACCAGCTGCTGATCCTCTTCCTGGGTTAGCATGAACACTCCTCGTTGTACTTGAAGGAGGCTTGCATAACTAATCGATCAGGCTTGCAAACATAGACTCGGACTTTTCGCAAAAGTTCTCCCCCTCCAAGCAAGTTTCCGGCGCGCACTGATTTGGCACACACGAAAAACGCAGCGCGGGCAATGCCGGCTGCGCGAATAATCTGTCGCCAGTTTCCTGACGCGCCTGACACAGACGCGGCTCAGCAAATCCAGCGTGTTCCCAGCTTTCGGGCATCCTGCTATTGAGTCGGGGCCTATGCAAAAAGTTCCCATCCCAATCGCTGTCCGTTTCATGAAAGCCGTGCAGTTCGTTGCCCGTAGTCTCACAATGCCACGAATGCCCGGCTATTGTGCCGCTCCCCCCCTCTATATACTAGTGGGCCGTGTCACCCTTTGATTCGCCGATCCAGGCGTCCTGTTTGCGCCCCCTACGGATCGCTTTTTGCGGAATCCTTCAAATGAGCCAACAGTTTCAACACGATGTCCTGGTGATTGGCAGCGGCGCTGCGGGTTTGAGCCTTGCACTGACCCTGCCGGGCCACCTGCGCATAGCCGTACTGAGCAAGGGCGACCTCGCCAATGGCTCGACGTTCTGGGCCCAGGGCGGTGTCGCCGCGGTGCTCGATGACACCGACACGGTGCAATCCCACGTCGAAGACACCCTGAATGCCGGCGGCGGCCTGTGCAATGAAGAGGCGGTGCGCTTCACCGTCGAGCATAGCCGCGAAGCCATCCAGTGGCTGATCGACCAGGGCGTGCCCTTCACCCGCGACGAACATTCCGGCACCGACGACGGCGGCTTCGAGTTCCACCTGACCCGCGAAGGCGGCCACAGCCATCGGCGGATCATCCATGCCGCCGACGCCACCGGCGCCGCGATCTTCAAGACCCTGCTCGCCCAGGCCCGGCAACGCCCCAACATCGAACTGCTGGAACAGCGGGTCGCCGTCGACCTGATCACCGAAAAGCGCCTTGGCCTGCCGGGCGAACGCTGCCTCGGCGCCTACGTGCTCAACCGGGCCAGCGGCGAAGTCGACACCTACGGCGCGCGCTTCACCATTCTCGCCTCGGGCGGCGCAGCGAAGGTCTACCTCTATACCAGCAACCCCGACGGCGCCTGCGGTGACGGCATTGCCATGGCCTGGCGTTCGGGCTGCCGAGTGGCGAACCTGGAATTCAACCAGTTCCACCCCACTTGCCTGTATCACCCGCAGGCCAAGAGCTTCCTGATCACCGAAGCCCTGCGCGGCGAAGGCGCACACCTGAAGCTGCCCAACGGCGAACGTTTCATGCAGCGCTTCGACCCACGAGCAGAACTGGCCCCGCGGGATATCGTCGCCCGGGCCATCGACCATGAAATGAAGCGCCTGGGCATCGACTGCGTCTACCTGGACATCAGCCACAAGCCCGAAGCCTTCATCAAGACCCATTTCCCGACGGTCTACGAGCGCTGCCTGGCGTTCAATATCGACATCACCAAGGGCCCGATCCCGGTCGTCCCGGCGGCGCACTACACCTGCGGCGGCGTGATGGTCGACCAGAACGGCCGCACCGACGTGCCCGGCCTGTACGCCATTGGCGAAACCAGCTTCACCGGCCTGCACGGCGCCAACCGCATGGCCAGCAATTCGTTGCTGGAGTGTTTCGTGTACGCCCGCTCCGCCGCCGCCGACATCCTTGAACAGCTGCCGCGCATCCCGGTGCCGGCCGCCCTGCCCCGCTGGGACGCCAGCCAGGTGACCGATTCGGACGAAGACGTGATCATCGCCCACAACTGGGACGAGCTGCGGCGCTTCATGTGGGACTACGTGGGCATCGTGCGCACCAACAAGCGCCTGGCGCGGGCGCAGCACCGGGTTCGACTGTTGCTGGATGAGATCGACGAGTTCTACAGCAACTATAAAGTCAGCCGCGACCTGATCGAGCTGCGCAACCTGGCCCAGGTGGCGGAACTGATGATCCGCTCGGCCATGGAGCGCAAGGAAAGTCGGGGATTGCATTACACCCTCGACTACCCGCAAATGCTGCCCGAAGCGCGCGACACTATTCTGGTGCCAACCACCTACGGCGGCTGAACTTCAAGCGCACCCGCAGGCGCCGATGCACATCGGTCGCCTGCGAATCCCGTGGCACGCAGATCGAACGCACCCGCCAGTCACCCTGCACCCGAAAGCGCAGCACCACGATCAACGGCAACGCCAGGCTGTCGGGGCGCAGTTGCACGCTGTGCCAGCCACGCGCGGCGCTCCACAACTGCCAGCCATCCTCGTCGCGACGCAGGCCACGGATCGACGAACGGTGAGTCAGCAGGATATGACGCGGCAATACCCAACCGGCATGGGCCAGGCACAACAAGGCGCCAAAGGCTCCGAACCACCGGGACACATCGAGAAACCACAGCGCACCCAGTGCGAACGCCTGGGCGAAAAGATAAGCCGCCAGCAACTGCCCGGAGGCGTGCCAGCGGCATTCGAACGTATTACTTGGGCTGGACACGATCCAGAATCATTCGAACCATGCGCTGCAGCTCCGGGTCTTCCGATTCGGCGCGTTCCATGAACCAGCCGAACATGTCCTGATCCTCGCATTCCAGCAGCTTGCGGTAGCAGTCGCGGTCGACGTCGTTGAGGTGCGGATAGACCTCCCTGACGAACGGTACCAGCAACACGTCCAGTTCAAGCATGCCGCGGCGGCTGTGCCAGTAGAGGCGATTGAGTTCTACATCTTCGACCATGGAGCGCTCCTCAAATAGAGCGCAAGTATACAGGCCGAAGCTGCCTGGAACAGTCGGCTTTGGTCGGCCATACGGAAACTATCCATTTGCCGGGCGCCCCTCTATGATGCACTCATGACTTTTTAACCTGCGATGACCCATGGCTGACTCTGCTTTTTTCTGCCCCCTGTCCCACGAAGGCGTTCTCGCCGTCCGCGGTGCCGACGCTGCCAAGTTCCTCCAGGGACAACTGACCTGCAACCTTAACTACCTGAGTGACACCCAGGCCAGCCTGGGCGCGCGCTGCACCCAGAAAGGGCGCATGCAGTCGAGCTTCCGCATCCTGCTGCAAGGCGATGGCGTGTTGCTGGCCATTGCCACCGAACTGCTGGAGCCACAACTGGCGGACCTGAAAAAGTACGCCGTGTTCTCCAAATCCAAACTCACCGACGAAAGCGCTGCCTGGGCGCGTTTCGGTGTGTCGGATGCCGATCAGGTACTGGCCGGCCTCGGCCTCCAACTACCCGCCGAGACCGACAGCGTGGTGCGCAGCGACGACCTGATCGCCATCCGCGTATCGCCGGGCCGTGCCGAACTCTGGGCTCCCGCCGCCCAAGCTCAAACCCTGCACAGCCAACTCGCCGCACAATTGAACGAAGGTGAACTGAACCAATGGCTGCTGGGCCAGATCCGTGCCGGTATCGGCCAGGTCATGCCCCAGACCCGCGAACTGTTCATCCCGCAGATGCTCAACCTGCAAGCCGTCGGCGGCGTCAGCTTCAAGAAAGGCTGCTACACCGGCCAGGAAATCGTCGCGCGCATGCAGTATTTGGGCAAACTCAAGCGTCGCCTGTATCGCCTGAGCCTGAATGCCGGCGAGCTGCCTGAGCCCGGCACCCCACTGTTTTCCCCGAATCACAATAGTGCCATCGGCGAGGTGGTGATAGCCGCCCGTGCCGATCAGGCGATTGAACTTCTAGCGGTGCTGCAAGCCGAAGCAGCAGAGAGTGGCGATGTGCATGTAGGCACGCTGGAAGGCCCGGGCCTTCAGTTGCTCGACCTGCCCTACCAACTGGACCGGGATCGCGAGATCCAGCGCTGATCGTCGTACCTTTTTGCTACACCCTAGAGATCTTGAATGAACAAGCTGGCGGAAAAAGTCCAACAGGCGTTGGTTGTGGCCATCGATAACGATGACTTGGTTCTGCCAACGCTGCCGGAAGTGGCCCTGAACATTCGCCAGGCCGCCGAAGACCCGGACATCAGCATCAGCCACCTGAGCAAAGTGATCGGCCGCGACACCGCCTTGTCGGCGCGGCTGATCAAAGTGGTCAACAGCCCCCTGTTGCGCGCGACCCAGGAAGTCACCGACCTGCACACCGCCATCACCCGCCTGGGCACCAACTACAGCAGCAACCTGGCGATCGGCCTGGTGATGGAACAGATCTTCCACGCCCGTTCCGAAGTGGTCGAACAGAAGATGCGCGATGTCTGGCGGCGCAGCCTGGAAGTGGCCGGCGTGAGCTATGCGTTGTGCCGCAACCACAGCCAGTTGAAGCCTGACCAGGCGGCGCTGGGTGGGCTGGTGCACCAGATTGGCGTGCTGCCGATCCTGACCTTCGCCGAAGATCACTATGAACTGCTGTCCGATCCGGTCAGCCTCGATCACGTGATTGAAAGCATCCACCCGTTGCTGGGGGACAAGCTGCTGCGGCGCTGGGACTTCCCGGAAATGCTGGTGAACCTGCCGGCGCAGTACATGAACCTTGAGCGCGACTCCGAGCGCCTGGACTATATCGACCTGGTGCAGGTCGCCGTGTTGTATTGCCACCGCGACACTGACCACCCGCTGGCCAGCGTGCCGATATTGACGGTACCTGCGATCAAGAAGCTGCGACTCGCCCCCTACAGCGACACCTTGCGCGCCGAGCTGGATGAAGCACGGTCGATGTTCTACTGATTACCCCGCGATAAAACTGACCCGCACTTTCAAACCCGCCAACTCTCCGTCATGCAAGCTGATCTGCGCCAGATGTGCCCGGCAGATCTCGCCAACAATCGCCAACCCCAAGCCCGCCCCCAAGCCCTGCTGGCTGCGCCGATAGAAGCGCTCGAACACTCGGTCCCGCTCATCCAGCGGGATGCCCGGGCCGTCATCTTCCACCTCAAGTACCGCCGGCGCCGTGACCCGCAGGATCACGTTGCCGCCCGGGGGCGTGTGGGCCAGGGCGTTGTCCACCAGGTTGCTCAACAACTCGTTCAACAAGGTGGGCTCGCCCCGCAGCCACACCGGTTCATCCGCCTCCAGCGCCAGGGCCACGCCACGCGCATGGGCCAGCGGCGCCATGGCCATGCCCAGCTCGCGAGCCAACTGGCTCAGGTCCAGCAACTGGGCCCCGCCTTCGGCAATCGCCCGGGCGCCGTTTTCGATGCGCGCCAGCGAGAGCAATTGATTGGCCAGGTGAGTCAGGCGATCAGTGCCCTGGGCTGCGGTTTCCAGGGTGGTGCGCCAGGTAGCCGGATCTTCGGCACGCAGGCCAAGCTCCAAGCGTGCCTTGAGCGCTGCCAACGGAGTGCGCAGCTCATGGGCGGCATCGGCAATAAACTGTGCCTGGCGCTCGAACTGCCCGCGCAGGCGTTCGGTGAAATGGTTGAGCGCATGTACCAGCGGGCCCAATTCATGCTGCACCTCCACCAGCGGCAATGGCCGCAGGTCATCGGGCTGACGCTCTTCCACGGCCGTGCGCAAGCGCTCCAACGGCCGCAGCGCCGCACTCACGGCAAAGAACACCAACAACAAAGCACCGATGGCCAGCATCCCCAGGCGTAGCAAGGTATCGGCCATCAGGCTGCGCGCCATCGCCACCCGCGCCTCGTCGGTTTCGGCCACGCGGATTTCCGCCATGCCGTTCATGTTCGGTTCGGAGACTGCCTTGAGCAGGCTGACCACTCTCACGTTCTGGCCCTGATACCTGGCGTTATAAAAGCGCGCCAGCGCCGGATAGTCATCGGTGCGTGGAGTTCCCGGCGGCGGGCCCGGCAGGTTTTCGTAGCCGGAAATCAGCTTCTGGTGAATATCGTTGACCTGGTAGTAGATCCGCCCGGCGCTGTCGTAGGCGAACGTATCCAGGGCGACGTAGGGCACATCGGCACTCAAGGTGCCGTCGCGGTGGGACAGGCCGGCCGCAATGGTCCGCGCCGAGGCCAACAGCGTGCGGTCGTAAGCCGTGTCCGCCGCCTCGCGCCCATTCCAGTAAGCGCTCAAGCCGCTGGCAATCATCAACACCACCAGCAACAGCGCCAGGTTCCACAGCAGGCGCCAGCGCAGGCTGCTGGGCTTATGCATCGCGGGCTTCCAGCAGGTACCCCAGGCCACGGAAGGTGACGATGGCCACAGGCTGGCCATCGAGTTTCTTGCGCAGGCGGTGCACGTAGATTTCGATGGCATCGGGGCTGGCCTCTTCATCCAGGCCAAACACCTGGGAGGCCAGTTGCTCCTTGCTCATCACCCGGCCAGGACGCGCGATCAGCGCCTCAAGCACCGCCTGCTCGCGGGAGGTCAACGTCAGCAATTCGCCGCCCAGGGTGAAGCGCCGCGTGTCCAGGTCGTAAATCAGCACACCACACGCCTGTTGCCGCTCACCGCCCAGCACGCTACGGCGCAGCAGCGCCTTGACCCGGGCTTCCAGCTCCGTCAGTTCGAACGGCTTGGCCAGGTAGTCATCCGCGCCCAGGTTGAGGCCATGCACGCGGTCCTTCACATCACTGCGTGCGGTCAACATCAACACCGGCAGATTTTTCCCACGGGCCCGCAGGCGCGCCAATACTTCGAAACCGTCCATGCGCGGCAGGCCCACATCGAGAATCGCCACCGCGTATTCCTCGCTGCTCAAGGCCAGGTCCGCCGCCACTCCATCGTGCAACACGTCGACGGTCAAACCCGTGCTCTTGAGCGCCTGGGCGACACTTTCGGCTAGCTGCAGATGGTCTTCGACCAGAAGGACACGCATGGGTTTTTACCTCGTTCGGGGGTGGTCGGCGCCACGCTTTGCCGGGGAGTTTACAGGCGCGGCCTGCGCTGTGAAGCCCGAAAACATTGAAAGGCGACTGAAAGGTTAGTGAAAGCTTCGCCCTTTAGCATCCAGCCACGGTGGGTTTCGCCTGCCGAGCTATTTCACCCATAGCGCCCGAAAAACGCCTCGAAGCGTTTTCGCCAAAATAAGAACAATAACGGAGTACACCCACGATGCTGCGCACACAGCCGCCTGCTCGTTCTTCTCGTATCACCCAGACCGCCCTTGCCAGTGCCGCCGCCCTCGCCGGCTTTTCGCCCGCAGGCCAGGCCGCCTTTTTCGAGGACAGCACCGCCACCCTCGAAACCCGCAACATGTACTTCAACCGCGACTTTCGCGACGGCACCAGCGCACAACAATCCAAGCGCGACGAGTGGGCCCAGGGCTTCATGCTCAACCTGCAGTCGGGCTATACCGACGGTACCGTCGGCTTCGGCGTGGATGCGCTGGGCATGCTCGGGGTCAAGCTCGACTCCAGCCCCGACCGCACCGGCACCGGGCTGTTGCCGACCCACGACGACGGCCGCGCCGCCAACGAATATTCCAAACTCGGCCTGACCGGCAAAGTGAAGATCTCCGCCACCGAGCTGAAGATCGGCGCGCTGATCCCCGAATTGCCGATCCTCAAGCCCAACGACGGGCGCATCCTGCCGCAGACGTTTGAAGGCGGCCTGCTCAGTTCCAGGGAATTCAAGAACCTGGTGTTCACCGGCGGCCGCCTGAACAAGGCCAAGGACCGCGACGACACCAACTACGAAGACATCGGCCTCAACAACAAGAACAGCCGCTTCCTCAGCGGCGCCACCGGCAAGCATTTCGACTTCGGCGGCGTGGACTATAAATTCGCCGACAAGATCACCGGCAGCTACCACTTCGCCCAACTCGACGACGTGTACCGCCAGCATTTCCTCGGCCTCGTGGCCTCGCGCCCGATGGGCCCCGGCACCTTCGGCGCCGACCTGCGCCTGGCCGTCAGTGACGACACCGGCGCGGCGCGCGGCGGCAAGATCGACAACACCTCCCTCAACGGCCTCTTCAGCTATGCCCTCAATGGCCATAAGCTCAGCGCCGGTTACCAGCACATGTCCGGCGACAGCGCCTTTCCCTACGTGGACGGTAGCGATCCTTACCTTGTCAACTTCGTGCAGATCAACGACTTTGCCGGCGCCGAAGAACGCTCCTGGCAGGCCCGCTACGACTACGACTTCGCCAAGCTGGGGATTCCCGGCCTGAGTTTCATGAGCCGTTACCTGTCGGGTGACAACATCAAGCTCAAGAACGGCGAGACCGGCAAGGAGTGGGAACGCAACAGCGAGATCCGCTATGTGGTGCAAAGCGGCACGTTCAAGGACGTGGCCGTGCGTCTGCGCAATGCCACCTACCGTTCCAACTATTCGGCCCGTGATGCGGATGAAGTGCGCCTGCTGGTGAGCTACAGCGTCGCACTCTGGTAACAGCAACCTCATAACAACAATGATGGAGATGAACATGACCCTTTCACTGCGTAAATTTGCCCTGACGGCCAGCTGCATGCTGTTCGCCAGCCAACTGCTGGCCGCCGAGCCCAAGCGCCCGGAATGCATCGCCCCGGCGTCCCCCGGCGGTGGTTTCGACCTGACCTGCAAACTGGCGCAGAGCGCGCTGGTCAACGAGAAACTGCTGAGCAAGCCGATGCGCGTGACCTACATGCCCGGCGGCGTGGGCGCGGTGGCCTACAACGCCGTCGTGGCGCAGCGTCCGGCCGACGCCGGCACGCTGGTGGCGTGGTCCAGCGGCTCGCTGTTGAACCTGGCCCAGGGCAAATTTGGCCGCTTCGATGAAAGCGCCGTGCGCTGGCTCGCGGCCGTCGGCACCAGCTACGGTGCCATCGCGGTGAAAAGCGATTCGCCCTACAAAAACCTCGACGATCTGGTCAAGGCCCTGAAGAAAGATCCGGGCAGCGTGGTCATCGGTTCCGGCGGCACCGTCGGCAGCCAGGACTGGATGCAAACCGCCCTGATCGCCAAGGCCGCCGGCATCAACCCGCGTGACCTGCGCTACGTGGCACTGGAAGGCGGCGGCGAGATCGCCACCGCCCTGCTCGGCGGCCATATCCAGGTAGGCAGTACCGACATCTCCGACTCCATGCCGCACATCCTCAGTGGTGACATGCGCCTGCTGGCGGTGTTCTCCGACGAACGCCTGGACGAGCCGGAAATGAAGAACATCCCGACCGCCAAGGAACAAGGCTACGACATCGTCTGGCCGGTGGTGCGTGGCTTCTACCTCGGGCCAAAAGTCAGCGACGAAGACTATGCCTGGTGGAAAGACGCCTTCGACAAACTGCTGGCTTCCGAAGAGTTCGCCAAGCTGCGTGACCAGCGCGAGCTGTTCCCGTTCGCCATGACCGGCCCGGAGCTGGACACCTACGTGAAGAAACAGGTGGCTGACTACAAAGTGCTGGCCAAAGAGTTCGGCCTGATCCAGTAATCGCCCCTCTGTGGGAGCGGGCTTGCTCGCGAAAAACTTCAACGATGACGCGTGCTGCCTGTATAAACGCGACGTCCTGGCGTTCTTCGTGAGCAAGCTCGCGCCTACAAGAGTCTCCAAGGAGTTTCCCATGCTCTTACAACGCATTTTCGCCTCAGTGATGTTGCTGGTCTGTGCCGGCCTCGCACTGATGGCCTGGCCATATCAGGCGTCGTTTTCCTACGAGCCGGTAGGGCCTCGGGCCTACCCGCTGCTGATGCTCGGGCTGATGGGCCTGGGCCTGATCTACATGCTGTTTCGTCCACAGCCCACCAAGCACACAGAAGAAGAGCCCGCGCTGGACCGCCAGACCCTGATCAAGATCGGCATCTGCGTCGGGTTGCTGCTGGTGTTTGCCGGCACCTTCGAACCCTTGGGTTTCATCCTCAGCAGCATGCTGATCGGCATTCCGATGGCGCGCCTGTATGGCGGCCGCTGGATGCCCAGCGTGGTGATCGTGACCTTGATGAGCATCGGTCTTTACCTGCTGTTCGACAAGGCCATGGATGTACCGCTGCCGCTCGGCCTGCTTGAAGTTCTGGAGAACTGATATGGATACGTTCAGCTATTTGGGCCAGGGCTTCGGCGTTGCACTGACCCCTTACAACCTGATCACCGCACTGTGCGGCACCTTGATCGGCACCGTGGTCGGCCTGTTGCCGGGCCTTGGGCCGATCAACGGCGTAGCGCTGTTGATCCCCATCGCATTTGCCCTGGGGCTGCCGCCTGAGTCGGCATTGATCCTGTTGGCGGCCGTGTACCTGGGCTGCGAATACGGCGGGCGCATCAGCTCGATCCTGTTGAACATCCCGGGTGAAGCTTCCACCGTGATGACCACCCTCGACGGCTACCCGATGGCTCGCAAAGGCCTGGCGGGCGTGGCGTTGTCGCTGTCGGCGTGGAGTTCGTTCATCGGTGCGTTTATCGCCACCTGCGGCATGGTGCTGTTCGCCCCGCTGCTGGCCAAATGGGCGATTGCCTTCGGCCCGGCGGAATATTTCGTACTGATGGTGTTTGCCATCGTCTGCCTGGGCGGCATGGCCGGTGACAAGCCGCTGAAGACCTTTGTCGCGGCATTGATCGGCCTGTTTCTGTCAGCAGTGGGTATCGATGCCAACAGCGGCGTATACCGCTTCACCGGCGATAACATCCACCTGACCGACGGCATCCAGTTCGTGGTGCTTGTATTGGGCCTGTTCTCCATCAGCGAGATCCTGTTGCTGCTGGAAAAAACCCACCGTGGCCAGGAAGCCGTGAAAGCCACCGGACGCATGATGTTCAACCTGAAGGAAGCTTGCGCGGTATTCGTCGTGAATATTCGCTGCGGCCTGCTGGGTTTCATCATGGGTGTATTGCCGGGCGCGGGTGCCACACTGGCCTCGGCCGTGGCCTACATGACCGAAAAACGCCTGGCCGGTGCCAGCGGTAAATTCGGCCAGGGCGACATGCGCGGCCTCGCGGCTCCGGAAACCGCGATCGGCGCTTCCGCCTGCGGCGCCCTGGTGCCGATGCTGACCCTCGGCGTACCCGGCTCGGGCACCACGGCGGTGATGATCGGCGCCCTGTCGCTGTACAACATCACCCCCGGCCCGCTGCTGTTCCAACAGCAACCGGACATCGTCTGGGGCCTGATCGCCTCGTTGTTTATCGCCAACATCATGCTGGTGATCCTCAACATCCCGATGATCCGCATCTTCACCCGCATCCTTGCCGTGCCGAACTGGGCACTGGTGCCGGTGATCGCCATCATCACTGCGATCGGTGTGTACGCGGTTCACGCCACCACCTTCGACCTGTTCCTGATGGTCGGCATCGGCATCTTCGGCTACATCCTGCGCAAGCTGGATTTCCCGCTCTCGCCGGTGCTGCTGGGCTTTATCCTCGGCGGGTTGATGGAGCAGAACCTGCGTCGTGCGCTGTCGATTTCCAACGGCGAATTGCAGATCCTCTGGTCGAGCCCGATCACCTTCGGCGTGTGGGTACTGACGGCCTTGATGCTGTTGTTCCCGCTCCTGCGCATCTGGCGCAAGCGTTCCCTGCAGCGTCGTGCCGTGGCCGATGTCTGAGGCCACGTTCAGAAACTGGTGGGCAACACCGCTGGTCGGTCTGCTGGGCGGGTATCTCGCCAGCCAGATCGGCTGGCCACTGCCGTACATGGTCGGCTCGTTGCTGGCGATCATCCTGGTGCGCTGCCTGACACCCTGGCAGCTCGCGGAAATTCCCGGCGGCCGCAAATGCGGCCAATGGGTGGTGGGCATCGGCATCGGCCTGCACTTCACCCCGGTGGTGATCGAGCAGGTGATGAGCCACTTCGGCCTGATCTTCTTCGGCGCGCTGGTCACCAGCCTCTCCAGCATCGTGGGTGTGTGGTTGATGCGCCGCAGCGGTGAAGACCGTGCCACAGCGTTTTTCTCGAGCATGCCGGGTGGGTCGGGGGAGATGGTCAACCTCGGCGCACGCAACGGCGCAGTGCTCAGCCGCGTCGCGGCGGGCCAGAGTTTGCGGGTATTGGTGGTGGTGCTCTGTGTGCCGGCGGCGTTCAAGTATTTGCTGGGGGAAGGTGCCCCGCAGTTTCATCCGGCGACGGTGGATTGGACCTGGCTGGCGCTGCTGTTTCCCGTCGGCGCACTGGTGGCCTGGGGCTGGCAACGCTTGCGTCAGCCAAACCCCTGGCTGTTCGGGCCGCTGCTGGTCAGTGCCGCCGCCAGCATTACCTGGGACTTGCACATCGGGCTGCCCGACGGCGGCAGCCAGATCGGCCAGTGGCTGATCGGCAGCGGCCTGGGCTGCCACTTCAACCGGCAGTTCTTCCGGCGCGCGCCGTTGTTCATGGGACGTACGTTGATCGGTACGGCGTTGACCATGTTGATTGCGACGCTGGCGGCTGTGGGCTTGAGCGCACTCACACATCTGGACCTGCGTTCGCTGACACTGGGCATGATGCCAGGCGGAATTGCGGAAATGAGCCTGACGGCGGAAACCCTGCAACTGTCGGTGCCGTTGGTGACGGCGATGCAGGTGATGCGTTTGTTGTTTGTGCTGTTTCTGGCGGAGCCGTTGTTTCGGCACTGGAACCGGCAGCCAGACAAAATCTGAAGCCCAAGAGACGTTCAATTGTAGGAGCTGTCGAGCTTTAGCGAGACAGCTCCTACATTGGAGCTATGTCAAACCGGCGGCAATCGCCACTCGATCGGCGTCTCGCCATTCTGCTCAAGAAACTTGTTGGTGCGGCTGAAATGCCCGCAACCAATAAACCCTCTATAGGCCGACAACGGCGACGGATGCACCGACGTCAGCACCAGGTGCTTGGTGGCGTCGATCAGCTTCTGCTTGCCCTGCGCATGGGCGCCCCACAGCAAGAACACCAGGTGCGGCTGATGCTCGCTCACCACTTCAATAATCCGATCGGTAAAGAACTGCCAGCCCTTGCCCGCATGGGCGTTGGCATTCGCGCGCTCCACGGTCATGGTGGTGTTGATCATCAGCACGCCCTGGTCGGCCCAGCTTTGCAGGTAGCCGTGGTTGGGAATGTCGATGTTCAGGTCACGCTTGAGTTCTTTGTAGATATTGACCAGCGACGGCGGTGCCGGCACGCCCGGTTGCACCGAGAAGCACAAGCCGTGGGCCTGGCCCGGGCCGTGATACGGGTCCTGGCCGAGGATCACCACCTTGACCTTGTCCAGGGGCGTTGAGTTGAGTGCGTTGAAGATCATCGGGCCGGGTGGGTAGATCTCCTTGCCTGCCGCGTGCTCCTGGCGCAGGAATTCCCGCAACTGGGCCATGTACGGCTGGTCGAACTCGTCACGCAGGGCGTGTTTCCAGCTGGGTTCGAGTTTGATACGGTCGTCGGTGGTCATGGTTACGCTGTCTAGTCAAAAGAATGAGGCGAACCCTAGGAAAGCCGACCTTGCTTGTCAATTGATCTGACGCAGATACCGCACTTTCCTGCGAAGCGATCATACTGAACCTTCACTTTCTCGATTGAGGTCATGATGAACCTGCACTTCGAAGAGCTGATTGGCACCGGCGGCGCCCGCGTTGGCATCGCCAGCCTGGACGCGGAAAAATCCCTCAATGCCTTGTCGTTGCCGATGATCCTGGCCCTGAGCGAACGCCTGGACGCCTGGGCCAAAGACCCGCAAATCGTCTGCGTGCTGCTGCGCGGCAATGGCCCCAAGGCCTTTTGCGCCGGTGGCGAAGTACGCAGCCTGGCCCAGGCCTGCCGTGAACATCCCGGCGAAGTACCGGCGCTGGCCGCGCAATTTTTCGCCGCGGAGTACCGCCTCGACTACCGCCTGCACACCTATCCCAAACCGCTGATCTGCTGGGGCCACGGCTATGTGCTGGGCGGTGGCATGGGCTTGCTGCAAAGCGCCGCCGTGCGCATCGTCACGCCAAGCAGCCGCCTGGCCATGCCGGAAATCAGCATCGGCCTGTACCCGGACGTGGGCGCCAGTTGGTTCCTGTCTCGCCTGCCCGGCAAGTTGGGGTTGTTCCTCGGCCTGACCGGCGCCCATATGAATGGCCGCGACGCCCTGGACCTGGGCTTGGCTGACCGTTTCCTGCTGGATGAACAACAAGACGAACTGCTTGAAGGCCTGCTGCAACTGAACTGGCAGGAACAGACCGACATGCAGCTCAACAGCCTGCTCAAGGCCCTGGCCCAGGAAGCCGCCGTCCAGTTGCCCGAAGCCCAATGGCTGCCGCGCCGTGGGCAGATCGACGAGTGGCTGGACGTGGGGGATGTGCGCTGTGCGTGGCGAGCCTTGAGCCAGTTACGCGATCACACCGACCCGCTGCTCCGCCGCGCAGGCAAGACCCTGAACGAAGGCTGCCCGCTGACCGCGCACCTGGTGTGGGAACAGATCCAGCGAGCGCGGCACCTGTCCCTGGCCCAGGTGTTCCAGATGGAATACACCTTGAGCCTGAACTGCTGCCGTCACCCGGAATTCAGCGAAGGTGTGCGGGCGCGGTTGATCGACAAGGACCAGCAGCCACACTGGCACTGGCCGGACATCAACTTGATCCCCGAGGCCGTGGTGCAGGCGCACTTCCACAAGGTCTGGGAAGGGCGGCATCCGCTGGCGGACCTGTCTGACTATTGAGCGCCCGTCGGCGCTTTTTTGCCCTCGAACGTGAAGGCACAATTATCGGGTTGGTGGTCGTCGCACTGGAAAATCTGTTGCCCGAAAGCATCGGTGCCCGGTACCCAATGCGTGGTATCTGCCAGCGACATTGAGCCCCCGGCTTGAGCCGTGCCGTACCTCAGGGTGACTGTCTTACCCCTCAGGGTTTTATAAATGCACTTTTCCAGATAGCCCTGCTTGCGCTCGTCCTGCTCGCTTGGAGTAAAAAGCGCGCCGACAAAGGTTTCCACGAATTCCCCGCCGCTCATTGCCTGGCTTATCCATGGCGAGTCGCTGTCAGTTCCCTGAAAGTGACCGTCAACGTACCGTACAGCACTCGGGTAAGGACAGGATTGCGCTGCTGCCAACGTACTGACGCCAAGAAAAGCAAAAAATAACAGGTAGAGCGGGCTGACGTTCATGTCATGGGTTCCATCAGTCGATGCTGGAAGCGATACGTCAAACAGGCGACTGCTCCCAATTAACTACAGGCGTAACCCACAGGATAGCTGTCAAATATGACAGTGCCGACCAACGGTAAACAAAAACGGCGCCTGAGCGCCGTTTTTCCAATTATTCCTATCAGCGATGACCGCCGCCACGGCCTCCACCCTGACCACCACCCTGGCCATGTCCGCCACCATTACCCCAGTGACTGTTGCCCCAACCTTGGTTTGGGTAAGGCCGATAACCCGCGCGCGGCCCCGCAGGATAATAGCGCGGCGCCGGCTGGTAATAACGCGGCGACGGGTAATAACGCTGCGGTGGCGGGTAGTATCCCTGGCGGTAATGGTAATACGGGCCGCCGCCGTAGTAATACGCCGGCGCGGGCGCCGTGTAGACCTCGGAACCGTAGTAGGCCTGGCCGCCACCGTAATAAGGCGCGCACGCAGAAAGGGTCAAGCCGAGCAAAGCGATGAGAAGCAGTCGACGATACATGGCGGCCTCCTGGACCGCGGAAGAGCACACCCAGCGACGCTGGGGGGCGGCAAACAGCTTTCACTGCCTGACGAAATATCTGACATCAAAAACGGAATCTGGTGCGATTTAGACATAGATTGATACATCTGCCGGTCGCCTCATTGCAGTGCAACCCCGCACCACCACGACGCATATTCACCGCACGTTTCGCCCTCCTCCTCGCGCCAACCCGCGCCATTACTGCACCCGTGCCACTTGGCACGACTCTCGCTTTACCTCTCCCGTGCAGGAGTCATCACAGGTTCGCGGCACCACAATTTGCAATGGCTGACTAGGGTTCCGGCTCGCTAAGGCGAGTGGCTGGTCCGAGAGTCGGCGACCTCCAGTTGAGGTTACACGGCGGGATAAAAGCCCGGGAGACAAGCCACCGTTCACGGTGCCGCGTTGCTCCTGCTCGCCCTTGATCAACTGGAGAAGCATCCATGCCCTCGATACGTTTACCCGCCCTGCTCGCCGCCGCCTTCGCCGCCGTGGTGAGTTTTTCCGCCCAAGCCGCCCCCAAAGACCATTTCAGCGTGTGCTGGACGATCTATGCCGGCTGGATGCCGTGGGAATACGCCGGCAGCCAAGGCATCCTCGACAAGTGGGCCAAGAAGTACGGCATCAAGATCGACATGGTGCAGCTCAATGACTACGTCGAATCCATCAACCAGTACACCGCCGGCCAGTTCGACGGCTGCACCATGACCAACATGGACGCCCTGACCATTCCCGCCGCCGGCGGCGTGGACAGCACCGCGCTGGTGGTCAGCGACTTCTCCAATGGCAACGATGGCGTGGTCATCAAAGGTGAAGGCAAGACCGTCGCCGACCTCAAGGGCATGAACGTCAACCTGGTGGAACTCTCCGTGTCCCACTACCTGCTGGCCCGCGCCCTGGAGTCGGCCAACCTCAGCGAAAAAGACCTGAAAGTGGTCAACACCTCCGACGCCGACATCGCCGCCGCCTTCAACACCGACCAGGTCAAGGCCGTCACCACCTGGAACCCGATGCTCTCGGAGATCAAGGCCAAGCCCGGTGTCACCGAAGTGTTCGACTCCAGCAAAGTGCCCGGCGAAATCATGGACATGATGGTGGTCAACACCCAGACCCTCAAGGACAACCCCAAGCTGGGCAAAGCGTTGACCGGCGCCTGGTTTGAAGTGGTGGCGCTGATGAACGCGAAAAACGCCGTCAGCACCGACGCCCTGGAACACATGGCCAAGGCCTCCGGCACCGACCTCAAGGGCTTCCAGTCGCAACTGGATACCACCAAGCTGTTCGCCACGCCCAAGGAAGCCCTGGCCTTTGCCACCAGCGCGCAGTTGCCCGCCACCATGGGCAAGGTCGCCGAGTTCTCGTTTAAACACGGCCTGCTGGGTGAAGGTGCCAAGGACACCAACGCCGTGGGCATGAGCTTCGCCAATGGCGTGACCCGCGGCGACACCGCCAACCTCAAGCTGCATTTCGACCCCAGCTACGTACAGATGGCCGCCGACGGCACGCTGTAAGAGGACCCGGCCATGCGCCTGATCAACCGTCACCCGGAACGCTCCAGTCGCCTGCTGTTGGTGCTGCTGCCCTTCGCCCTGCTGCTGTTCGCCTACTTCGTGGGCTCGGCCGAGCGCCTGGCAGACAACCCCAACGACAAGCTGCTGCCCAGCGCCGCACAAATGGGCGACGCAGTGAAACGCCTGGCCTTCAGCGCCGACACTCGCACCGGTGAATACGTGCTGTGGCAAGACAGCGCCTCAAGCCTGCGCCGCCTGGCGATCGGCCTGGGCATCAGCGCCCTCGCCGGCCTGTGCCTGGGCATTGCAGCCGGCACCTTGCCGCTGTTTGGCGCACCGTTGTCGCCGTTACTGACGGTGCTGTCGATGGTGCCGCCGCTGGCGATCCTGCCGATCCTGTTCATCGTGTTCGGGCTGGGGGAATTGTCGAAAGTGATGCTGATCGTGATCGGTATCACCCCGGCCCTGGCGCGGGACCTGGAACAGCGGGCACGGGAAATTCCCGTGGAGTTGCTGGTGAAGGCACAGACCCTCGGCGCCTCCACCTGGACCCTGATGCTGCGGGTGGTGCTGCCGCAATTGCTGCCACGCTTGCTGATCTCCCTGCGCTTGATGCTCGGCTCGGCGTGGCTGTTCCTGATTGCAGCCGAAGCCATCGCCTCCACCGACGGTTTGGGTTACCGGATCTTCCTGGTGCGCCGCTACCTGGCGATGGACGTGATCCTGCCCTACGTGGTGTGGATCACCCTGCTGGCCTGGCTGATGGACTGGGGCCTCAAGGCCCTGACCCGGCGCGCGTTCCCCTGGTACGAAGGAGCGCGGGCATGAGTTTTATCAGCGTCAACAATGTGTGGCAGCGCTATGGCGACCAGGTGGTATTGGAGCGCCTGAACCTGCACGTGGCCGAAGGCGAATTCTGCACCCTGGTCGGCACCTCCGGTTGCGGCAAATCGACCTTCCTGCGCCTGCTGCTGGGGCAGGAAACCGCCAGCCATGGCGAGATCCTGCTGGACGGTAAACCGCTCGCCGCCGAACCCGATGCCAGCCGTGGCGTGGTGTTCCAGCGCTACTCGGTGTTCCCGCATCTGACGGTGCTGGACAACGTTGCGCTGGGCCTTGAGTTGCCGCGTTCAGCGTTGCTCGGCCGCCTGTTCGGCAGCGCGAAAAAACAGGCCCGGGAACAGGCCGCAGCGCTGCTGCATAAAGTCGGTTTGGGCCATGCCCTGGACAAGTACCCGGCGCAGCTTTCCGGCGGTATGCAGCAGCGGCTGGCCATCGCCCAGGCGCTGATCATGAAGCCCCGCGTGTTGCTGCTGGACGAACCCTTCGGCGCCCTCGACCCGGGCATTCGCAAAGACATGCACCTGCTGTTGCTGGAGCTGTGGCGCGAAACCAGGCTGACGGTGTTCATGGTCACCCACGACCTCAGCGAAGGCTTCAGCCTCGGCACCCGCTTGCTGGTATTCGACAAGGTGCGCCTCGACCCACACGCCCCCGGCGCCTACGGCGCCCGCATCACCTACGACATCCCTTTGAACAGCGAGCGCCGCAAGGCGATCGCCGCCGAACTTGGAGCCACTTCCAAATGACCGACTCAACTCAATTGTTCCCACCTTTCGCCGAGGAAATGCTCCCCGGCGGCGGCCACCGTTCCTTTGTACTCAAGCGCGGCCAACTGCTGCGCCTCACCGACATTCGCGGCGGCGCCAACGTCAGCCTGACCCTGCTCAATGCCAATGAAAAAACCGAGCGCCTGAACCTGCCCGACAGCCTCAAATGCCAACACACCGCCAAGCTCACCAACGGCCATTGCCTGTACTCGGACATGGGCCGCGTGCTGGCTGCCATCACCGCCGACACCTGCGGCTGGAGTGACAGTATCGGCGGCGTGTCATGCGCCTCCGAGGTCGCGGAAAAATATGGCAAAGGCCGCTATCAAGAGCTGCGCAACGGCTTCTACCGCAACGGCACCGACAACCTGCTGGTGGAACTGGGCAAGTGGGGCCTGGGGCTGTCCGACCTGCTGATGACCCTCAACCTGTTCAGCAAAGTCACGGTAGATGAAGCTGGCAGCCTGCACTTTGTCCCCGGTCACTCCAAGGCCGGCGACTACATCGAACTCTACGCACCGATGGACACACTGGTGGTGCTCACCGCGCTGCAACATCCCATGGACCCCAACCCCGAGTACGCGCCGCAGCCGCTGAAACTCAGCTGGATGAACGCCGACCCAAGCGTCGCCGAACACTGCCGTACCTCGCGCCCGGAAAACGAGCGCGGCTTTATCAACACCGACCGTCTGTTCGCTTGAGGACCTGCCATGTCTATCGCACTCGCCAAACAACCGGACGCGGCCGTGTACCGCGCGACCATTCCCGCCGGCGAACCCTGGCTGATGGAAGTCAAGGCCGGCCAGACCCTGCGCATCCTCGACCTGGAGGGCAACCAGGCGGTCGACACGCTGTTCTACAGCCTGAAAAACCCCAGGGAACGCTACGACGTGCAGCGCACCCTGCGTCGGCAAAACAGCGTGTACCTGAGCACCGGCAGCGTGCTGTATTCCAACCTCGGCCAGCCGATGCTGACCATCGTCGACGACACCTGCGGACGCCACGACACCCTTGGCGGCGCCTGCGCCCAAGAGAGCAACACCGTGCGCTACGCCCTGGAAAAACGCTACATGCACAGCTGCCGCGACAACTACCTGCGGGCCTGCGCCCACGATGGCAGGCTGGGTAAAAGCGACATCGGGCCGAACATCAATTTCTTCATGAACGTGCCGGTGACCGCCGATGGCGGGTTGACCTTCGAGGACGGGATTTCGGCCCCCGGCAAGTACGTCGACCTGCGGGCCGAGATGGACGTGATCGTACTGATCTCCAACTGCCCGCAACTGAACAACCCGTGCAACGGCTACAACCCAACCCCTGCGGAGTTACTGGTATGGAACTGAAGATCAAGCGGTTGCGCCAGTGGTTGTTCGCCCTGTGCCAGGCCCGCGCCGGGCAGTGTCTGCGAAAACGCTGAAGATCAACTGTGGAAGATGACCTGTAGGAGCTGGCTTGCCTGCGATAGCGGTGGATCAGCCAACATATGGGGTGACTGATCCTCCGCCATCGCGGGCAAGCCCGGCTCCCACAGTTGATCTCCATTGGTGTTGAAATTTGCGCTGCGGACGACCGTAGCGCCACCCACATTTGCGGGACGGCCCGCATCCCAGGACAAGGCCGAGCACTCATCGGCCTGCGGGGTTTTGCCATGTTCGAAAAACTGTTGATCGCCAACCGTGGCGCCATCGCCTGCCGCATCCTGCGCACCTTGCGTGAGCTTTCGGTCAAGGGCGTGGCGGTGTATTCCGAAGCCGATGCCGCGAGCCTGCATATCCAGCAAGCGGATGAGGCCTACAGCCTGGGCGAAGGCGCGGCGGCCGGCACCTATTTGTCGGTGGAGAAAATCCTCGCCACGGCCAAGGCCTGTGGCGCCACCGCGATTCATCCCGGCTATGGCTTTCTATCGGAAAACGCCGCCTTCGCCGAAGCCTGCGAAACAGCAGGCATCGCCTTCGTCGGCCCGACGCCGGAACAGCTGCGGGTATTCGGCCTCAAGCACACCGCGCGCGCGTTGGCCAGGCAGCACAACATCCCGCTGCTGGAAGGCACCGAGCTGCTCAACAGCCTCGACGCCGCACTACTGGCCGGGGAAACCGTGGGCTATCCGATCATGCTTAAAAGCACCGCCGGTGGTGGCGGGATCGGCATGCGCGTGTGCCACAGCGCCGATGAATTGCGCGACTGTTTCGAGGCAGTGAAACGCCTGGGCCAGAACAATTTCAGCGATGCCGGTGTGTTTATCGAGAAGTACATCCAGCACGCCCGGCACCTGGAAGTGCAGGTGTTTGGTGATGGCTGCGGCGAGGTCATCGCCCTCGGGGTGCGCGACTGTTCGGTGCAGCGGCGCAACCAGAAAGTGCTTGAAGAAACCCCGGCGCCGAACCTGCCCGACGGCATGGCGGATGAGCTGTGCCGTGCCGCCATCACCCTGGCCAAGGCAGTGAATTACCGCAGCGCCGGCACCGTGGAATTTATCTTTGATAGCGCCGATGGCCGCTTCTATTTTCTGGAAGTGAACACCCGGTTGCAGGTGGAACATGGCGTCACCGAGCAAGTGTGGGGCGTGGACCTGGTGCGCTGGATGGTGCAATTGGCCGCCGGGGAAATGCCGCCATTGCGGGAACTGCAACTGAAGCCTCACGGCCACGCGATTCAGGCACGCCTGTACGCCGAAGATCCGGGCCGGGAGTTTCAGCCAAGCCCGGGGCTTTTGACGTATGTGGACTTCCCGGTCGCAGAAGGCCTGCGCATCGACACGTGGGTGGAGGCCGGTTGCGAGATTCCGCCCTACTTCGACCCGATGATCGCCAAGCTCATCACCTGGGCGCCGACCCGCGAACAGGCACGCCTGGATTTGCATCAAGCCCTGAGCAACAGCCAACTGTACGGCGTGGAAACCAACCGCGATTATCTGCGCCAGATTCTGCTCGCTACACCGTTCGCCAGTGGCCATCCGTGGACGCGCTGCCTTGAAGATTTGGTGTACCACGCCAACACGTTTGAAGTGCTCAGCGCCGGCACGCAAACCAGTGTGCAGGACTATCCGGGGCGCCTCGGTTACTGGGCCGTAGGCGTGCCGCCGTCGGGGCCGATGGACAGTCGCGCGCTGCGCCTGGGCAATCGCCTGCTGGGCAATGCCGAGGGCACCGCTGCACTGGAAATCACCATGAGCGGGCCGTTGCTGCGCTTCAATTGTGCGGCGGTGGTGGCGGTGACGGGTGCAGACATTGTGCTGCGCTTGAATCATGAAGCGGTACCGATGAACACCGCGTTGCTGATCCCGGCGGGCGCAACCTTGAGCCTGGGCACCATCGCCGGGGCCGGTGCTCGCAGCTACCTTTGCGTGCGCGGCGGGCTGCAGGTTCCGGATTATCTGGGAAGCAAAAGTACCTTCACCCTTGGCCAGTTTGGTGGGCATGGCGGGCGGGCTTTGCGGGCGGGTGATGTGTTGCACTTACTGCCGTTGGAGGATCTCAGTTGCGGCAATACGCTAGTGCCTGAACCGCTTGGCGAGGTGCGAACACTGCGGGTGATCTACGGCCCCCACGGCGCGCCGGAATACTTCAAGCCCGAGTACATCGAGACGTTCTTTGCCACCCAGTGGGAAGTGCATTTCAACTCCAGCCGCACGGGTGTGAGGTTGATCGGGCCGAAGCCTCTGTGGGCGCGTACGGATGGCGGTGAGGCGGGGTTGCATCCGTCGAATATTCACGACAATCCCTATGCGATCGGTGCGGTGGATTTTACCGGGGACATGCCGGTGATCCTCGGCCCCGATGGCCCGAGCCTGGGTGGGTTTGTATGCCCGGTGACGGTGATCGAGGCGGACTTGTGGCAGTTGGGCCAGCTCAAGGCGGGTGACAAAATCTGCTTCACCCCCGTCGATATCAAGACCGCCCGAGACCTCGCCTTGAACTGGGATCGTTCCCACGCTCTGCGTGGGAATGCCGCCTGGGACGCTCCGCGTCCCGCTGTCGACGCAATGACGCAGAGCGTCACAGGATGCATTCCCACGCAGAGCGTGGGAATGATCAGGTCGCCTGTTGTTCTGGACATCGGCCAGGCCGACACCCGCCTCGTCGCCCGCCTCGCCGGCGACACCCACCTGCTCCTGGAAATCGGCGCCCCGGAACTCGACCTGGTGCTGCGCTTTCGCGCCCACGCCCTGATGCAAGCCCTCGAAGCACAAGCCCTGCACGGCGTCATCGACCTGACACCCGGCATCCGCTCCCTGCAAATCCACTACCAGCCCGAACAACTTACCCTCGCCGACCTCCTGGCGCTGATCACCGCCGAATGGCACGCCGTCTGCGCCAGCCAAAACCTGCAAGTGCCGTCGCGCATCGTCCACCTGCCACTGTCCTGGGACGACCCGGCCTGCCAACTGGCGATCGAAAAATACATGACCACCGTGCGCAAGGATGCCCCGTGGTGCCCGAGCAACCTGGAGTTCATCCGCCGCATCAACGACCTGGCCAACCTCGACGAAGTGCGCCACACCGTGTTCGATGCCAGCTACCTGGTGATGGGCCTGGGCGACGTCTACCTCGGCGCGCCCGTGGCCACGCCGCTGGACCCGCGTCACCGCCTGGTCACCACCAAGTACAACCCGGCACGCACCTGGACCGCCGAAAACTCCGTGGGCATCGGTGGCGCCTACCTGTGCGTGTACGGCATGGAAGGCCCCGGCGGTTATCAGTTCGTCGGGCGTACCTTGCAGATGTGGAACCGCTACCGGGAAGTCGCCGCGTTCGATGGCAAACCGTGGTTGCTGCGCTTCTTCGACCAGATCCGCTTTTACCCGGTGAGCGCCGATGAGCTGGTGCAGATTCGCCGGGATTTTCCCCTTGGGCGGTTTGAACTGAGCATCGAACACAGTCAGTTGAACCTGACGGATTACCAGGCCTTTCTCGCGCAGGAAGCCGAAAGCATCGGCGCGTTTCGCGGGCAACAACAGCGCGCGTTCAACGCCGAACGCGAACGCTGGATCGCCAGCGGCCAGGCGCATTTCGACAGCGAGGAACTCGCCGCACCACAGGGCGCAGACACGCCCTTGCAGGCCAACGAATACAGCATCGACAGCCACATCGCCGGCAATCTCTGGCAAGTGCAGGTGAGCGCTGGCGAACGCGTGGCGGCGGGGGATGTGCTGGTGATCCTGGAGTCGATGAAAATGGAAATCCCGGTAGTCGCACCGTTCGCCGGTACCGTAAGGGAAATCCCCGTGCAACCGGGCAGCGGCATTGGCGCAGGCCAACGGGTGGTGGTGCTGGAGCGTGATTTGCAATAACGCGGCGGGGCTGTATCGTGCAAGGCACACCGGGTTTCACCGGGACCTTGTCCGATACAGCCTGAACCGACCGATGACCACGCCAACCCTCTGCCCCGCCTGCGGCGCCCGCAACGATTGCGCCCTGGCCGACCCGCGCACTGCCGACCAGGCGTGCTGGTGCTATTCCGTCAGCATCGACCCCGCAGTGCTCGAAGCCTTGCCGGCGGAACTGCGCAATAAAGCCTGCCTGTGCCCGCGTTGTGCCCAGGTGGACGAACAACTGCGCGGCAACGAGCGGTCGTAATGCGCGTAGATCGTTTCCTCAGCAACCTGCCGCGCTTCAACCGTAAACAGGTTCGCCTGTTGCTGGTGGAGCGGCGGATCAGCGTCGACGGCCAGGCCATCAGCGATCCGCACCACCCGGTAAGCGAGTTCAGCCGTGTGTTGCTGGATGGCGAAGTGCTGCAAGCCGGCAAACCCGCGCGTTACTTCATGCTGCACAAACCCCAGGGCTGCGTCAGCGCCACGTCCGACCCGCAACACCCCACGGTGCTCGACCTGCTGGATGAACCTGACAAGCACGAGCTGCACATCGCCGGTCGTCTGGATTTCAACACCACCGGCCTGATGCTGATCACCAACGACGGCCAGTGGTCGCGCCGCCTGACCCAGCCGCAAACCAAACTGCCCAAGGTCTACTACGTCGAGACCGAGCAGGACATCGGCCCGCAATACGCGGCCACCTTCGCCGCCGGCCTGTACTTCGCCTTTGAAGACCTCACCACCCAACCGGCGGAACTGGAACTATTGGGCCCCAGAACGGCGCGCCTGAGCATCATTGAAGGGCGTTATCACCAGGTGAAGCGCATGTTCGGGCACTTCGACAACAAAGTGATACGCCTGCACCGCGAACGCATGGGACCGCTGGAGTTGGACGCAGCCCTTGCGCCAGGCCATTACCGGGCGCTTACAGAGGCTGAAATCCAACAGGTCTGATGACCGTTCAGCCGATGATGGCAAAAACCCACGCCATCGACTGGCGAACTGGCATCCCTGATGCTTGAATCAACCCAGCCAGCCGCAATCTGACTGGCGAGTCACCCCTACCTACAAGAAACACTTTGCCCGTCCGCACGCTTGACCTGCGGGCCTCTCACGGCAAATTGCCCGCCATAACAACACCCGTCGGCCAGCCAGTACCGGATCGACATGGGCCCTCACTTCCAGGCGTATGCCTACCTGTCACAAAGCTCGTGCAGAGTGATCTGCGCGCATTACCCGCTTGCCAGGAGTCTTACGACATGAGGCCAGAAATCGCTGTGCTGGATATACAGGGTCAGTATCGGGTTTACACGGAGTTCTATCGCGCGGACGCAGCAGCCAAGACCATCATCCTGGTCAACGGCTCAATGGCCACCACTGCGTCTTTCGCCCAGACCGTGAAAAGCCTGCACCCGACGTTCAACGTGGTTTTGTATGACCAGCCCTACGCTGGCCGCTCCAAAATCCACAACCGCCACGAGCATATGCTGACGAAAGAAGTCGAGGGCCAGATCCTTCTGGAACTCATCGACCACTTCGCCGCCGAACACGTGCTGTCCTTTTCCTGGGGCGGCGCCGCGACCCTCGTCGCCCTCGCCCATCGCCCGCGCCGTGTGGAAAAGGCCGTGATCAGCTCGTTCTCCCCGGTGATCAACGCCCCGATGCGCGACTACCTGGAGCGCGGTGTCGACTACCTCGGCAACCTCGACCGTGACCGCGTGGGCCACCTGGTCAACAGCACCATCGGCAAACACCTGCCGTCGCTGTTCAAACGCTTCAATCACAAACACGTGAGCAGCCTGGCCGAGCATGAGTATGGGCAGATGCACTTTCACATCAGCCACGTGCTCAACAGCGACCGGCTGTGCTACCTCAAGGCCGCTAAGCAGATTGATATACCGGTGTTGTTCTTGAACGGCGAATGGGACGAGTACACCAGTGCCCAGGATGCCAAGCTGTTTGGGCAACATATTGCGAAAAGCAGCTTCGGCACGATTCAGGCGACCGGGCACTTTCTGGATATGGAGCACAAGGCCGCGTGCCGGGATAGCCGGGAGGCGTTGATGGGCTTTTTGAGACCGGAGCAGCAGCCAAGCCGGTTGCGGTACCACGCGTCACAGCCACAGCATGCGTTTGCCGTATGAGCGGTGGGGTTGTGGGCGGGCCGGATTTCCCAGGAGGTCCGCCTGCCCACGATCGACCGTTGGCACGTAAAACACAGAATTTTCGAAGAAAAACTTCAAATCCGTGAGCACATCTGGTACAAAGTCAGCCGCTCTGAGCGGGTATAGTTTAGTGGTAGAACGAAAGCTTCCCAAGCTTTAGATGAGGGTTCGATTCCCTCTACCCGCTCCACTCAGATTTTGCTCCTGCGTCAGGCTGGTTGTTGACGGGGGATGTGTAAAAAACCGGTCCTTGGTGGCCGGTTTTTTTATGCTCGAAATTTGCGAGGGCTGCCGATCACCGAACAACCTTGAAATAGACAAGCTCCGGATCACCCTCATCCAGATTCTCAATAACGCCACTGCGCAAGAATCCAGCCTTGGATATGAGTTGCTGTGAAGCGACGTTTGAGCTGTTCGTGGAGGTGAAGAGCTTATCCGTCTTACATCGGGATTCGGCGGCTACAAGCAGCAGAAGCGCGATGCCTTTGCGCTGGTGTTCAGGAGAGACAACCACCAGTGAAACAAAGCCATTCCCGAAAAAATCATAGGTAAGTACGAGATAGCCGACGACGCTGCCAGCTTCCACCGCAACCAAGCATTGATGCTTCTCAACAGCCTGGTGAATAAGCTCGCCACGGCTGACATTCGATTTCGCGTAAGCGTCGAGTTCAACCATTGCACTCACGTCTTCAAATGTTGCCTCTCGGGTCGACGGATCTGTGCTTGTCTCGCTGTTCCGGGTCATCGGTACTGACTCCCAACACGTCAAAATCGGCTGCCCTTCCCTTGGTATGTGCGGCCTGGAAGGGAAAGCCTTTATAGAATCAAGAAACCCGATCCACTCGGTCCTGCACGGCTTCTACCAGTAAAAGCCCCAGCTCAATCATTTGCTGAATTGCCAATGCCAAACAGCGATGCTCGTCTGGCAGGTTATCGGCAAATTCGTTGGTCATTGCGCCAGCGCCGGCAATGGTTTCGTAGGCGTTGGCGAGTAATGCATCGGTGCCGATTTCGGGACGTACGCTGAATATTCTTACGGGTGAATTATACGAGTCAGTACACATCTGTTGATCCTCAAGAAGGACCACCACCCGGCGTAACGGAAAATAGGGTGGCAGCTGTACGCAGGTTAGTAGACCGGGAAGTTTCAGAACCGGCGCGCCCGAAGACGCCCTGCGCACAGCTACCATTAGGCACAGGCAATAAAATGCCTGACCGACAGAACAGCCGTACGCCAAAACTTCACAGGGCTACTAAACCCGACCGCTGATGGGCAGCGGCTGACGAACCTTAAAGAGGTCGTCCAACGCGCACAACCGGGACGATTCTGATGGTTGTGTAGGCAATGGAGCAAGGTTCAAATATTCAGGCCAATCCGCGCTTCAGCCTTCAATTCCCTCCAACTGCGCAAGATCCGCAAGCAACCCCGGCCCCACAGGTTCCCATCCCAACTTCTTGCGCGTGATCGCACTGGATGCAGGCATATCGTGAGCGGTAAACCTTGCCAACCAACCAAAAAACCCCTGAGCCTCTTGCGCCGAAATGGATTTAACCGGCAACCCTAGCCGCGTCCCCAACACCTCGGCAATCTCCCGTTGCGACACACCCTCCTCCGCCACCGCGTGATACCTCGTGCCCGGCTCGGCCTTTTCAATCGCCAGCCTGTAGAGCCGAGCCACATCCAGAATATGTGCCGCCGGCCAACGGTTTTTCCCGTCGGCGATGTAAGCGCAAACGCCCTTCTCGCGATACAACTCGATCACCGGGCTAACCAGCCCCTGCCTGACGGTGTCGTGTACTTGAGGCAAACGCATCACCGACACATTCACCCCCGTCGCGGCTACAGCGTTAGCCGCTTCTTCCGACGCTGCACGAGGAATTTGCGCTGAGGTAACCACCGCACCATCCTCCGTCGCCAACTGCCCCGGCACGGTGCTCGCAATTCCGACACCGGAGGTAATGATCAGCGGTCGATCCGACCCGGCAAGTGCCTCTCCCAGCGCCTGGATAACCCGGCGGTCGTCCTCGCAGTTCGCGACGAATTTCGAGAAGTCGTGATTGAACGCCAGGTGAATCACGCCATCCGCCTGGGCAACACCAGACTTGAGGCTTCCCAGGTCCTCAAGCGACCCACGATGTACCTGAGCCCCGGCGGCCTCCAGCGCTGCCACCTTGTCATCCGAGCGGCACAACCCCAGCACCTGATGGCCCGCCGCGATCAGTTCCTTGACGACAGCCGACCCGATAAATCCGCTGGCACCCGTTATAAATATGCGCATGAACCGTATCTCCGTGTGTATTCAGAGACTAATCTGTGCGCTTGCCCTATACGGGTAAAGTAGTGAAGTTATCAGGGTATAGAGGCTAACAGGCTATGAGCGCAAACCAGTTGGGCAGCTATCTGAAAGACCGACGTACCCGGCTTGATCCGGCGGCATTCGGCTTCTCATCGGCACGACGGCGTACGCCAGGTTTGCGCCGCGAAGAGGTGGCCCAACGCGCGAACATCAGCCCTACCTGGTACACCTGGCTCGAACAGGGCCGTGGCGGCGCGCCGTCGGTGGAAGTGCTGGAGCGGATTGCCCATGCGCTGATGTTGACCGATATCGAACGCGAGCATCTGTTCCTGCTGGCCTTCGGACGCCCACCCGAAGTGCGCTATCAGCAAAACGAAACGGTGACGCCACGCCTGCAACGGGTACTGGATGCCTTGAACCCCAGCGCCGCGATCCTGCGTACGGCGACCTGGGACGTGGTGGCCTGGAACCAGGCGGCGACGGTGATGTTGATGGACTACGGATCCCAGGCGCCGGAACAGCGAAATATCCTGCGGTTCATGTTCCTTGATCCCAATTCCCGCGCGGCCCAATACGACTGGGAAAGCGTGGCGCGGTTTGTGTTGGGGGCTTTCAGGATTGATACGGCGCGCTCAGGCGCGGCGGAGCAGGTGCAGCCGCTGGTGGATGAACTGTGTCGACGCAGCCCTGAATTTAAGGCGATGTGGAGCGAAAACGATGTTCAGGGCGCCCATGGTGATCGCATCAAGCGGATACGCCATTCGGTGTTGGGGCCGATCGAATTTGAGTATTCGGTGTTTGCGGTCGATGGGCGCAAGGATCTGAATATGGTGGTGTACAACCCGGCGACGCCGGAGGATGCGCAGCGGATCGCATCCTTGATGGATTAGGCGCCAGCAACTGCAAGAGACTTCGACACTGCAATCGCTCGCAACAAGAGACCATTTGAATCCTTAGCCTTACTCACATCATTCTCCTGCGCCTAACCGCGCCGCGCGCACGTGCTCATGCCTATTGCCAGCCAGTATCCATATGGATACAGTGAGAACCCGTGAACTATCATGTCCAGCAAACGCAGACTTTCATTACCTGGCATTCAGCAATACGTGATTTACGCGCAAAAATCGCCATCGCCCGGCGCATCGATCGCGCATCTGCTGGCAATCCGGGCGATATAAAGACGGTAGGCAATGGTGTCTCGGAAATGCGCGTAGATATCGGTCTGGGTTATCGAGTGTATTTCACGCAGCGAGGAAGAACCGTCATCGTCTTGCTGGCCGGTGGCGACAAATCCTCACAAGACGCCGACATCCGGCGAGCAAAAAAACTGGCAAAGGAAGTTTGATCATGAGCCAAACACTGACGACATTTGATATGGCGGCACTGCTCGACAGTGATGAAGCCATCAGCGAATACCTTTCTCAAGTTCTGGCCGACGGCGATAACGAGGAGTTCCTCAGGGCCGTCGGGTACGTGGCCAAAGCTCGCGGGATGGCGCGGGTCGCGACCGATACCGGCATGGGCCGTGAGAGTCTGTACAAGGCATTTGCCCCTGGAGCAAAGCCCCGCTTCGAAACGGTACTCAAGGTGCTTCACGCACTGGGTATCGATCTGCAAGCACAGCCGGGGCATGTCGCCAATCATTCGATTATTTGAGTGAGCAGCCCCGCTGCACCACCCACGCCAACGGCAACGTCAGCAACAACATCCCCGCCAGCACCATCACCGCCACCGGCACGCCCATCAAGTCCCCCAGCCCGCCAAACAGAACCGGCGCCAACGCGCCACCTCCGATGGTGCCGGTGTAGAACACGGCAAACGCCTGCTCTCGTTTACCTGCGCCAGCGAGATCCGGCACCGCGCCGTACAACACCGAAGAGGTGCCATTCAACGCCAGCCCCAACACCGGCAATATCACCATCAACCCGCTCAACGGCAGGTACACCGCCGCGACGATCAACAGCGCCGTGACGGTTTCCGTCAGCCACACGGTTTTCATCATGCCGATGCGTGCGCCGAGGTAGCCGCAGAGCAATTTGCCGAAGGCGCCGCCGATAAACAGCATGGTCAGCGCGAGACCGATGCCCGCAGTGCCGGCGCCTTTAGCTTGCAGAAGAAAGGGCAGAAACGTGAGAAAGCCCATGCGCACGGCACTGTCGAGTGTGCCCGTGACGATCAGCGCACGCAGGCCGCTGACGGAGCCGCTTCCTACCAGTGTCCTGGCGGTTTTCCCGGAAGTGGACGCCGCTGCCTGCGTTGGGATCAGCCACCACAGCAACCCCGCCGCAGCCAATCCCAGCATTCCAAGAAGCGTGACGCTCGCGCGCCAGCTGGTGACGGTCAGCAACAGGCCGACCAGCCCGGGAACCAGGGTTTTGCCAATGTCCCCGGAGAAGTTGTATTGAGACAGCGCTTCCTTGACCCCACCACCGTTCTCGTAGGTATCGGTGATCATTGAAGAAGCCAGCGGATGCTGAGTACTCGCCCCCAGCCCGCCCAACAGCAGCGCCAGCAACAACATGCCCAACCCGGTCGCCTGTCCCACCAACAGATAAGCAACACCGGCAAGTGCCGTGCCGCCCACCAGCATCGGCGTGCGTCCCCAGCGTTTGGCGGCGCGACTGGCCATCAGCTGAAACACCGCCATCATCCCGGAATAGGCACCGCGCAGCAGGCCGACCTGGGCGTAGGTCATGCCGAACTGCGCTTGCCAGATCGGCAGCAGCACGTAGATCACATCGGTCAGGCCATCGTGAATCGCGTGGGCGCTGCAGCCGGCGATCAACGAGCGGCGACGGGCGGAAGTCTCGGGTACCGGCAGGGCAACGGCATCGTTCATGAGGTCTTGCTCAGTTCAGGTTGGAGGGGCTTCCAGCCCGCCAGGGCGATCAGCAACGACAGTAGCTGGAAACCGATGATCAGCGCCACACACCCCACCCAACCCCAACGCCCCCAGATCAGCGCCGGGACGATGGCACCGAAGCTGCCGCCCAGGTAATAGCAGGTGAGGTACAGGCCCACGGCACCGGCCTTGTTGTGGCGGGCGGTGGCAGTGGTAAAGGCGCTGGCCGCGGCCTGGGCGAGGAACACGCCCGTGGAGCTGAGGGCCAGGCCCAGCACGATGCACCACAGGGATGGCAGCAAGGTCAGGCCCGAGCCACAAACGCCAAGCACCGCAGCCGCCGTCAGCAGTTCGGATTGCGGGCGGGATTTGCTCAGGCGCCCGGCAACGGGAATGACCACCAGGGCCAGCAGGAACACCATATAGATCGTGCCCAGCGCCGCCGGGCCAAGGTCGAACGGGGCTTGGCTGAGGTAAAGGCCAGCGTAGGTAAACGTCGCCACTTGGGAGAACAGCACGCAAAATCCTACGGCGTAGGCTGCCAGCAACGGCGTGCCGAGCACATCGGCCCAGGTGGTTGAAGGTCGCGCAATTCGGGGTGGATTGCCCGGCAGCAGGAACTGGATAAACCCGCCCACCATCAGGCTCAACACTGCCAACAGCTCGAAGGCTTCACGCCAGCCGACGTACTCGGTCATCACACCGGTGACGAAGCGCCCGGCAAACCCGCCGAGCACGGTGCCGGCCACGTAGAGGCTGGTGACTTCGGTGACGGTGCCGCCGCGCCAGCGATCACCGATATAAGCCACGCTGGTGGCAAACACCACGGGGATCAGCATGCCTTCGATAAAGCGCCACACCAGCAGTTCGGCGAAGCTGCTGGCATAGGCAGTCATCAAAGCCGGCAACGCCAGCAACAGCGCGGCCGCCGAGATCACCGTGCGTTGCTCAAAACGCCCGGTCAGGCGGCTGACAAAGGGCGCTGTCAGCGCTACCGCCAAGGTGGTGACGGTAATGCTCCAACCGGCCGCCCTGGCGCTCACTTCAAAGTTGGCGGCAAGGGTCTGCAAAATGCTCTGGGTGGCGTAGAGGTTGAGAAACGCCGCGCAGCCACACAGGAACAGGGCAAGACGGGCACAATGCAGGCGCGGTTTCATGAAACCTCTCGTTTTATTATCTGAGGCCTTTATAGAATGACCCGCACACCCGAGACCAATACCGATTTCGAACCGATCAATACCCTGGGGCCAGGATGCTCGACCTACGCAAGCTGCGTTACTTTCTGACCGTCGCCGAAGAATTGCACTTCGGCCGAGCGGCCATTCGCCTGCACCTGGCCCAGCCGCCGTTGACCCGGCAGATTTCCGCGCTGGAGACTGAGCTGGGATTTCGCCTGTTCGACCGCACCAGTCGCACGGTTTCGCTCACTCCCCAGGGGCGCGCGTTCCTGCCCTACGCACGGGCGGTGCTGGAGCAGGTCGACCTCGCTGAAGTCATCGCGGGCAAACTGGCGGCGGGTGCCGCCGGGCAACTGGCGCTGGGTTACGTCAGTTCGATAGCCCTGTCGGACTTGTTCAGCCAAGCGATTCAAGCCTTCGCCCAACGCTTTCCCGATGTGCAACTGACGCTGGTGGAATGCGCCTCCGGCAGCCTGGGCGCACAGGTGGCTGATGGCCGCCTGGATATCGGCCTGAGCCGGTTACTGCCCCAGGACGGTCAGACTGAGGTGCAAGCGTTGTCGTTGGGTGAGGAGCGGCTGGTGGCGGCGGTGTCCAGCGACAGCCCGTTGGCCAACCAGGCCGAGGTCAGCCTGGCGCAGTTGAGTGGGTACCCGTTGATTCTGTTCCCTGCCGATTATGGCTCGGGGCTTAACCAGTCCATTGAGCAGCTTTATCGGCACAAAGGTTTGCCACTAAGGGCCGGGCCGTCGGGACGGCAAATTACCTCGATCATTGCACTGGTGGCGGCGGGACAAGGTGTGGCGCTGGTGCCGGAATGTACGCAGAGTTTGATGAACAAGGGCGTGACGTATCGGCCGTTGGTGGACGCGGAAGCGTATGCACGGCTGCTCGTTCTTACGCGCAGCGGCGCAAGCAGCTTGATGGTCACGGCATTTCTCACGGTAATTGATGAGTTGCTGCAGGCTCGTCAGAAAGCCTGATTGTTCTCTCGAAAAACCTCGCAATACCTCCGTCGGGCACCGTCCCCATGCGCTCATACACTGCATACAGCCCCTACAGAAACACCGGTCATCGACCGCTGGTAGGTAGAGTGTTGATAATTTATTTTCAGTGGTTATAGTCTCCACCAACACACACCACAAGGAGGTGCTGTGGACAGCCGATATTTGATAGGTCACATCGTTGCGGATGGCTGGTATCTGGTGCGAATCAGAGGCAGCCATCATCATTTCAAGCACCCGACAAAGCCGGGGCTGGTGACGATTCCCCATCCTAAAAAGGACCTGCTGGACAAGACCGCAAAGAGCATTTTGAAACAAGCTCTGCTCAGCTAACACGTTCGTGGAGGACAACAAACATGCTGTACCCAATCGCAATTTCAACCGGTGACGAGGACCATGCCTGGGGTGTGGAAGTCCCGGACATTCCCGGTTGCTTCTCAGCTGGAGATGATCTGGACGACGCCATGGCCATGGCCCGCGAAGCGATCGAAGGCCACTTCGAGATCCTCGCAGAAGACGGTGCGCCCATTCCTACAGCACAGAAAGTCACCCTCCATGCCGCCAACCCGCAATATGCCGGCTGCACGTGGGCGGTGGTGGATATTGATGTGACCAAGTACCTGGGCAAGGCACAGAAACTCAATATCACGTTGCCCGGCTATCTGCTGAACCGCATTGACGAATACGTCCTGCATCATCCGGAAGAAAAAAGCCGTTCGGGCTTTCTTGCGTCTGCTGCCCTCAAGGTATTGCAACAGGACCGGTAACAGCACTTCAAGGAACCGCGCAATGCTCCCTCCCTCACACCGCACGCCCAGCCCCGTACTGCGCAAGGTACTGGGCTGGGTGCTGATCGCTCCTCTGCTGCTCTCGTTCCTCAGGCTGCCCTTTGCGCTGGGACTCGTGTTGGTGCTGGCGTCCATCACGGCCTCCGTTTATGGCGCCCGGTTCGCCCAACTGCATGCCAGTCGGCGTGTAACCGTATTTGCCGTGATCATCACGCTGCTCAACATCGCTTCATTTTTTGTCATTGGCACGGCATCGGTACTCAAGGCGCTGTACTGGTTCTCGTGGTTTTATTGGTATCCGTATTACGCCGATTGGGTTTACTGGAACTTCTAAGTCGTTCGCGAATTCGACCGCAAGAAACGTAGTTCCACCCTGGGCCGGCCCATCTACAGTAGAGCCATATCCACTCAAGGAGCCCGACCATGTCCTACGAATACAAATACATGCCCTCCCCCGTCGGCCAACTGACCCTCGTGGCCCGTGACGGAAAACTCACCGCCATCCTCTGGGAAAAAGAGCGGCCCAATCGCGTTCGCCTGGGTGCCCTGCAAGAAGCCAGCAACAGCCCAATACTGCTGGAGACCGAGCGACAGTTGAAGGAGTACTTCGCCGGTGCCCGCAATCGTTTCGAGCTGGAACTGGACTTCGCCGGCACCGACTTCCAGAAGAAAGTCTGGCAGGCGCTGTTGACCATCCCGTTCGGAGAGACCCGCAGCTACAGCCAGATCGCTGCGCAGATAGGCAACCCCAAGGCCGTGCGTGCCGTCGGCGCCGCCAACGGGCGCAATCCGATTTCGATTGTTGCGCCGTGCCATCGGGTGATTGGTGCGTCGGGTGGCTTGACCGGGTTCGCCGGCGGGCTTGAGGCCAAGCAGTATCTGCTGGCGCTGGAGGATCACGGCTGACCCCCAGCAGGAAAACGTACAACTTTGTTCAGACCCTCAATTGTAAAAAGAAATTTCAGAGCGCGCCTGCGGTCAGTATTTTCATCACCCACCCTTATAGGAAAACGGTCATGAAATTCTCCGCCATCTCACAATCCCTGTCCCGCTGGGCAGGCAGCGCCCGCACGTTCTACGCGGCGGTAGCGTTGATCCTCCTGTGGAGTTTGAGCGGGCCTTATTTCCACTACAACGACACGTGGCAGCTGATCATCAACACCTCCACCACCATCATCACCTTCCTGATGGTGTTCCTGATCCAGAACACGCAAAACCGCGACAACGACATTTTGCATATCAAGATCGACGAACTGCTGCGCGCCACCAAAGACGCGCAAAACGCGGTGCTAAGCCTTGATGGCCTTGATCGCAAGCAGCTTGAGAAGTTGCGCAAGGAATACAAGACCATGGGCGACAGCGAAACCATCACCGTCACCACGCTGACGACTGAACCCGCACAGCCCAAGACCGACCTGAATCAGGCATAAAAAAACGGCGGTTGGAGCTTATCCAACCGCCGTTTTTTGTGAACGGGTCAAGGCAATCAACCGTCGCCCTGGTGACCCTTACCGTACGTCGACGCCAGCGCCCGGGCTTTCTCCAGGCGCTCTTCCAACTTGGGCAAGGTCTCATCCACCAAAGCCTTTATTTCCGGGATATCCGACTCGGCGCCCTCCTGCTTGAACAAGGCGATCGCGTCTTCGTTGGCCTTGATCTGCTGGGCGGTGTAGGCGGCGTCAAAGGAGTCGCCGTCCTTGAGCTCGGGCATCAGCGATTCGGCCTTGTCGACGATCTTGTCCCGTGGGGCCACCGGCAAGTCGAGCTTCTTGGCGATGGCCGCCAGGTGCTGATTGGCCAGGGTGCGTTCATTGATGACTTCGATGGTGTAGTCCTTGATCTCTTGGGACGAAGTCTTGGCGTGTGCCATGCGGCTGGTCTCGATATCGGCCATGCCCTTGGCCGAAGCCTGCTCGATGAAATCGGCAGGCGACTGGGCGAAAGCATTGCTGGCGCCGAGGCCCAGCAGCATCGCGAAACTGGCGGTGCGTAACCGGATAGCCATGCGGCTCATGATGGGTTCCTCCAGGTAATAAACAGGTGCAGGGAAACGAGCCCCGCTCTGAATCTGAATTTTCAGGGCGGTAAAGGTTTAGAAAAAACTTGTTAGTGCGACGAACGGTCGTCATGCCCTGCTGCCAAACAGGCCCGGTAACAAACACGGTATTTATCAACCGCGCTCAGACAATACGCCCTGCACCTGCCCATTCAACCACTGCAACGCCGGGTCCCCGCCCCGCCGCGAATGCCACGCCAGCACAAACGCAAACGACGGAATGTGAAACGGCGGCGGCACCGCCAACAACTGTTCGTGATCAATGTTGAGCAGCCCGCGAGACGACACGGTAAGAATCAGGTCCGTGCCCTGGATCAACTGCGGCGCAACACCCCAATGAGGCAAGCTGATAGCCACGTGCCGGCGCTCACGAATCGCCGTCAGCGCCCTTTCGATTTCCGGGGTGCCGCTGCCACGCATTTCCAGCAACACGTGGGGCCGCGCCAGATAGGTGGGCAGGTCGAGTACACCGCTTGCCGGCAGGCTGTCGCGGTCCACCAGGCACACGTAATGCTCTTCAAACAGCGGCGTGCTGCGCAGTTCGGCAGGCATGTCGGGAAACACCCCGGCGGCCAGGTCGATATCGCCATTGAGCACACCGTCAAGCATGCCTTCGCGGCTGGCCTGGATAATCTGCAAATCAATCCCCGGCGCTTCCCGGCGCAAGGTGCGCACCAGCCCCGGCAAGAAAATCGCCGCACTGTAGTCCGACATGGCGACCCGGAAGGTGCGCTTGGCCGACGCCGGATCAAAACGATTGGGCTCCAGCAGCGCCTGTACCTGGGCCAGCGCTTCCGCCAGCGGCATGGCCAGTTCCAGAGCACGAGCAGTGGGCACCAGCGAACTGCCCTGGCGCACCAGCAACGCGTCTCCGAGCAAGTCCCGCAACCGCGCCAGCGCGTGGCTCACCGCCGGCTGGCTCAGGTGCAGGCGCTCGGCGGCACGGGTCACGTGTTGCTCGCTGAGCAAGGCGTCAAGGATCACCAGCAGGTTGAGGTCGATGCGTCGTAGATCATTCATCAGCTGCATGTTCTGCATAAGAACTTGGAATTTAAATTTGCGCGACGAATAGCCTAGAGTCCAGCAAAACCTCTGGGATATTGATCATGACGACGTTGCATTGGGTAGGTTTGTTGCTGTTGGCCGCGTTCGCCGGGGCAGTGGTGCCGTTTCAAAGCGCGATAAACGCCAACCTGGGACGCGGCCTGGGGCATCCGCTGTGGGCCACCCTCGCCTCGCTGCTGGTGAGCATCATCGTGCTGCTGCCGGTGATCCTGGCCCTGCGCCTGCCGCTGCCCAACCTGGGTTTTATCACCAAGGCGCCGCTGTGGATGTGGAGCGGCGGCGCGTTCGGCGTGTGCTTCATTTCGCTGGCGTTGATCCTGATGCCCAAGCTCGGCGCCTCGGGGTTTATCGCCCTGGCGATGGCCGGTCAAATCGTCGCCTCGTTGATGCTGGACCACTTCGGCTTGTTCGGGCTGGTGGAGCGCCAATTGACCGCGCCCCGGTTGATCGGGGCGCTGATGTTGATTGGCGGTGTGGCCCTGATTCAATTCAGTGCCGCACCCACCCGCTCGCTGGTGACCGCCGGCTGATCAGCGCTTGTCGAGGGTGCGCAGCTTCTGTGGCAAGCCCCACAGCAACAGCGCCGCCGCCAGCAACGCACACACGCCGATGACATACAGCGCCGGCGTGGTGCTGCCGGTGAGGTCCTTGATCCGGCCGACCATCACCGGGCTGACGATGCCGCCGAACTGGCCCAACGTGTTGATCACCGCGATCCCGCCAGCAGCGCCCGCGCCGGCACCGGCCAACAACTTCGGCGGCAGCGTCCAGAACGTCGGGATCGAAGCGATGATCCCCGCGCCCAGCAAGCTCAGGGCGACGATCAGGAACGTGGTGTGATCGGCAAAGATCCCGGCACAGAAGAACCCCACCGCCCCCAGCGCCACCAGGCCGCTGACGAACTTGCGACGTTCGCCGGTGGCGTCGGACAAGCGTCCGATCACCACCATGCTGATGGCGCCGCAGACGTAGGGAATCGCCGTCAGCAAGCCGATCATCACCGGGCTCTGGGTGCCGGCGCTGCGGATCAGTTGCGGCGCCCAGAAATTCAGGCCGTAGGACGCCACCTGGATCAGGAAGTAGATAAAACCCAGCATCAGGAAGCCTGGGATACGCAATGCAGCCAGCAACGAGCCACCGCTCTTGTGGGGTTCATGCACGGCAATGCGACTGGCCAGCAACGTCTTCTCCGCCGAGGTCAGCCAGTGGGCGTCCTCGATACGGTCCTTGAGCAGCTTGAGCACCAGGAACCCCAGGCCCACACAGGGCAAGCCACCGAGCAAGAACAACCAGTGCCAGCCGCGCATTTGCAGCACACCATCGAGGTGTTCCAGCACCAGCCCGGAGAACGGCGCGCCCACCAGCCCGGCAAACGCCGACGCCAGGAACAGCATCGACGTGATGCGCCCACGGAAGTGCTGCGGGAACCACAACGTCAGGTAATACAGCACGCCCGGGGCAAACCCGGCCTCCATCGCACCGATGATGAAACGCAGGCCGTAGAACTGCCATTCGGCCGTGACGAACACCATAGCGGCCGTCGCCAGCCCCCACGACATCATGATGCGAGCGATCCAGCGGCGGGCGCCGACCTTGTACAGCATCATGTTGCTCGGCACTTCAAAGATCACATAGCCCACCACAAACAGCCCGGCGCCGAGACCATAGGCAGTGTCACTCAGGCTCAGGTCGGCCTGTAGCTGGAACTTGGCGAAGCTGATGTTGATGCGGTCAAAAAACGCGAACAGGTAGCAGACCATGATCAGCGGCATCAGGCGCCAGGCGACCTTGCTGACCAGGGCTTTTTCGGCATCGTGTTCAGCGGCCGGGCGCACGCCGGCCTCCAACGTATTAAGGCTCATCGATTCTCTCCAGCGGACTGCTCGCAGGCGTCCGATTGTTTTTGTTGTCTGGTTACGGCTTACAAGGTGGCGATGTAGGCCGGTGGCGGATGCAGGTCGCAATTGCGCCCGGCCTTGGCCACCTGGCCCGGCAATTCGTGGCCCAGCAAGGCTGGCAATTGCCGCGACATTTTCAGCAGGTGCGGCAGGTCGATGCCGGTGTGGATCCCGACTTCATCACACAGGTTGACCAGGTCTTCAGTGCAGATATTACCCGACGCGCCGGGCGCAAACGGGCAACCGCCGAGGCCGCCCAATGCCGCATCAAACCGCCGCGCACCGGCCTCGTAGGCGGCCAGCACATTGCACAAACCCAGGCCGCGGGTGTTGTGGAAATGCAGGGTCAGGTCGCTCGCCGGAACACATTCGAGCACGCGCTTGACCAGGCGCTCGACCTGACGCGGATTGGCCATGCCGGTGGTGTCGGCCAGGCTGATGCCCTGGATGCCCAGCTCGCGGTAGGCGTCGACCAATTGCAGCACGCGGTCCTCATCGATCTTGCCCTCGAACGGGCAACCAAAAGTGGTCGCGATGCTGCCGTTGAGGCGCACCGGGTGCTCGGCAGCAAAGCTCACGATATCGCCGAACGCCGCCAACGAGGCTTCGCAACGCATGCGCATATTCGCCAGGTTGTGGGTCTGGCTGGCGGACATCACCAGGTTCAACTCATCGGCCCGGGACTCGATGGCACGCTGGGCACCCTTGAGGTTGGGGATCAACGCCACGTAGATGACCCCGGGGCGACGAGTGATGCCCTGGAACACCTGTTCCCCATCGCGCAAGGCGGGAATGGCCTTGGGCGACACGAACGAGCCGGCTTCGATCCGGGAAAACCCGGCCATGGACAGTTGGTCTATCAACGCGATCTTGTCGACAGTCTCGACCCAGGTCGGCTCGATTTGCAGGCCGTCACGGGGCGAGACTTCCTGCACGATCAGCGCATCGGAATAGTTTTTCATTGCACCACTCCCGAGGATTTCAGGCGTTGAATATCGGCGCCGCTCAGGCCCAGGTCGCCGAGGATTGAATCAGTGTGCTGGCCCAGGCTCGGGCCCTGCCAATTCACCGCGCCGGGGGTTTCCGACAGTTTGGGCACGATACCGGGCATCTTCACCGTGAGGCCGCCGGGCAGGTCGGCGCTGAGCAGCATGTCGCGGGCCTGGTAGTGCGGATCGGCGACGATATCGGCCACTGAATAGATGCGCCCCGCCGGTACTTCGGCGGCTTCCAGGGCACTGAGCACCTGGTCGATGGGCAGGCTGCTGGTCCAGTGGGTGATGGCGGCGTCCAGCAGGCCGCTCTTGGCAGCGCGGCCATCGTTGTGGGCAAACTCCGGCGCTTCGGCCAGGTCGGCGCGGCCGATGGCGAGCATCAGGCGCTTGTAGATCGGGTCGCTGTTGCCGGCGATCACCACATAGGCGCCATCGGCGGTCAGGTAGGTGTTGGACGGTGCGATGCCGGGCAAGGCGCCGCCGCTGCGTTCGCGCACATGGCCGAGCATGTCGTATTCCGGCACCAGGCTTTCCATCAGGTTGAACACGCTTTCGGCCAGGGACACGTCGACAATCTGGCCGTCGCCCTGGCCGGTCTTGACCCGCAGCAGCGACATCAGCGCGCCGATCACACCGTGCAGCGACGCCAGGGAATCACCGAGGCTCACGCCGACCCGCGCCGGTGGTGAATCCGGGTTGCCGGTGGTGTAGCGAATCCCGCCCATGGCCTCGCCGATGGCACCGAAGCCCGGGCGGTCGCGGTAAGGGCCGGTCTGGCCGTAGCCGGAGATGCGCACCAGGGTCAGCTTGGGGTTGAGGGCGTGCAGCACGTCCCAGCCCAGGCCGAGTTTTTCCAGGCCGCCGGGGCGCAGGTTTTCGATCAGCACGTCGGCGTCGCCCAGCAGTTGCTTGACCAGGTCCAGGCCTTCTGCCGACTTGAGGTCCAGGGCCAGGGACTTCTTGTTGCGCGATTGCAGGTACCACCACAGCGACGTGCCTTCGTGCAGCTTTCGCCATTTGCGAAGCGGATCGCCCTGCCCCATGGCTTCGATCTTGATCACCTCGGCGCCAAACTCGGCCATCAGCCGGGCGGCGAAGGGCGCGGCAATCAGGGTGCCGATCTCGATCACCTTGATACCGCTCAGGGGAGCCGTCATGGGGTGTACCTCTTGTTCTTGGAATGTGGGGCCAAGGCTAGAGGACGCAGGCAGTAGAAATCCAACCGTCAGTTGGCAACGAGCGTTCGCCAAATGCGAACGCTTGAGTAAGGACTGGTTGTGGCGAGGGAGCTTGCTCCCGCTGGAGTGCGTAGCGCTCCCGGCTTTTTTGGGGCTGCTACGCAGCCCAGCGGGAGCAAGCTCCCTCGCCACAGCAAGCTCCCTCGCCACAGCAAGGGCCCTCGCCACAGGGTTTGCTTACGCCTGCTCCCGCCGCAGGTAATCGAACAACAGCCGGCTCACCGGCGACAGCTGCGCCTCGTCACGCACCACCAGGATCAGGCTGCGGTCCGACCAGGCATCCGTCAGCGGCACCGCGTGCAAGCCCAACGCCCGGCCAAACAGTTCATAGGCTTTTTGCGGCAGGATGCCGATGCCCATGTTGGCCTGGACCATCCGGCACATGGCATCGAAGCCCGGCACATGGATCCGCAAGCGCAGCACCTTGCCCGCCTCCCGCGCCGCCGCATGGGTGCGCATGTTGATCGAACTGGCGGAATGCAGCCCCACGTAGTCGCTGTCCAGCGTCTCGGCGAACGTCAGGGTCTTGCGCGACGCCAACGGGTAATCCGCCGGCATCAGCACCACCAGTTTGTCCCGGCGATAGGTCACACCGGGCAGGCCTTTGGTATCGGTGTCGCTGGAACAGATGCCCAGGTCCGCAACGCCGTCAATCACACCCTGGACCACGCCGTTGCTGGGCCGCTCTTCCAGGTCGGCCTTCACCTGTGGATGCAGCGCGGAAAAGTCGCGCAAGTCTTCGGGCAGGAACTGAATGATTGCCGAGAGGTTCGCCAGCATCCGCACATAACCGCGCACGCCGTGACTGTGTTCGCCCAGCTCCAGGCCCATCTTCTCGACATTGAACAGCATCTGCCGTGCATGGTGCAGCAAGGTCTCGCCGGCAGCCGTGAGCTGCATGCCCTTGGCCTGGCGCACAAACAGGCTGACGCCCAGCACCTGTTCCAGCTCCATCAAGCGCTTGCTGGCCGCCGAGACCGCGATGGCTTCACGGGCAGCGGCGCGGGTCAGCGTGCCCTCCTCATGCACCGCCACAAACAATTGCAGGGTGATCAGGTCAAGGCGGCGAACCAGGCTTTTGTGCAGCATCTAGGCGCGCTCGGTGGCCAGGCGATTGATATCGGCCTGCTCCACCACCGGCAGAGGTGCGCCGTGCCGGACGGCCGAGAGCATCGCGCGGCCAACGGTTTCCGTGCTCACCACCCAGGCCGGTCGCACATGGCGCAGCAGCGACAACAACGGGCCGACCACGGTGTAGATGGACTGGTAGAGCGGGGTTTTCGAGCGCACGCCGTGCAACGGCTGGATCACCCCGGGACGGAACAGGTACACCGCCTTGAACGGCAGGCGCAGCAACGCATTCTCGGTCTTGCCCTTGATCCGTGCCCACATGGTTTTGCCGGTTTCGCTGCTGTCAGTCCCGGCGCCGGACACGTAGATAAAGGTCATCTGCGGGTTGAGCCGCGCCAGGGTGCTGGCGGCCACCAGCGTCAAGTCGTAGCTCAAATGGGTGTACTTGGCTTCATCCATGCCCACCGAGGACACGCCCAGGCAAAAGAAGCAGGCGTCAAAACCTTGCAGCAGATGCTCCAGGGGCTGGAAATCGAACATGTCGACATGCAGCACCTGATGCAGCTTGCCGTGTTCCTGGGTCAGCGCGGTACGGCCGACGGCGACGACTTCCTGCACGTCACTGGCCAGCAGGCACTCACGCAACACGCCCTGGCCGACCATGCCGGTGGCGCCGAATAATAGAACTCTCATAAGGTTGGTTCCTAAGCGACAAGCGGTTAGCTTCAGGCTGCAAGGTAGAGACAAACCCACTGGCAACTTGTAGCTTGCGGCTTGCAGCTTACTGCTCAACAGGATCTTTTGCCCCTTGAAAAGCACCACGACCCTCGCCATTGCCTGCAGCGCGGCCTTTTTGTCCCAGGTTGGCATCAGCAGTTATCTGCCCGCCGTGCCGGCGATTGCCTTGTCATTGACCGCTGCAGAGGACCAGGTGGCACTGGCCCTGGCGGTGTACTTGATCGGCATGGCGTTGCCGATGCTGCTCTGGGGCAGCCTCGGTGAGCGCCTGGGCAGAAAGCCGGTGTTGCTGGCAGCGTTGGCGTTGTATGCGCTGGCCAGTGCGGCGATTCCGTCCGCCTACAGCCTCGAATCGTTCCTCGGCCTGCGCCTGGTTCAAGGCCTCGGTGCGGGCGGTGTGTCGGTGATGGCGCGGGTGCTGGTTCGTGACAGCTTCAGCGGTGCCCTGTTGGCCAAAGGTTTGTCGTGGCTGGGCATGACGTTCGTGATCGCCCTGGGCATCGGGCAGTTTGTGGGCTCGCTGTTGCAAGTGGCGTTTGGTTGGGAGGCGATCTTTTATGGGCTGGCGGTCGCGGCTGTCGGCTTGATGATTGCGCTGCAACGGGTGGTGTTTGCAAGATTGGAAAAAGCCTCTGGACACGTCTCGGCCTGGCGCATCTACGGCACGATCCTGCGCCATCCGGCGTTCCTGCGGCCTGCGTTGGCGGGCGGTTTGGGTTACGGGGTGATCATCGCGTTCAACACCTGCGCACCGTTGATTTTGCAGGGCCATTTCCAGTGGAGCGCCGCGCAATATGGCTGGCTCGGCTGGCCGATCAGCGGGGCGTATCTGGCAGGGGCGTTGATGGTCAATCGCCTCGTCGCCCGCACCGGGCGCCTGTCGATGATGAGTTGGGGCGTGGCGTTGGTGATGTGCGGCAGCGCGACGATGTTGCTGGGCAGCCTGTTTGCCAATGGGCTGGCGATCCTGCTGTGGCTGCCGTATTGCCTGGCGGTGTTCGGCCAATCGATGAGTTATCCCATCAGCCTGTCGCTGGCCAATGATGAATCACCGGTGAGCGGCTCCTACGCCATGGCCTTGAGCGGCTTTATGCATCAGTTGATGGCTGCGGCGATCGGTGGCGTGGCCAGCCTGCTGGCGAGTCAGCAGGCCTGGCCGTTGGCGGTGTTATGCGTGACGCTGGCGGGCGGCGCACTGCTGTGCGTCGCCATGGCCAGGACTGATCAGAACGCGCTGCGGAAGATCTCTTCAATCTGACGCTGATCCGCGCGCCGTGGGTTGGTCAGGCCGCAGGCGTCCTTCAGGGCGTTGGACGCCAGCAGCGGGATGTCCTGCAACTTGGCGCCCAGCTCCCGCAACCCGGCAGGAATTTCCACATCCTGGGACAGGCTGCGAATCGCCGCGATGGCCGCCTGGGCGCCCTCTTCCACCGACGTACCCTTGATATCTGCGCCAAGGGCCCGTGCCACATGGCTCAGGCGCTCGGCGCTGACGCTGGCGTTGAAGCTTTGCACATGGGGCAACAGCACCGCATTGCACACGCCGTGAGGCAAGTCATACAGCCCGCCCAACTGGTGCGCCATGGCGTGCACGAACCCCAGGGACGCGTTGTTGAAGGCCATGCCGGCAAGGAACTGCGCGTAGGCCATGTTCTCCCGGGCGGCCAGGTCTTTACCGTCGCGCACCGCAATCCGCAGGTTGGCGCTGATCAGCTCGATGGCCTTGATCGCGCAGGCATCGGTGATCGGGTTGGCGGCGGTGGACACGTAGGCTTCGATTGCGTGGGTGAGCGCGTCCATGCCGGTGGCGGCTGTCAGGCCCTTGGGCATGCCGACCATCAGCGCCGGGTCGTTGACCGACAGCAGCGGCGTGACGTTACGGTCGACGATGGCCATTTTCACGTGGCGGGTTTCGTCGGTGATGATGCAGAAGCGGGTCATTTCGCTGGCCGTGCCGGCTGTGGTGTTGATGGCTACCAGCGGCAGTTGCGGCTTGGCCGACTGATCGACGCCTTCATAGTCACCGATGTGCCCGCCGTTGGTCGCACACAGGGCAATGCCCTTGGCACAGTCATGGGGTGAGCCACCGCCCAGTGACACCACGAAATCACAGGCACTCTGTTGCAGCAGCGCCAGGCCTTTTTCGACGTTCTCGACGTTCGGGTTGGGCTTGGCGCCGTCATAGATCACCGAGTCGATGTCTTGCATCGCAAGCTTCTCGGCGATCATGCTGGCCACACCTGCCTTGGCCATCCCGGCGTCAGTGACGATCAGCGCCTTGCGAAAACCATAGTTGCGAATCGCGGTCATGGCTTCGTCGAGGCAGTCGAGGCCCATGATGTTGACGGCGGGAATGAAGAAGGTGCTGCTCATGATGGCTAATCCTTTAAAGTCGTTATGCCTACAGCATCGACCTCGATTGCCTGCGGCATCTTGACCAGGATCAACGCCCGCTCGTGATAAAGTCACCGCCCAGCCGATTTCGAGTAGACCCGCCGCAATGAAGGATTCCCAGGATTTTGATGCCCACCTAGAAGACTGGAACGCCTTGCGCAGCAGTACCGCCATCAGCGGGATCCTGATCGGCAACGGCGCCAGCCGCGCAGTGTGGGAAGACTTTGCCTACGACTCGCTGTTCGAAAACGCCCGCACCGTGGAAGAAAAACCTCTGAGCCAGTCCGAACTCAGCGTGTTTGACGCGATGCAGACCCGCAGCTTCGAGCAGGTGCTGGGTGCACTGAAAACCACCAGCCGGGTCAACAAGGCCCTGGCGGTCAGCTCGGCTGCGCCGCGTAATCGCTATTACGCGATCAAGGAAGCGCTGATCAATACGATCCACAGCGTGCATATTCCGTGGCGCCTGGTGAAGCCGTCGACACTGGCGACCCTCCATCAGGAGCTGGCGAGTTACCCGACGGTGTTCACCAGCAATTACGACCTGCTCAACTACTGGGCGATCCTGCAGGCGCCGGGCATCGATGATCTGTTTCGCAGTGCCGATGCGAGCTTTGACCTGCGCAATACTGCCTGCGACACCACGCGCATTTTGTATCTGCATGGTGGCCTGCACCTGGTGCGTAACCTTGATGGTACGGCGCGTAAATTGCCGACCACTGACAGCACGTTGCTCAGCAGTTTTGCGATCAACAACACGATCAAGACGCTGGATGATGTGCCGTTGTTTGTCAGCGAGGGCAAGGTTGAGGAGAAGCTGAAGACCATTCGCAGTTCTGACTATTTGTCGTTCTGTTATGAGCAGTTGTTGGGCCATGAAGGTGGGCTATGCATCTTTGGGCATCACCTCGGCGCGCAGGATGTGCATCTGGTGCAGGCGATTCGACAGGCGAAGATCAGCACGTTGGCGATTTCGGTGTTTGGCCGCAGTGCGGGGTTTATCCAGCAGCAGAAGCGGCGTTTTGCGGAGTTGTTTGAGGGGATGGAGGTGGAGTTGCGGTTTTTTGATGCGCGTAGTCATGCGCTTGGGAATTCGGGGCTTTCGGTGCCCGTGGAGCGGTGATGGTAGTTGGGGTGGGGTGGGGTGGGGTGTACATATCCGTTGCTGCGGTAACGGCTACTTATGGTTTCGCTCTTACAGCGAGTCACTTTTTTACAAACGCCTAAAAAAGTAACCAAAAAACGCTTTGCCCCACCACTCGGTGCCTCGCTTAGGCTCGGCATGCCCGCACTCCGGCACGGCTCCGCGGGCCGCCGCGACGGGCCATCCATGGCCCGGCGCGGCTA
>NZ_JACAPX010000009.1:0-10554 GCF_013385435.1 Pseudomonas sp. F9001
TAGCCGCGCCGGGCCATGGATGGCCCGTCGCGGCGGCCCGCGGAGCCTTGCCGGAGTGCGGGCATGCCGAGCCTAAGCGAGGCACCGAGTGGTGGGGCAAAGCGTTTTTTGGTTACTTTTTTAGGCGTTTGTAAAAAAGTGACCCGCTGTAAGAGCGGAACCATAAGTAGCCGTTACCGAAGAAACGGATATGTACTCAATCAATCAATCAATCAATCAAACCACTCCCCCCGCTCAAGAAACGTATTCCGAATCATCTCCACCACCCACCCCACCTCCAGCGGATGCCGCACATCAGCACTCACCCCCATCCAGACCTGCCGCTGCATCCCCTCCAGAAACACCCCATCCAACGCCGTCAACCCACGATCAAAACAACTCATGTACCGCGGCAACAACCCAATACACGCACTGCACCGAATCATCTCCAGCATCAGCGGATACGCCTCCACCCGCACCACCCCCGCCAGCCGCTGCTCCACCAGGCTATTCCACGGCCGCAGCGCCTCCACCTGCCGGTCCGGCTGCCACTGCACCAACATATAATCCGCAAGGTCTTCAATACTGTCCGGCCGCACCGCCAACCGCGAATACCGCTTGGCAATATGCGGCGAATAATCCAACCGCGCCAACACCTCTGGCGCCCCAATGGCAAAACTCGGCCCCGCCCCCGGCGAATCCATCCCCGACAACCACACCACCACATCCGCATCCAGCGCCTGCAACCCCAACTCGCTGTCGATGGAAATGATCTCCAACCGCACACTCGCATTGCGCCGCAACAGCGCAATCAGGTCCCGCCCCAGAATGTCATGCAGGATCGACTCGGCAACCGCCAGCCGAATCAACGGTTGCTCCAGCACCGGCAAGCGTCGCTCATGCGCCAGGGCAATCAACTGCGCCTGCAACTGCTGCCCTTCACGACTCAGGGCCAGGACATTGCCCTGATAGCTGAACAGCGAACGCCGCAGTTGCTCTTCCAGCTGCGCCAGGCGCTTGCGCAACTGCGTGGCCTTGATGTTGAGGCTGCGAGCCGCCTGCATGAAACACCCACAGCGGGCGCTGATCAGGAAATACTGCGCCACCTCGGGCTCGATGGCGGCCGCCAAGGCCAGCCAGGCCTCGCGGGATTCGGTCGACGCACGATAAGGCGCGACGCCGTGGGGTACAGCCGGTTCAACAAATACCATGGGAGACTCCCTGTCTTGTGGGTACTGTGCATCCAATGCGGTGATACGGTTTTACTCCAGCACCTTGTTCAGCTCGGCGCCGTCGATACTCAAGGTCGCGGTATTGAGCATGCCTTCCAGGTAGGCCTTGGCAATCTGCTCCTGGCGTTGCGCACGCAAGGCCTCGGTCAGGCGGCCACGCAGTTCATCCAGCGTGGCCGTGCGCGCCGGTTGTTGCCCAGTGAGTTTGAGCACGTGAAAACCCGCCGCACTCTGCACCGGCTCCGACACCCCGCCCGTCTTGAGCCGCGCCACCACACCGCGCATTTCAGGCACCAATTGCTGCAATGGCTGCATCCCGGAATCGCCACCGCGCCGGGCGCTGTCGGGGTCCTGGGAATACTGGCTGGCCAGGGCGGCAAACTCGCCCGGCGAGGCCTGCGCCTTGCGGCTCAACTCCTGGGCCTGGCGGCGCACATTGTCGACGGTTTGCGGGTCGCTCACGGCCAGGAAAATCTGGCTGACCTGGTACAACGGGGGCGTCACCCATTGTGCCTTGCCGCTGTCATAGGCTTGCTGCAATTCGGCGGCGCTGGGGTAATCCGTCGGCACCTGGCTGACCGACAACATGTAGTCGCGAAACACGATCTGCTCGGTGGCGGCGCGGGTCTGTTGCTCCACCTCCGGGCGCTGCCGCCAGCCCTGGGCATCGGCCTGTTCAAGCACGGCCTTTTGCGCCAGGCGCGAACGCAGCCAGGTTTCCAGGGCGCTGCGGTTGCCACGCAACTGCTCGCGGGTTTCCGTCGGCAAGGCGGCCAACACCGACTTGAGTTCGGCGAGGTCGATCTGCTGGTTGCCCAGGCGCGCCACCGCCGGCCCGTCCTTCACGGCCACCGGCGCCGGCTGCTGGGCTGCGACCGGGTCACTGCCCGGCCGCAGGCTCAACCCCACCGCGACCGCCAGCACCACCAGGGCGCCAGCGCCGACCACCAGGGTTGGTTTCTTCACAGGGCAGGCGCCTCTTCACGGGCATCGACGGCAGGCGCGGCGTCGGCCTGGGCTTGAAGCTGGGCGGCTTGCTGGCTGTATTCACGCAGGTAGACGATGAATTCCTGCAGCAGGCGATCCCACAATTCCAGCTGATTGCGCAAGTACGGCGCACCCACGCCGGCGGCCACCACATCCATCTCCATCAGCAGGAACTCACCCTGCAACGACAACCGCGCAAAACGTCGGGAAGCGTTCCAGACCTGGGCCAGCCCCTCGGGCAATTCGCCCTGCACCCGCAGCGCGCAGCTGTAGGTGAAGTCCACGTAGCTGCCCTGCTCTGCCGCCGGGTTGCCCAAACGCACGGCGAAGCCGATGCCCTGGCTTGCGCTGAGCAATTGCACGATGCCGTTCTGCTCGGTCTGGTTGACCCGGTAGCCGGCTTCCTGCAGCAGCTCGGTCAAGGCTTGCGGGGTCACGCTGGTGATCAGTTGTACGTCGCTCATAGGGGTCTCTTCCTTGTCGATCAATGATTAGTGACGGTCTGTGGAGCATCGAACCGATTAAGGTAAAGGCCGTCACCAAAACCCTGGGCGAGTTCCTCGAACTTGACCCGGGTGCTGCTGGCGAACGGTTGGCGGATGCTCATCACGTCGGCCACGTCGATTTTTTCGTAGGCCGTCAGCAACTGCTGGGCCACGTCGTACATCTGTTGATTCTTGACTGAACATTGCTGCACTTGTGTGTCACGTTCCGTGAGTTGCGCCTGCAAGCGTGCGCGCTCGGTTTCTTTGCCCCGGGCGATTACCAGCAAGTCTTCATAGGCTTTCTTGAACTTGCCCACCTGCTCATTGCTCGCGGCCACCTGGGCCTGGGCCTGGCTATGCAGGCTCTGTTGCTGGCCCACCAGTTGTTCGGCCACGCCACGGGTCTTTTCCAGTTCGGCGGTCAGTTGCTTGACCTGCGCCTGGGCCTGCTTGGCCTGGGTTTCGGCGGCGATGCGTGCGGCACTGGCCTGGGCCTGCTCGCTTTGCAGCGCCTGCAACTGCTGGGTGGTGCTACGCAGCTGAGTGCGCAGGCGCTCCTCCATACCCTCAGCCGAAGCGCCGGTGGTGACGAGCAGTAGAAGCAGGCCGCAAATTCGCGTGTTCATGAGCTTTCTCCGGCGCATCAGAAGCGCGTGTTGAGTTCCAGTTGCATGACATCCACTTCAAACGGCGCGCCATACACTTCGGAGGCGCTGAGCCAACGAGCACTGGCGTAGATGTTCTTGTCGAGGCCGTAGTTGGCGCCGATGAAATAGCCCTTGGCGTTGGTGCCGCCGAGGTGGAACGAGGAGTCGTTGAAGCCGTCCGGCAAGGCATCCGGCTGGATGTATTTGTAGCCGGCCAGCACGTTCCAGTCGCCCTTCTTGCGCATCTCCAGCGCACTGCCGAGGGTGAACTGCACCAGCAGCGCATTGCCGCCACTTTCAAACTGGCCGTCGCTGTTGAGGTTGTTGACGATCTGGCCTTCGCTGCGCTTGAGCATCTCGCCCTTGTCGTAGGCCAGGTTGTGGATGAAGTTGGTCTGGCTGCGCAGCTTGAGGTCTTCCGGCAGCTCGCTGTCCCACACCAGGTTGAGGTCCAGCACATTGAACTTGGACGCCAGGCCGACGAATTGCGGTTGCGGGGTCAGGCCAGGCGTTGCCGGGTTGGGGGTGATGTCTCGCAGCAGGAACACGCTGTTGCCCTTCTGCATGAAGGCCAGGCGCGTGCCATCGGTATCGCACGCCGGCTGGCCGGCCCACGGCGAGCAAGGGCTGGAGCGTTCGCCCTGGATATCGCCGAAGTGGTAGTAGGCCATCGAGCCCTTCAGGCTGTTGCTGCGGTTGATCTTCCAGTCGGCGCCGATCTGCCCGCCGAACAGCCATTTGTTTTCGCTCTCGTCCTTGTCGAAGCCGTTGGTGGTGGCGGTGTCGGGGCTGTATTCCACCGGGAACGCGCCGAGGGTGCCGAACAGGCCCCAGTCGCTGTTGAGCTTGTGGTTGAAGATCGCCGCCACACCGTCGAAGTTGAGGTCGCCGGAATACATCATGTCGGTGGAATAGAACGGGTTGGCAAAACGTCCGGCGGTCAGGGTCATGTAGTCGGTGGTCTTCCAGGTGAGGTAGCCCTGGTCGAGCCAGATGTCTTTCTTGCCGAAGCCGCCGCCCAGGGTCTGGGTGGTGGACACCGGGTTGTTGTCGTTGCCGGTGCCGAGGCGGATGCCGGCGGTCCATTCCGGCGAGATCACGGCTTTCATGCCCAGGCGGGCGCGCAGGCGGAACAGGTTCTCGCGGTCTTCGCGGGTGTTGAGCAGCGGCGGCAATTTGGTGTTGGTGTTCTTGTTCACGTCGTAGGGGCCGCTGTCGTTGAGCTTGGCGTAATCGACGATTTCATTGCTGTTGTTGCCCGAGAAATAGCGGGACTCATCCCGCAGGCGAATATCGCCGTCGAAGCTGATGCGCGAGACCCACTCCGGGAAGGTGTTGGGCTGGGCCCAGTTTTCCTGCTTGGCGGTGGCCATGACCTCGGCCTTGACCTGGTCGCGAATCTGGTCGCGCACCGCGGCCGGCACGTACTGCACCCGCACATCGCCGGGGGCCGCCGCTGGGCCTGCCGCTACCGCCGTGGCGGTGCTGGCCTGGCGTGCCTGCCGGGCTTCCTTTTCAGCCTGGGCGATCAGCCCGTCGGCCTGTTCCTGCTTGAGCACACCTTGCTGCACCAGCAGGCGGATCAGGTTGATCGTGGCGTTTTCCGAAGGCGCGGCGGTGGCGGCCGTCGCCTGGCCGACCAGGGTCGCGATGACCATGCCGACCGCCAGGGTCAATCGATTCACGTGGGAAATCATCTGCACACAACTCCTGTAGAAAACTGCAAAAAAGGGTTCGATCAATCCGGGCGCCGGCCCTTGAGGGACAGGCGTACCGGCAGGGTCATTGAGGTGGGTGTGCGTTCCTTCAGCCGCGGTGTGGCACGCAATGCGGCCAGCACCTGGGCGTCGGTGTCGGCGTCGCCGCTGGACTTGGCCAGCTCCACGCGCGTCACCTCGCCGTCTGCGCTCAGCCACAGGTCGGCCTGCACCGTGTAGGCCTTCTTGCGCAGCTCCGGGTCTTCCCGCAGCAGGCGCTGGAACACCCCGGCCAGGTACTGCTTGAACGTCCCGGTACCGAGCCCGCCACCACCGGAACCGGCCATGCCGCCGCCCTTGCCGGCACCGATGTTGAAACCGTCGGTACCGGACTGAGCGTCGCCGTCGATCTGCATCGGGTTGGCCAGGTCGTCTGCTGGCGAAGGCGGTGCCTCTTCCTCGGGCTTGACCTCGTCGGGGGTCGGCGTGGGTTCCGGCTCGGGGATTTTTTCCTGCACCTCGGGCTCCGGTTCCTTGGGTTTTTCCGGCGGCGGTGGTGGCGGTGGCGGCAACGGAATAATCGTCGGCACCTTGGGCGCTTCACGGCGCACGCCACTCATGTCATTGGCCCACTGCCAGAGAAACCAGGCAGCCACGGCGCCCAGCAGCAGGCCAATGCCCCACTTCAGCGGGCGCAATGGCGGCTTGTTCTTGAGGGGCGTCGGCGTGATCGGCATCTGTGCGGTCATGACTCAGCCCTGGCTCGGTTTGCCGGTGACCAGCCCGACCTGGGACAGCTCCAGGCGACGCAGCAGGTCGAGCACTTCGATGACCTTCTGGTACTGCACCATGGCGTCGCCGCGCACGATCACCGGGAAGTCCGGGTTCAGCGCTTTCTCGATGCGCAGGCGCTCTTCGAGTTCAGGCAAGGTCACCGGGTAAGCGTCGAGAAACACCTGGCCGCCATCGTTCACCGAGATGGCCTTGGTCTTGGCCTCGGACAGCGATACCGAAGCACTGGCCTTGGGCAGGTGGATCTGGATCCCCGAGACCTGGGCGGTGGCGGTGAGGATAAACATCACCAACACCACCATCAGCACGTCCACCAGGGGCGTGATGTTGATGCTGTCGACGGGTGCGTCATCGTCATCGTCGTGGGAGGCATTCACGGAAGCCATGCTGATTCTCCTCAGGCCGGGACGTGGGCGTGGTGGTCGCGACGGTGCGCCGCTTCACTGTGCTGGCTCTCGCCGTGCATCTCCGCCAGGCGGGTGATGAACTCGTCGACGAACACGCGCATGTCGGCGCTGACTTCCTTGTTGCGGGTAATCAGGCGGTTGTAGCCAAACAGCGCGGGGATCGCGACAAACAGGCCCATGGCCGTGGCCAGCAAGGCCGCCGCCATACCCGGGGCGATGGCGTTGATGTTCACGTCGCCGGCCATCGCCGTGCCGAGGAACACCACCATGATCCCCAGCACGGTGCCGAGCAGGCCGATATACGGGCCACCGGCAATCGCGTTGGAGAGGGTCGACAGCTTGGCGCCGAGTTGCTGGTTTTCCCGGGTACGCACGCCGTCCATGGAGCAGCGGATGGCTTCGATGGTGGCTGCCGAGACCGACGAGGTGTCGGCGCCCTGGGCGCGGCGAGTGCGGATTTCCTTGACCGCGACCCGGTACAGGCGCCACAGCGAGGAATGGGTCAGGCGCTCGGCCAGCAACGCGTCGTCGTAGTACATCTCCAGGCGCGTACCGATCTGTGCGAATTGCTCGCGGAAGATATCGTTGGCAGCACTCACGCGACTGACCTGGCGGTTCTTGCGGAGCATGATGAACCACGACTGGAACATCATCCCCACCAGCACCAGGATGATCACCCAGGCATCCACCGGCACCGCCTTGAGCAGGAACCCCAGGCTGCCGAAGCCGAAGCCCGACTGTTCTTCATCCACGCCATAGGCCACCAGTTTCGACTCGGCGCCCTGGGCCGTGGCATCGGCCAGCAACAGGGCTGCCGGGCGCGCGACCTTGGACAAGCGCAGTTCGTCCATGGCCCCGGTAAACGGCAGGTGCCCGCCGGCGGCTTCCGGCAAATCGGCACCGATGGCCAGTGGCGAATTGAACGCCGGCATCGCCACTGCGAGGGTCGCGGTCTCACGGCCGTTGACGTACAGCGAGACCTTGTCGCCCTCGGCGGTGAACGCCAGGTGCTGCCATTGGCCGGGGTTCAGCGGCTGGGTCGAGACGGCGCGCTGGCCGTCGATTTCAATAAACGGCATGCCCTGGTTCAAGCCCAGCAACAGGCTGTGGGCGCCCTCGCGACGGGCCACCACCACTTGCTCGCCGCTGGCCTGGTCGACCCGCAACCAGGCGCTGAAAGTGAAGGCGCCGCCCGCTGCGTGTTGCAGCGACGGGCTGGCTGGCAGCAGCAACGGCTGGCCACTGAACTGCAAGGCCCGGCCGATCACGCCGTCGATGCTCGCACCGGTGGCGTTTACGGCAGTGTTGCCGTAGGCCGTGGTGTCCCGGGGCGGCGTGCCGTTGGCGCCGTCGAAGTGGTAGAGCGCGGTGTAGTTCGGGTCGAAGGTCAACTGGCCGTTGGCGGTGGCCGGCGCCTTCTGGTTGCCGTAGTACATCCACAGGTCCTGGCGCTGGCCGCCTTCGACCTTGGGCACATCGACCCAGATCAGCGCCATGCCCATCAGCGGGTCGAAGCTTTCGATCTGGTGGTTGAACACGGTCTTGTCGTCGGCGCTGACAAAGCGCAGGTCGGCGCCGTCGTCCTTGACCCCGTCAAAGCTGAAGTTGCCGGTGTGCAGGCGCACCAGCAGCGCGGTGCGGCCCAGGGCCTGGCTGATGGCTGCGCCCTGGGAGGTGGTGTCCACCGTGATCTGTTTACGGTAGTGCCAATCGTCCTGCCACCAGGCATGGGCGGTGGCCGGGAGCGCGAAGCCCAGGCAGATCAACAGGCTCAGAAATAGGCGTTGCATGTCAGGAGTCTCCGAAAAAAGGGGTCAGAAAGTCGCCTGCACACTGAAGTGCAGTCGCGAGTCCTGTTTCTGGGTATTTGGGCCTTCAAGCAGCGGGTAGCCCCAATCCAGGCTGCCGGACAACCACTTGCTCAAACTGGCGCGGGTGCCGAGGCCGACACTGGCCAGGCTGTATTCGTCTTCCTGCTCGGGCAGCGGGTCATGCAGGCGCAGGCGTGCGCCTTCGGCGAACGCGTAGAAGCGCCACTCCTGCACGTAGCTGCCGAGAAACTTGGCCAGGGACGGCGTGCGCAGCTCCTGGGACAACAGGTAGCCGTCGTCACCGGTGCGCTCGGCGGCGAGATACCCGCGTACCGACGTAGCGCCGCCAGCGGAATATTGCTCGTTGGACACCAGCGGCCCCGAGGCCAGCTGGAAGCCGGCCTTGGACGCCGACTGCCAGTCGTTGCCGAAGGTGTAGGTGTAATTCAGGTCACCCTTGAGCACCGCAAAACTCGGGCTGGCCTTGTCACGCTTGTACTGGAACTCCTCGGCGTCGCTGCCGTAGCCGAAGAACGCGCGGGTACCCACCACCAGGCTCAAGCCCAGCCCCAATTGCGACTGCTCGGTGTAGCGGTAGCCGTTGTAGCCGAAGGTCAGCGGTGCGTACTTCAGCGGGATATCGTCCGTGCTGCCGCCAAACTTCATCTGCTCCTTGAAGTCCTTGAAGTCGACCCCGGCGGAGAACGAATTGGCCCAATTGCCACTGGCCGGCAGGCTGTAGATCGCCGACACGCCGTAGGAATGGCCCTTGCCCAACACGTTGCTGCCACCGATGGTGGCGATGTTGCTGTCGGACTGATAACCGGAGAACTGCAGGCTCCAGCGATCAGTCAGCGGCGCGGTGTAGGAGCCCGACCAGACCTTGGCGTTGTCGCTGTCCTGGGGCGCGGTGAAGTAGGTCAGGGAAATGCTGTGGCCCAGTTGCCAGAGGTTGTCGTAACCCAGGGTCGCGACGCTGCGCAGCTCCTTGGTGTCGGCGCTGTAGTCGTTGTTCAGGCCGAGGCTGGCGTGCCAGGGGTTCTGGTCTTCCACCTGCAGGTCGACGTCCATGGTGCCGGGGCGCTGGCCCTCGCGGACCAGCGGCGTGACCTGCCGCCCGGCGCTGCGATTGAGGCCGGCGAGTTGGGTTTGCACGCTGGTGAAATCCGGAACCGCGCCCTCCTTCAAGCCGGGTACTTCGTCGCGGATTTCCACCGGCGAATAGTGCTTGGCGCCGACCACGCGGACGCGCCCGACCTTGGTTTCGCTGACCTGCAGGTAGACGATTCCGTCATCGACCTTCTGCTCCGGCAGTTCGACGAACACCGACTGATAGCCGCGTGCCTGATAGATCTTCTGCAAGGCATCCCGGGCGCCTTCGATGTCGGCGAGGGTCTTTTGCGGGCCGAGAAACGGGTACACCGCCTCTTCGATCGCACGAGCGTCGAGCACAGTGTTGCCGCGCACGAAGTACTCGTTGACGTCCACCAGCCGTGCCGGAGGCCCGGGCTGGGTGCCCTGCTCTTCGGCCTGTAGCGGTTGCGCCAGTGCACCCAGCGTCAGCCAGCACAGCGCCAGCGTTGATTTGAACAGATGCTCCACACCGCCCCCTGGTTTACTCAAGATGATTGCCGTCGCCGTTTGCCCGGCGTTTGGCCTGTTCAATTGCTGGATATCGAGGTGTTGCCATGCCGGGCGAGCCAGGTGTGCAGCAGGGCGAAGTTCAGGGAGAACTCCGGCATGTGCAGCAAGGCGCCACAGAACACTTCACCAATGATTTTCTGGATCAACTGCACCGCCTGCGGGTTGTTCAGGAACGTGGCGATGTCGCGTTGCAGGAGGTTGATGCCCCAGACTTTCTGGTTCAGGTCGAGGCCGACGAACCAGCGGAACAGCAGGTTGTAGTTGAGTTGTTCGTGCAGTTGCTGTTCGTTGGGGACTGAGTACAGGAGTTGCAGCAGCAGGATCTGCAAGACGGTCTGGGGGGCGATCTGGGTGCCGGGTTGGGCCTGGAGCAGGTCGCGGTGGAGGTCGAGGATGTCGTCGATCTGCGGGCGCAACAAGACCAGTGAATGGCCTGCGGGGATGTAGCTGGAGACTTCCTTGAGCGCGCCTTGCCAGTCGTCCTGGGAGACGATCCATACCCACGGTGCGCCATAGCGGTAGACCGAGACCGGTTTTTTGCGTGCGGCTTCGACGATCTTTGACAGGCGCTGGTCGAGCTCCTGCATGCCGACTTTCGAGTAACGTTCCATAGTTCCCATTCGCCCCACTCCTGGCATCCTGCTTGCGGCTCTGACGTCGCCTTTTTTGGCGGTGTTGAGCGCGTTACATAGCCAAGACGGGGGTCGCTGGGGACTACCGAACTTTTGTCATAAAAGCTTCTTTTTTGGGGCGGGGTGAGGTGGGCATATCCGTTGCTGCGGTCAGGGCTGGTATTGGTTCCGCTCTTACAGCGGCTCACTTTTGGAGTGTTGTGAAGCAAAATCAAAAGTTAAAGCGGGCACGGTTCAAATG
>NZ_JACAPX010000009.1:10608-151388 GCF_013385435.1 Pseudomonas sp. F9001
GCGAGGCACCGAGTGGTGGGGCAAAGACCTTTTGGTTACTTTTGGCTGGGCCGGCATTCCGGGCGTTTGCCAAAAGTGACCCGCTGTAAGAGCGGAACCATAAGCGGCCGTTACCGAAGAAACGGATATGTACTCAAACCAAAGACCCCGGCAACGGCAGTTCATAAGACTTCTTAACCGTCCGCACTACCAAAGTAGACGAATAAGTACGAATCGGAATATCCCGATAAATCTCTAAAAACCGATAGATATAATCAGTGTACTCAGTGGCATCCCGAAACTTCGCAACCATCACAAAATCAAACTCCCCGGTCAGCAGATAACAGTCCTGAATCTCCGGATGACTCGCCAGGATATGCTGCATCTTGCGGTCGATATCATTGCTGTCCCTATCAAGCTTGATCAGGAAGAACGCCGTAACCTGAATCCCAAGCTTGCGCTCATCCAGCACCGCCACCTTGGCCTTGATGATCCCGACACTCTCCAACCGCCTGATACGCCGGTAACAACTGGTTGAAGACAGCCCGACACTGTCACTCAACAACTCCAGACTCTGACTGCAATCCCTTTGCAATTTCCCCAGAATCTTCAAATCCATGGCATCTGTCATTTTTTCCATATCTTCCTTGAAAAAACTGCAATGAATCCACCGTAAACACCCACCAATTTGCACAAATCCTGCGCGGTGGCGCACTAACATCAATCCAGCTTAGCAGCCCAGCCAAATCAGGCACCGGGGCCGCATGAGAGGGATCTTATGATAGTCGCGAAACCGACATGGGCCACCGATATCCACGGCCTATTCAGCGCCCCCTACTGGATCCCCCAAGAGCAACGCGCCGCCGTCGCCGCCTCCTGGGTGGGCTGCATGAACGCCTACTTCGTATTCCTCGAAGACCCCGCCTCCGTCAAGACCTGGTCCGAAACCATCTACCAGCACCTGGCCTCCCGCAGCATGCCGCTGACCCTCGACCAGCAGCAGTTCTGGCCCATCGACGCGCTGGAAACCTTCAGGCTGTGGGTCAACCAGGGCTGGCGCCTCACTCCCGCCTCACCGTTCGACGAGGCAGAACGCATTCCCCCACCCGACCTGCCCCACCCGGTCAAACGCGTGCGCCAGGACATTCGCGCACTTACGCAGGAACAACTGAACCTGTACCGCTCACGCCTCGATGACGTAATGCAGGTGGCCAACGCCGACAGCGGCTCCCCGTGGCAGCGTTACGCCTATATCCACACCAACTGGTGCCTGCATTACCAGGAAGCGTTTGCCCTGTGGCACCGGGCCTATCTGCTGTACCTGGAAGCGCTGATCGACTGCCCCATTCCCTACTGGGACTGGATGGCCGAAGACGCCAGTGTCGACGGCAGCCCCCAGGCCGGCTTGCCCCAGGCGTTTCTCGATGAAACCTACGTGCACCCGCACACCGGCGAGGTTCGCCCTAATCCGTTGCGCTACGCCGCTGCCAAGGACGGTTGTTCGAAGGTCTGTGAAAAAGCCAGGGTACCCGGTGTGGACTGCCGCTTCGTGCAACGCAACCCGCTGTTCTACACCCAGGGCGAGACGCAGCGCGTCGAACGCACCCAGTTGTACGGCATGAGCCGGATTTTCCAGCAACAGGTGGTCGATGCCCTGAAGTTCAACACCTTCAGCCAGCCCCAGGGCGTGCCAGGTTATCCCTGGGCGAACATCCCGGTGTTTGATCCCCCCCAGGAAGATGACCTGTACCCCAACCGCGCGCTGAATTTCGACGGGCTCTACGAGCAGCCCCACGACAACTATCACGGCTGGATCGGCGGCGACATGGCCGACAACGCCTACACCGCGTTCGACCCGGTGTTCAGCTCCTACCACGCCAATATCGACCGGATGCTGGAGGTCTGGATCCGCGCCCACCCGGCAGCGCAGTACACCACCCAGTGCCTGCTCCAGCCGTTTGCCGGCAGCGAGGCCGACGATGTCACCTTCACCAGTGCCGACGCCTGGCGCTACACCACCCTGGGGGACATGGCCCAGGACAGTCGGCATATCGGCTATGACTACGGTGTGCCCGTCGCCCCGCCCTTTGGCACCCGCCGCCCGGCCGCAAAAGCCTGCTGCCAGCAAAGTTCGACGCCGATGCAAGCGCAGGAACAAACCGCAAGCCTGGGCCCGTGGGTGGTGTTCGACCATGTGCGCTGCACCCACGACACCTACCTGATCGACGTATTCCTCAACCAGCCCGACGCCACGCCGCAGCAGGTGAGCGCCGACAATCCGCACTATGTCGGGCGCTTCAGTCGCATCGGCATGGGCCTGGTGGATGACAAGGGCCGCTGCATCACCCATGGCGTGTCACGCGCGCTGAATGCCGCGCGCACTGCTGCCGCATTGAACCTTCGCCCCACTGACACCACGCAGTTATCCGTGGTGGTGACCCATCTCGATAGTGCCCGGGTGTTGACGCCGCAGGAGTACGCGCCGCTGCCTGGCTTTATCGCCCAACTGGTGTGGGACGACCCGCGCCAAACCGTCGCCGGCCCTGCTCCCAGTGCCGGTTGCTGCTCCGTTTCCACCACAACAACACCTGGAGAATCGACATGAGCACACCCTTCAAACAATTCACCTCTCCCGCCGGGCAAGCTCCCAAGGACTACAACAAGCTGGGCCTGGAAAACCAGTTGCCGCAGTTTGAAACCGACTGGAACAACGACCTCACCGGCTGGACCCAGTCTGCGATCATCGGCAACCCGTGGTCGGGCCTCAATGACGCGCCGCGCTCGGGCTATTACAACCCACTGGTGGAAGGCTACGGCCCCACCACGCCGCCGGCGATTACCTGGGCGCCCTTCCCCAATCGGCTGTGGACGTTTTTCTACAACAACGGCACGGCGGTGATTCCGCAGTTGGGCGGCAAGGCCATGTCCATGCAACAGGTGATGGAGCTGACCGACAACGGCCAGATTACGATCAACAACACCCTGTACATGCTCTACGACCCGAAGAAGCAAGGCACCCTGCTGCAACTCCCCGTCACTCGCTGCCCGAGCATCGACTGGCAAGGCAAGTACAAGGATTTCTCGCCCTCTGGCCCCCGTGGCTGGCTTGACGAATATTGCGAGTGGTCCATCGTGCGTGATGCCGACGGCAACATGCGCAAGATCACCTTCACTTGCGAAAACCCGGCGTATTTCCTGGCCATGTGGCGCATCGATCCGACTGCTGTACTGGGGCTGTATCGCGACTACATCGACCCACAGGTGCAACTCGAAGACCTGTACCTGCGCTACACCGCCGACTGCCCGACCGGTAAGGCCGGCGATCCGGTCATCGACCCCACCACCGGTCAACCGGCCTACGACACCGTCAACAAATGGAACGCCGGCACCGCCTGTGTGCCTGGCCAGTACGGCGGTGCGATGCACCTGACCTCCGGCCCCAACACCCTGAGCGCCGAGGTGTACCTGGCTGCCGCGGCGACCATCCTGCGGCCATTGAGCAGCAGCCAGAATTCCCAGGCGTTGATCTGCTGCGCGCAATACGGGCAGAACTACCGCAACTCCGATCCGCATATCGGTTTCTCGGCCAACAGCGTGGCAGTGAACAACCGGCTGTCGCTGACCAACCCCATCGGCCTGTACCTGCAACAACCCACCGACTTCTCGGCGTGGAAAGGCCCCCAGGGCCAGGACGTCAGCCAGTACTGGAAAATCACCCGTGGCACCGCCAAGTCCGCCGCCAACGGCTCCGACCAGATTCTGCAAGCGGTGTTTGAAGTGCCGGTCAGCGCCGGGTTCTCGATAAACGACATCACCATCAGCGGCCAGCCGATCGACTACGTGTGGGTGATTGCCCAGCAGTTGCTGGTGGGCCTGAGTGTGACAACCACGCCCATCAGCCCGACGCCGGATTCCTGCCCGTGCGTGACGGACCGGGTCAACGGTGTGCAACCCTGGCCGGTACAGCTGTTGCCGCTGGACCTGTTCTACGGGCAGTCACCCACCGACCTGCCGGCCTGGCTGGCACCCGGCACCAGCGGGCAGTTTGCCCTGGTGGTGCAAGGCGCCGACCTCAAGACCACCGCCGAGACGGCGCGGGTGCAATTCTCCAATCCTGGGGTGACGGCGCAGGTCACAAAGTTCCTGCCGGATGCCTCGGCCATCCCCGGGCAAACCAACTCCGGTGGCACCCAGGGCTACCTGCTGACCATCACCGTAAGCCCCACTGCCGCACCGGGGCTGGTGACAGTGCGCGCCCTCAACCCGGGCGAAGCCGATAACCCCAGCGCGGCGGAACACCCATGGGAATCCGGATTGGCGCTGGTGCCTGGCGCCTGACTGATACAGCCCATCAGCCGCACCCACCCAGGGTGCGGCTTTACCTGCTTGCAAGGAGCGCGATGATGTCCAGGTTACGCTTGAGTGTTTTATCGCTGCTGACCAGTGTGGTGCTGAGCCTGTTCGCCATGCAGGCCGCCTACGCATCCCCCACTTCCGACGCCGACGCTTGCGTGCAGCAACAGTTGGTGTTCAACCCGAAAAGCGGCGGCTTCTTGCCGATCAACAACTTCAACGCCACCGGCCAGAGCTTCATGAATTGCTTTGGCTGGCAGTTGTTCATTGCCCTGAACTGGCCGGTGAATCCCGGTTGGCCAGCCACACCTGCCCTCGCGGGTGAGCCGGACATGAACAGTACCCTGGCGCAATTCGGCGTACCGACTGCCTCCGGGCAGCCGATGAGCGTGGCGCCGGTATGGGCCAGCTACAAGGACGCCAACGATATCTTCCTGCCCGGCGCGCCCGCGCCCACCGGCTGGGGCGTGCAAACCCTGGTGCCGTCCAATTGCAGCACCCAGGGCAGCCTCAGGGCGATGTCGGTGGGGGCGCGCAAGTTCATGACCGCCACCTCCGAAAGCGCGATCAACGCGCGGCATGGGTTTCACCTGTCCAGCGGCACCCTGGCCTCGATTCCGGACCCGATCATGGAAGCCTCCGGCGGCTGGCTGACGGACCAGTCGCAGAACCTGGTGTTTTTTGAACGCAAGGTGGGCAAGGCCGAGTTCGACTACATCGTCAGCAAAGGGCTGTACGACGCGGCCAACCAGCTGAAAGTCGCGCAGAACCTCGACAACCAGAACCCCGGCGGGCTCTCCTTGCCCATCGGTGAACCCATGCGCTCGCTGCCGCCCAACCCGGTGCCGCAGGAGCAACTGGGAGCTCTGGAGGTCAAGGCAGCATGGCGAATCCTCACCGGCAAACCCGAGCTCTACGGACGTTACCTGACCACCGTCGCCTGGCTCAAAAACCCGGCCACCTTGCAGTGCACCCAGCAGGTGGTGGGCCTGGTGGGCCTGCATATCATCAACAAGACCCAGGCCTCGCCCAACTTTATCTGGACCACCTTCGAGCAAGTGGACAACGTGCCGGAACCCGACCAGGTGCCGCCACAACAAACGCCGCCCGACAGCTTTGCCTTCAACAACCCGAACTGCGGCACCGGCCCCGAATGCACGCCGAACGTGGCGCGTATCCAGTGCAAGCAGCAGCATCCGGACCGCGACTGCACCGAGCCGTTTCCACGGGACCAACCCGTGCAGACCACCCGGGAACATCCGCTGCCCACTGAACTGCAGGCGCTTAACGGCGCGGTGCAGGCCAATTTCGCCCAGCAGAGCCAGGGCAAGTCGGTGTTCCAGTACTACAAACTGATCAACGTACTCTGGACCCTCACCCCCAACCCGCCCACCCAGCCGGAACCGGGTGTCAGTGCGCAAGTGCCGCTGTCCTACGGGCCGTTTATCAGCCAGGGCAACGTACCGGTGGCCAACACCACCCTGGAGACCTACGTCCAGGGCGACAACTGCAATGCCTGTCACCAGTACGCGACCATCGCCGGCAGCTCGACCCTGGCCTCGGACTTTTCGTTCCTGTTCAACAGTGCCGATTCGGCCAGCAAGAAAAGCCTGGTCAAGCGCGTAAAAGCCTTCCAGACCCTCAAGGACAGTTCACCCTGAACTCGACTGTTCAGACCGCTGCTCAAGGTTTCTCGGTGCTGTAAGGCCTTGAGCATTTGGTCCTTGCGCTAGCTCCTGCTGGTTAAAAGAGGCGCCCCTTATCAAGTAACGCCCGAAATGTCCGACAGCCCCCCGCATCTACCCGGTAAGACCGCTCTCGAGGGATATCGTGTGGCCACCCGCCGGCCACTCATGACTTTTGGTAAAGAGTCCTTTTCGGATTCAGCGGTTTTTCCGAAGGAACGAGAGGCCGATACTCGACTCCATTGTTCACACCACTTCAGGAGTCACTCATGTCCATTCCCGCATTCGGCCTCGGCACGTTCCGCCTGCAAGGCCAGGTCGTCATCGACTCCGTCAGCACCGGCCTGGAGCTGGGCTATCGCGTCATCGACACCGCACAAATCTACGAAAACGAAGCCGACGTCGGCCAGGCCATCGCCGACAGCGGCATCCCACGGGACGAACTGTTCATCACCAGCAAGATCTGGATCGCCAACTTCGCCGAAGGCCAGCTGATTCCCAGCCTCAAGGAAAGCCTGCGCAAACTCCAGACCGACTACCTGGACCTGACCCTGATCCACTGGCCATCGCCGGAAGACCAGGTACCGGTCGCCGAGTTCATGGGCCAGTTGCTGGAAGCCAAGCGCCAGGGCCTGACCCGCCAGATCGGTATTTCCAACTTCACCGTCGACCTGATGAAGCAGGCAATTGCCGCCGTCGGTGCCGAGCACATCGCGACCAACCAGGTGGAACTGCACCCGTACCTGCAAAACCGCACCGTGGCGGAGTTTGCCAAGGCCCATGGCATCCAGATCACGTCCTACATGACCCTGGCCTACGGCGAAGTGCTGAAGGACCCGGTGATCCAGCAGATCGCCGAACGTCATCAGGCAACCCCGGCGCAAGTGACCCTGGCGTGGGCCATGCAACTGGGCTACGCGGTGATCCCGTCGTCGACCAAGCGCGCCAACCTGGCCAGCAACCTCAAGGCTCTGGACCTGACCCTGAGTGACGCTGAGATGGCGCAGATCGCCGCCCTGGAGCGTGGCCATCGGCTGACCAGCCCCAAAGGCATCGCGCCGAACTGGGACTAAGCCGCAGGGCTGCCGGACAACTCCCGCAGCCACGGCAACACCCGCAACCCGTCGGTGGCTGACGGCGGGTCGATGATGTCCATGAAGTGTTCAAGGTTGATGCTGTCCGGCGTACCCGGCAGGCGCACCAGCAGGGTTGGTGCGGCGGCCGGCGTGCCCAGTTCGCGGCTATCGTAGACCAGCACATGGCGAATCTGCGGGTGCTGTTCCTGGAAGGCCAGCACCCCGCCGTCGCTGTCTGCCAGCCCGGCGTTGATGATCAGCACATCGAACGGCCTGGCCGGAATCGCCGTGAGGATCCGCACTTCTTCGAAGGTCTGCACCGGAACGATGCGGTAGTAGCCCAGTTGGTTGAGCATTTTTTCGATGTACAGTCGTTGCAGATGCTGTTCATCGGCGATCAGGAGGGTCAGTGCTTTGTTTGGCATGGCGAACACCTGAGCAAGAAGCGCTCGTGAAGGACTGGACGCACTATTTTCCAGACATATTCCGAAGACTAAATAAGGCTTGTTCCACCTTCACGTAGGAGTTGTCCCAAACAGCTCAATACCCCTCCGCACCGGTCAAGTCTGATTGCAATACCCCGACAGCGCGTGGTGCAGGTGCGCGAGCGCTTCATCCATGCCATCGACGGCACTGGCCAATTCGTCGCGGGCCTGACGTTCACAAACGCTTTCCAATACCTCGCAGCAAACCATCAGTGCATGGGCCTTGACCATCTTTGCCCCGCCCTTGGTGCGATGGGCCAGGTCATGCAGGCCGGCAAAGTCTGCCTTGCGTTGCAGGTTCACCAGCTGCCCATGGTCTGCCTCAAGGCTGTCGAGCAAGGGCGCCAGCAACTCCTTCACCGCGTCGATATCCCCGCCGGTCAGTTTTTCAAGATGGCTCAAGTCAAAGTCTGCCGCCAGCTCATCCGCGGTGCCGGGCGCTACCGAAGGTGTGGCCGTGCGCCGCGCCAGGGCCGCATGCAAATCCTCAAGCCCGGTGGGTTTGAACAGGCAGCCATCCATGCCCGCCTGCCGGCAGCGCTCGGCTTCCTCGGGCTGGGCGTTGGCGGTAAACCCCAGCAACAGGCACGGCGCCAGGCCACGCTCGCCCTCAAGGGTGCGGATATCCCGCGCCAACTCATAACCGTCCTTGAACGGCATATTGCAGTCGGTAATCACCCCGTCAAAATGCCCGGACAGCCACAACTCAAGCCCCTCGACACCATCTTCGGCGGTGGTGATCCGGTGTCCCAGGAAGCTCAGTTGCCGGGCCAGCAGCAGCCGGTTGGCCGGGTAGTCATCCACCACCAGAATGTTCAGCGCGTGGGCCGGCGGAGTTTCCACGGCAACCGGTACGGGCGGCATCAGCGTGGTGTCGGCGACTGCCAGCTCCAGGGTGACATCCACCCGAGTGCCCTGCCCCAGCAGGCTGCTCAATTGCAATTGTCCCCCCATCATCTCGCACAGGTTGCGGCTGATGACCAGGCCCAGGCCCGAACCGCTGCGCGCCGATTGCGCAGTGTTGCTGCCCTGGATAAACGGGTTGAACAGGCGCTTCTGGTCTTCGACACTGATGCCGATGCCGGTGTCTTCCACCCACAGCCTGAGGTTCAAGTAGCCGCTGGCAATCGCCGACGAGCCGGACGCGCCAAGCCGCACCCGGCCGTGAGGGGTGAACTTGATCGCGTTGCTCAAAAGGTTCGACACCACTTGCTTGAAGCGCATCGGGTCCACCAGCACGTACCGATCAATCAGCGGGTCGAGCTCCACCTGCAGTACCAGGCCCCTGGCCCGCGCCAGCCCCTCGAAAACCCGCGCCACCGACGCCAGCAACTCGTGCAGGTTCGAAGGCTCGAGGGTCAGGGACAGGTGGCCCGATTCTATACGCGCGATATCGAGGATATCGCCGATCAATTCCAGCATGCCCCGCGACGCATCGGCGGCCACCTCCAGCGCATCGCGGTCGGCCCGGTTCTGCTCGGCGGCTTTCAGGGCCAGTTCGATCATGCCGATCACGGCGTTCATGGGCGTGCGGATTTCATGGCTCATGGTCGCGAGAAACGTGGTCTTGGCGCGGTTGGCCGCGTCGGCATCCTCCTTGGCCTCCTGCAACTGGCCGAGCAGTTGCTGCCTTTCGCTGACATCCACCCAGCCGGCGATCATGCCCACCACCTGTTCATTACCGTCGCGGTACGGCAGCATCCAGTGGTAGATGGTCAGGACCGCACCGCCCGGCACCTTGAGCACGCGGTCCTGGATCTGTGGCTCGCCCCGCTCCATCAAGCGCAGGTAATCCTGATGAAAAGACTCGGCCTGGGGGCGATTGCCGGTGTCGGTCTCGACCACGGTTTTACCGGTCACGTCCTCCAGCTTGAAACCGAACACATCAAGGTAAGCGCTATTGCACGCCATCAGCCGGCCCAGGCGATCACGCACATAAATCGGATGGGGCGTGCCGTCGATCAGCACGCCCATAAAGCGCATCTGATCACTCAGTGCCCGTTCGGCCTCGACGCGCTTGCGTATCAGCTGACGCAGATAAATCGCCCAGCCGAGGGTGATCAGCAACAGCAGCGCCGCCAGGCTGAAACCTTGAATAATCGCATTGCGGTGCCGCGCCCAGTAGCTGTCTTCAACCAATACCTCGCTACGCCAGTGGCCAGCCAATTCGTCCATTTCCTGGGGCGTAATACTCAGCAGCGCCTTGTCGAGGATCGAATACAACTCCAGTTGGCTGCGGTTGACGCCAAAGGCTATACGGGCCGGCTCGGACCCGACCGTGCTGGTGATCCGCAACCGGTCACGGTACTCGCGGGCAATCATGTAGCGGGCGCTGATCAAGGTATTGACGGCGGCATCGGCACCGCCATCGGCCACCAGCTCCATGCCGTGCTCGGGGTTCTCGACGTCCACGAACTTGATGCTCGGATAGTCCTGGGCGATGCCCTCCTGCAGGCTATTGCTGCCAATCAGCGCCAGGCGCTTGCCGGCCATGTCTTCCAGGGTAAGGGGGCTGCCGTCATCAATGCGACTGACCAACACAAACGGATTGGTCAGGTAAGGCCGGGTAATGCGTACCTTGTCCGTGCGCTCGACGCTGGGGGTGACCACCGCGATCATGTCTGCACCACCGGTGTTGACCCTGTCGATTTGCCGGAGCATCGAGGTGCCGGGAATGAAGTCAAACTTCAATCCCGTGCGCAAGCTGATGCGGGCCAGCACCTCGGCGCTCAACCCTTCGAACGCGCCCTGCTTGTCGATAAATGAAACCGGCAGGAACTTGTCGAGTACCGCGACCTTGATCCTCGGGTTCTTGTCCAGCCAACGCTGTTCACTGGCACTCAAGCGCAACCGGTCCGGCCCCAGGAACCCCAGGTTGCCGGCACTCCAGCGCCGCAGGATTTCCATCTGCTCGCTGACCGGGATCACCGCCAGTGCCGCGTTGATGATCGGCAGCAAGCGCGCGTTGTCCCGGGAAAATGCAAACGCGAAGGGATTGACCTCAAGTGACGAGAAGTCGGCCATGCGGACGTTGTTCAGGTGGTTCCTGTTGATCAGGTAGTTGGTGCTGATTGCATCGCCGAGGTAAACATCTGCATGGCCGAACGCAACCGCGCCGATGGCCTCGAAGGTTGAAGGGAACAGCTGGATCCGGGCATTGGGGTAAAACGCCTGCACCGCGTCAGGCTGCATGTAGTGATAAAACATCGCCACACGTTTATCGGCCAGGTCGCTGCTCAGGCCCTGGCTGTCACCCGTGCGGGTGACCAGGGTCGGTTGATCCATGGCATAGGAGCGCGAGAGTACCAACTGCGGGTCTGCCGCCTCGTAGCCGTTGGCAGATCCCACAAAATCCACCTCGCCACGCTTGAGCGCGGTGATGACTTCATCGCGATTGTCGTAGCGGCGCACTTCTATCGTGATGTTCAGCGCATCGGCGATCAGCGACGCGTAATCCGCCGTAATCCCCTCGAGTTCATCGCTGGTGCTCAACTCGAATGGTGCGTAGTCGGGCCCAGAGATCCCCATCAACAACCGGCGCCGTTCGCGCAGCCAGCTCCACTGCGTTTCATGCAACCGTACGGCGGGCGTTTCAATGACGGAATGCCCCAACAGATACAGGGTGCGCGGCTCGCCAAGCGCCAGGCCTTGTGTGCAGAGCGCGCCCAGCAGCACACTTGCGCTGAGCCACAAGACCCGAAAGTTGATCATTTCAGATCAGATGATTGCGCTGGGCGAACTTGGACAAATGCACCACCGACGACATCCGCAGCTTCTCCTTCAGTCGGGTTTTATAAGTGCTGATGGTCTTGTGGCTGAGCAACATGTCCTCGGCAATTTCCTTGTTACCCAACCCCAGCGCCAGCTTCTGCAGTACGGTCAGCTCGCGGTCGGAAAGCTCTGCCACCAGGTCCTGCTCGGTGGATTGCAAATCGTCGCGGCGCACCGAGCTGGTGGGCAGGCTCGGAAAGCAGCTGTAGTTGGACATCACGGCCTTGATCGCTTTTTGCAGCTCATCCAGCTCGCCGGTCTTGGCGACAAACCCCATCGCGCCGGCACGCATGCAGCGGGTGGAAAAAAACACCGCCAGGTAGGACGTCAGCACCAGGATCTTGCACGGCAGGCCCAGCGCCTTGATCCGGCTGATCACCTCCAGGCCACCCAGCTTCGGCATCGCCAGGTCGAGGATGATCAGCTCGGGGCGCTCCTCCCGGGCAATCTGCATGGCATCGGCGCCGTTGCCGGCCTCGAAGATCGTGTCGAAGCCTTCCTGCTTCAGCAGATAGCGGACGGTTGCGCGGATAAATGGATGGTCATCCACGATTAAAGCTTTGCTCATAAGGCTCCCCTGGGAGGATTCAGTACCGTTACACATCACACGGGACCTATCTACCTGTGAGAAATGACAGTTCCGACGAACGGAACTGAACAGTCCTACAAGCAGCAGTCGGGTCCCTCCATTTGAACAGCGCATAACCCTAGGTAGGCGGCACCTGCGTGCCTGGCTAGTCGCAAGCGCGCAACCTTACCAATGGAACGGCGTAACAACTGAAGGGATAGTCCCAGCTGTATGTAGGACTTTTCCTCACCATAAGCATAGTAAAGAGCCGGTCCCAGGGGCGCCAAGGCGGCCTAGTCGGTGGTACTCGGACTCCAGAACGCTTGCACCACAAGGGCTGAAGTGGAAATACGCGCCACCAGCGCATCCAGTTCGTCACCGTCTACCGAGGTCACGGCCAGCGTCGCCTCGATTTCCACCTCTTCAGGACCAAAGGGACGTACGTCCACATCACTGGCCGGGTAGTTGCAGCGAGCAAGTTCGGCTTCGAGCAAGGCCAATACCGCCTTCTGCTGGGTACGCCGGGCCACCACATACAGAATGTTGGTCACCTCGGCCGACACCACGTCCAGTGGCTGGCGGTTGATGTTATTGACGATCGGGCGCAGCAGCGTGTTGGCCGCCAGCACAAACAGCGTACCGAGCAGCGCTTCGAGGATCAGGTCGGCACCGGCACAGGCACCCACCGCCGCCGACGCCCAGAGCGTGGCCGCAGTATTCAGGCCGCGCACGTTGCCTTCTTCACGCATGATCACACCGGCACCGAGAAAACCGATGCCCGAGACCACATAGGCCACGACCCGCACCGCCCCTTCGGCGCCGCCCAGGCGGTTGGCCATGTCGACGAAAATCGCCGCTCCCACCGCCACCAGCACGTTGGTGCGCAGCCCCGCCGTGCGCTGGCGGTACTGACGCTCAAACCCGATCAGGCCACCGAGAATGAAGGCCGCGGTGAGGCTGACCAGCGTGTCGATCAGCGAGTTGAGGTTGATGTTGTTGATTGCTTGCATAGGCGTCTTCCCTATTCATGACCAGCCAAACTTACGCGAGGAAACCTTCGGCCAGGTACGACCATCCTGGGCCGTGATTGAGTCACGGGCACGACAGGACAGGCCCGCCCGTCGCAAACGACAGGCGCGTCCGCAGTACCGCGATGCAAGGCATCACGTACTGTTAAGCGTCGATGAGAGGGAATTCGGAATCGGGCCAGGACTGGCCGCCATCGAAATGCCGCTTCTCGCTTCTGGGCGAGACAACGGCATCGGAAAAATGCGCGTTATCTTGCCAAGTATGTGCCGGTTATCGAGACCGGCCGACGACTGTCACTCGAACAAGTACCCACTGAGGGTCTCCGCTATTGATGAAAACGCGCGAAGCTTACGCTCCGAATTAATGAGAGTAAACCGTAGGAAAATTTACCCGATGGGTTTGGGCAGGTTCTTCAGGGAGGGTTCAGGTACGCACCACTGCGCAGCTCTCCCCCCGTAGCAGCTGTCGAGCCCAAGCGAGGCTGCGTCGGCCACACACTCCACCGAGTCGCCGAACGCAGCCTCTCCCAGGCTCGACAGCTGCTACGCAGAAGACGGTCGATCACGCTCCACCAGCGCCAAATACTCATTGATCGCCCCACCCGCCAACGCCTTCACCTGAATGGAAACCCGATTCACCTGCCGCCCCATCTCGATGCCATCCCGAGTCCGCACCTGAACATACCCAAGCCGGGGCCAGAACCGCTCAGCCTTGACGTTCCCCACCACCAGCGTCAGCCGCAACCAGCGTGCGCCCAGGCTCACTACCCAATCCTGGAAATCGGCATGCAACTGCCGCGCAAAACCGCTGCCATGCAACGGCGTGGCCACCAACAGCAACCCGATATGCCAAACCCCGACCGCCAACAGATCCGACGCCACATTCACCACCGCAACCAACTGCCCTTCGGCATTGCGGTAGCCAATCCAATACATCCGCGTGTAGCTCCAGGTACCAGGCAGTTGAAGAGTCAACTCATCTCGCGCCTCCGTGGATGTGGCTGGCTCACCGTTGACCGCGAGAAAATATTCCGGGGCTGCTTCGAAAAAGCGCTGCAGCTCGGCTTCATCCTCAAGGGTCAGCTCAACCACCCGAATGCCCGCTATCGAACTACGCGGCAACTCCCCTGCTTCAACAACATCCATGTTCACCGCCCCTCAATCATCCCGCGTCAGTACTTCCAGCAACTCAATCTCAAACCGCAAATTACTGTTGGGCGTGATATGCGCCCCCATCGAGCGCTCGCCGTAGGCCAGGTGCGCCGGCACAAACAACGTGCGAATGCCGCCAACTTTCATGCCCATCAGCCCCTGGTCCCAGCCCTTGATGACGCGACCGGTGCCGATCACGCACTGAAACGGCTTGCCGCGTTCCCATGAGGAGTCGAACACCGTGCCGTCTTCCAGAGTGCCGGTGTATTGCGTGGTGATCAGGGCGCCTTTGACCACGGTTTTGCCGTCGCCGAGGCGGATGTCGGTGATTTCCAGTTCGGTGCTCATCGTGCTCTCCCGCTATCCAAAGTCACAGCCAATGCCAGAACCGGCTCCAGAACCCACGCCCCAGATCATTCTTGCAGCCCGCATATTGCGCCGCATACATCTGCGAACGCGCCTGCACCTTCCCCGCCACCGGCATCAGCCAGGCTTTGCTCGCGTAGGTACGCTGCCGGTAACCGCCCCAGCCTTCGTGGTAATTCAGGTACTGGCCGTAGGCATCGTATTTGTATACGCCGTTGATGGTGTAGGTCTTGTCCATGTACCAGCCGACAAAGTCGATGGCGTCGTCAAAGTCCTGCCGGCTGGCGCCGTAGCGTCCGGTGCTTTTCTGGTAGTCGCTCCACACTTCGTCCTTGGCCTGGGCGTAGCCGGAGGCCGTAGACACACGACCCCAGGGGATGATCCACAGCAGGTACTTGCGTGGGGTCTTGGCGTCCTGCCGGAAGCCCGATTCCTGATACATGATCGCGAACGGCACCTGGATCGGCACGCCCCAGCGCGCCTGGGTCACCTTGGCGGCGTCGTACCAATCGTCTTTTTCGCGGAAGATGCCGCAGATGTCGTTGGGGGTGCGGGGTGGCGAGGTGCCGCATCCCGCCAATAAGGCGGTGAGCAGCAACAGCCCTGCGGTTTTTCCTGCGTTCAAAAGCTCACCGTCTCGTCGTGAGAATAAAAGGCGGGCAGTTTACTCGTTCGCCGGGGTTCCTGCAGAGGTGAAAGCAACACGAATCCTGTGGCGAGGGAGCTTGCTCCCGCTGGAGCGCGAAGCGCTCCCGGACCGGTTGACGCGGTATGCCCGAGGCACTGCGATCATCGGTTTTGGGGCTGCTGCGCAGCCCAGCGGGAGCAAGCTCCCTCGCCACATTTTGGTGGGTGGTTCAGGCAACGACCGCTGTCAGTTCCAGTTCCAGCAGGCCGTTGCTGGGTAATCCCGCCACGCCCACCGCCGAACGCGCATGCCGGCCGTGCTCGCCAAACAGCTCAATCAACAGTTGCGAGGCGCCGTCGACCACCTTGGAGAAGCCCTGGAAACCTTCCCCGCCAAACACAAACCCGCGAACGAACAGGATGCGCTCGACGTTCTCCAGCCCTACCGCCTGGTCCAGCACGCTCAAGGCCCGCAGCACACAGGTCTGCCCTGCTTCGTTGACCAACTCCGTAGAGGTCTGGTCCGTCACCGGCCCGGTAATCACGCTGTCACCCTGCCGACAAACCTGCCCGCTGACATACGCCACGCCTCCATGAATCGTCACCGGCACGTAGTCCCCCTTGGGGCTCGGCGCTTCGGGTAATTCCAGCCCGAGGGCTTGCAGTTTTTCGCGCACGCTCATGCCGGTTCCTCGACAAATTCCACATGCCCACCCAGCCAGCAACCTTGCACCTGCCCCGCTGCATCCCGGCGAAACCGCAGGGAGATTTGCGAAGGTCGGCCCATGGCCCGGCCCTGGCGGATGTGCACCGGGCGATCATCTGCCGTCACCAGGCCATTCTCCAACAAGCCAAACGCCAACGCGGCAGCCGCGATGCCGGTGGCGGCGTCTTCCGGGTAACCCGAGGACTTGGGAAACTGCCGCGCATCAAATTGTCGCCCGTCCAGATCCGATGGCGCATAGGGGTACAAACCGGTGGAGCCGATGCGCTCGCACAGTTGCTGCATCCGCCGGTAATCCGGTTTCAGGCTATCCAGTACCGCCACGCTTTTCAGCGCGATCAGGGTTTTCACCCGGCTGGTGCAAGCGTTCTGGATCGGCAGCGGTGCCAGTTCGTTGGAAGTGATGCCGAGCACCGACAGAATCTCGGCCTCGACTTCGGCATCGTTCAACGCCTCGACCTGGCCCTTGGGCTGGCTGATTTCCACCTGGATATCCGGGGTGCCCGCAGCGGTGATCCGCGCATCCACCGGACCGCTCAGTGTCGATAACGTCAGGCGGTCCTTGTGCAGCATGCCCAACCGATCCAGCAGCCACACCGCTCCCACGGTGGCGTGGCCGCACATTTCCATCTCGTGGTTGGGCACCCAGAAGCGCAAGGCAAAATCGAACTCGCTGCCAACCGGTGCGGCGAACACGAAGCCGCACTCATGGCCATAGTCGCGGGCGACTTGCTGCATGTCGGCATCGCTCATGCCATCGGCGACGGCCACGGTTGGCGCGGGGTTGCCGCCACGGGCGGTGGCGGGAAAAACATTGACCAGGTGAACCTCGGGCGTCATTTCGCCTCTCCCTGAAGGGTGGAAACAGTCGGCGCCACGGCGTCGACGATGGAGTTGGTGTAGACCTGCTGCGGGTCGAGTTCGACCGGGTCGCTCTCCACAGCGTTCATGAAGCGGATGTTTTTCTCAACGCCGTCTTTCTCGATGCGCGGCGTGGCCGGGTAGGACGGCAGCGAAGCGGTCCAGGCAGCATTGAAAATGGCGGCGTCGGTGTTGGCGAAATACGGGCGCACCGACTCGCGGGCCTTGTCCGGGTCGCTGGCAATCAGGTGTTCGGCACGCCACAGGGCGCGGACCATTTTTTCGGCCGTGACCTTGTTGCTGGCCAGCCAGTCTTCACGGGCAATCATCGCAGTGAAGAGGAAGCCGTCCAGGGGTTTGTATTCGCCCTTCGCCAGGTCCATCAACACAAAGCCGCCTTGCTTCTCGGCGGTGGTGATGGTGGGTGGCGACAGCGAGAAGCCGTTGATGCTGCCTTGGGAAAACGCCGCGAGCATGTTTGGCGCGCCGCCGATGGGCATGATGGTGAAGTCTTTGTCCGGGTTGAGCCCCGCATCCTTGGCCAGGTAGCGCACCAGCATGTCGGTGGTGCTGCCAGGGCCGGTGACGCCGATCTTCAAGCCCTTGAGGGCCTGGGCACGGGCGGCCAGGGATGAGGTGGCCGACACGCCGGCCTTTTGCGCCGAGGCACCGTCGATCACCACGGTGCTGCCGAACTGGGTCTGCACGGCGGCGAACGCCTGGACATTCTGGCCTTTGGTGCGGGCGCGCACCGCGACGGCGGGCAGGCCGACGTACGCATCCGCATCACGCCCCAGCACGGCGGTGAGTGCTGCCGAGCCGCCTTTCTGGAATACGATGACGTCCACATTCAGGCCTTCATCGGCGAAGTAGCCTTGCTTCTGCGCGACGTAAATCGGCACATAGAGGAAGCCTTCGCTGGGGAACGCCAGGGTGACTTTGGTCAGGTCCCGGGCCTGCGCGGCGGGCAGGCATGAGGCGAGTAAAACGCTGGCGATGAACAGTGGTTTGAACATGATCAAGCTCCGCAAAAATAAGGGGTTAAACCGCAACTTCACGTTCCGCTTCGTTGGCCTTCCACGGCATCAACTTGCGTTCGGCCAGCTTCACCGCCGTGTTCAGGATCAGCGCGAGAGCGATGATCCCCACCAGTGCGGCAAATACACCGGCGGTATCGAACTGCGAGGCTGCATCCGAGAGCAGGTAGCCCAGGCCCCGGTTGGCGGCGATGATCTCGCCCACCAGCGCGCCGATCAGCGCATAGGGCACCGACAGGCGCAGGCCGGTGAATACCCAGGTGAAAGCGGACGGGATGACCACCATGGTCAACAGGTCGCGCTCCTTGGCGCCCATCAGGCGCAGGATGGTCAGTTGCTCGCGGGACACGTTGCGCACGCCGCTGTAGGTGTTGAGGAACACCAGGAAGAACACCACGGCCGCGGTCAGGATGACTTTCATCGGCAAGCCGATGCCGAACCAGAGGATGAACAGTGGCGCCAGCGCGACTTTCGGCAAGCTGTAGAAGGCGGTCAGGAACGGGTCGAGAATATCCGCCAGCAGCTTGGCGCGGCCCAGCACCAAACCGGCGATCAAGCCTGCGAGGGAGCCGAAGAAGAAGCCCAGCACGGCTTCCAGGGTGGTGATGCCGGCGTGATAGAAGAACACCCCGTTCATGAGGATTTTCCACAGGCTTTGCGCCACCGCCGAAGGCCGGCTGATGAAAAATTCCACGCCGAACCAGCGGGACACACACTCCCAGAACACCAGCAGGAAAATCAGGAACAGCAAGCGATAGACCTGGATCATACGACCTCCAGCGAGTGAGCCAATGAGGCGGGATCGGCAGCACCGGCGACGTCGGGCGCCAAGCGTTTCCAGAGGGCGGCGCAGAGTTCCACGTAGCGTGGGTCGGAGCGCAATTGCACCAGGTTGCGTTCACCGCCCAAGGGAATATCGAGCACATGGTCGATGGTGCCCGGGCGACCGGCGAACACCACGCAGCGGTCCGCCAGCGCGATGGCTTCATCGACATCGTGGGTGACGAACAGCACGGTTTTGTTGAGCTTGCGGCACAGGCGCAAGAGTTCGGTCTGCAGGGTCAGGCGCATCTGCGCATCAAGGGCGCCGAAGGGTTCGTCCATCAGCAGGGTTTCCGGGTCGCTGGCCATCAAGCGCGCCATGGCCGCGCGTTTGCGCATGCCGCCGGAAAGCTGGTTAGGGTAGCTTTCGCCAAAACCGGTGAGGCCCACCAGCGCCATCAGCTCCTCGACGCGACTGTCGATCCGGGCCTTGGGCATGCGGCGAATTTGCAGCGGCACGGCGATGTTGCCGGCCACGGTGCGCCACGGCAGCAAGTGGTCGGCCTGGGTCATGTAGCCGACACGGGTGTTGACGCCCTTGACCTCGGCGCCGTCGTAATGCACCTGGCCCTCCGTGGGGCCGAAGAGCCCGGCGGTCATGTTGAGCAAGGTGGACTTGCCGCACCCCGAAGGGCCGACCAGGGTGATGATTTCGCCCCGCTGAACTTCAAGCGATACGTTGCGCACGGCCACAAACTGGCGGCCCTCGACTTTGAAGCTTTTTTGCACCCCTGCGAAGCTGATAAAGGGTTTTGCACTCACCGCCCCTCCTCGTCCGGTAGGCCGGACTTGTTTGTTGTTGACGGGGTGAGGATGAACGGATGACGGATTTGCGGCGCACGGGATCGGGCCGGATCATGCGCGGGATCGGGACATCAAAAAAGTTGAGGCGGTATCAGCCGCGGCGCCACTCATCCGGCGACACGCCCAGCACCCGGCGAAACACATGGGCCAGGTGTGACGGTGACTCATAGCCGACGTTATTGGCGATCTCCAGCACCGACATGCGGGTGTGCCGCAACAACGTCTGCGCGCGCTCCAGGCGCAGGCGCTGGACGTACGCCAGCACCGTCTCGCCGGTGTGCAGCGCGAACAGCCGGGTCAGATGGCGGCGCGACATGTGAAACGTCTCGGCGATTTCATCCAGCCCCGGCGCATGTTCGAGGTTGCCTTCCACGTACGCCTTGACGTCACGCACCAGCATGGCGCCGTGGCGCTCGGTAGATGAGCGTTGCAGACTCGGCTGGCTGAGGGAAATCGCCAGGCATTCGAGCAGCAGCAGGTGATCGGCCTGGGCCACCTGACGGCGGCGGTCGATGTACAGGTCGGGTTGGCTGAAGGCTTTTTTTGCCAGGAGCAGATGGTGCAACGGCGCGGAGGTTTGCCAGATGCCCAGGGTGGGCACGCGCAGCAAGCGGTTGGCGTCACCGGACAGGTCACGCAAGGCGTAGTGCATGTAGTCGGGGTCGACGTAGAACGCCACGTGGCCCTGGCTGGCGGTGAGTGACGAGGAGGAATGGCTGGATTGCGGCGGCACCAGTACGAACTGGCGGTCGATCACCGAGGTGGTGCGCCCGCTTTCCTCATCCTTGAAACGCAACAGGCCGTGCTCGGGCACCATCAGCATGAATTCGTCGTGGGCATGGGCCCCGGTTTCATAGGCGCCGTTGGAGTTGAAGACGCTGTAGATGTCGCGCATCGCCAGGCACTGCCAGTGGATGTTGGAGTGCTGACACTAGCATGTTTGGTGCCAGCGAAGCATTGTGGCGAGGGAGCTTGCTCCCGCTGGACCGGGCTGGCGCTCCAGTGCGTAGCGCTCCCCTCTTTTTTGGGGCCGCTTCGCAGCGCCCAGCGGGAGCAAGCTCCCTCGCCACATAAATCACCTCAGGTCATGATCAGGCCAACGGTACACGACGGGTGGAAATCGCCAGGCGACCCACGCCGAAGCTCAACGCTGCGCCCAGCAGCAACATCAACAAGGTGCTCCACGCAGCACGGGACAGTTGCTTGGCCGCGACTTCACCGGCTTCACGGGCTTTCTGTTCAGCCTGTTGCTTCAGTTCGTCGACCTTCTGCACGGCCTGCTGGTAGGCCTGGGCGTAGTTGTCGACAATCTGGGTGGCCTCAGCCTGGCTCTTGCCGGTACGGGCCGCAACAATATTGACCAGTGCCTGCTTGTCCGCCGCGTTCAACGCCGGCTCACCGGAAGCCTTGACCCGCTCGAACCACTGCTTCAATTCATCACCAGCCTGGGCTGGGTTGGTCGCGGCATCGTTGGCCGACTGCTTGCCGTCCGCCGCCGCCTGATCGGCTTTTTGCTCAACGTTGGCCGGGTCCAGTTCAGGTTTGCCGCTCTGCTTGAGCAGTGTGTCGAGCTGACCTTGCAGGCTGTTCCAGTCCAGCTTGATGCCCTGCTCATTCAGTTGCTGCTTGACGCTGTCGCTGATACCCGGCGCCACGGCGGCGATCCCGCTGCCGGCAGCCGACAGGCCCTTGCCGACGACATTGCCCGCCGCTCCCACAACGCTGGTGGCCAGCGCGGCCAGCAGCCAGGTGGTGAGCAAGGTGGTGATGGTCCAGCTCAGCACGCCGTGCAGGCCGCCGCGATCCGGCGCAGTACGCCCGGCCACGAATGCACCGGCACCGATTGCCAGCAGCGTCGAGACAAACAGCCAGATCCCGGCACCGGTGCCGAAACCACTCAGCGGGTTACCCGCGGCCATCGGGTCTATCGCGCTGGCGCCAATCGCGGTGCCGAGTACGCTCAATACCAGATAGGTCACCAGGGCAATTGCACTACCGGCCAATACCGAGCCCCAGGACACACGAAACAGCGAACGGTTGGTTTCATAGACAGTGGTCATGTTAAATCCTTTGAACAGTGGGTAGGTGGCCAGTTTGGCGAGGGACCTACCCTGCGGTCTCGGCACAATTGCACTAGGCGCACTGGTGCATTCGCACCCCGCGCCGGGCACTTTCTCTGCACTATCCTGAGCCTCAGGTGTCGTACTTCCCATGCGACTTACCCCAGGAGAAACCATGAGCCAGGCCGTCCTCGCCAAAGAAACCAACCGCCGCCAACTGCAGCAGATCATCTCCGGCTTGTCCGATGGGGTGATCCTCGCCGAGGCCGACCAGACCATACTCTGGGCCAATGAAGCCGCGCTGCTGATGCATGGCGTGGATAAAGTCGAAGACCTGGGTGCCAACACCAAGGAATACGCCGCGCGCTTTGCCTTGCGGTATCGCAACAACCACCCGTTGGTGCTGGAGAATTATCCTCTGAGCCGGGTGGCAGACGGTGAAGAGTTCAGCGATGTGGTGGTGGAAGTCACCCCCACCGGCGACGAGGAAAAAGTCTGGGTGCATCGCCTGCGCAGTCTGGTGCTCGACGACGCGTCGGGCGAGCCGGAATTGCTGGTGTTGATCCTGAGCGACGCCACCGAATGGGCCAGCGCCGAACAGCGCTTCGAAAAGACCTTCAATGCCAACCCGGCGCCGGCGGTGATTTGCCGCCTGAGCGACCTGCGCTACATCAAGGTCAACCAGGGCTTCCTGGAGATGACCGGCTACAACCGCGACCAGGTGATCGGCCACTCGGTGTATGAACTGGACGTGCTGGAACAGGCCGAAAACAAGGACCTGGCCGTCAAGCGCCTGGGCGAAGGCGCGACCATTCCACAGATGCAAGCCGAACTGAAACTGCCCGAAGGCGGCAGCAAACTGGTGATCGTGGCCGGCCAGCCGCTGGACATGAATGAGGAAGACTGCATGCTGTTTTCCTTCACCGACCTGGAGCCTCGCCGCAAGGCCGAAACCGCCCTGCGTCAGAGCGAGGAACGCTTCGCCAAGTCGTTCCGCCTGACGCCGGTGCCGACCCTGGTGTGCAACGCCGCCAACCGCCAGGTGGTGGATATCAACGAAGCCTTCATGACCATCACCGGCTATACCAGTGAAGAACTGATCGGCAAATCCATCGAAGACATCGACTTTATCGACAGCCCCCAGGCCTGCACGCAACTGTTCACCACCCTGGAAAAAGCCGGCAACCTCGACGGCCTCGACCTGAAGATCCGCAAGAAAGGCAATGAGCTGATCGACTGTGTGCTGTCTGCCGACACCGTCAGTATCCAGGATGTGCCCTGCTACCTGCTGGTGCTGATGAACATCACCGAACGCAAGCGCTCCGAGCTGGAACTGGTGGCCGCGATCGAGGAAGTGATGCAGGACGCCTCATGGTTCAGCCAGACGCTGATTGAAAAACTGGCCAACGCCAAGAGCGTCAACAGCCCCAATGTACCGAACATTTCCTTTACCGACCTGACCGCCCGCGAGCGCGACGTACTGGGGTTGATTTGCGAAGGCCTGGCCGACAAGGAAATCGCTTCGCGCCTGAAACTGGCACCCAACACCGTGCGTAACCATGTGGCCACGGTGTACTCCAAACTGGGGGTGCATAGCCGTAGTGCAGCCATCGTGTGGGCCCGTGAGCGCGGGCTGTTTGCCGGTGAGTTGCGGGTTAAAAAGCCGAAATAGAGTGCAAATGCACTAGTGCGACCGGTGCAAATTCGCCTTATTGCGCGGGGGTGCACTGCTTAACCTTGAAGGGTGGGCACAGGGCTTAGGGTCCTGTGCCGTTGAGATGTCATGCCCTTTAAGGAATCCATCATGAAAAGCGAACAAGTCAAAGGCGCCGTGGAAAAAGTGGCCGGCAAGGCTCAAGGTTTTCTGGGTGATCTGACCGGTGACGAACGTCTCCAGGCCGAGGGTGTAGCTCGCCAGGCCGCTGGCCAGTTGCAGCAAACCTACGGTGACGCGCTGGACACCGTCGGCGATTTCGCCAAGCAAAAACCCCTGGCAACGGTTGCGATCGTCGCCGGTGTCGGCCTGCTGCTGGGCCTGTTGCTGCGTCGTCGCTGAGGAGAACCCTGATGTTTACGCTCTCCCAACTGCGCAACTGCATCGAAGAGGCCCTGTCGCCCCTGACCTGCGAATTCACCCTGTGCCGTGACGCGTCGTTGACGCTCAAGGTCTTCGACGCCGAAAGCGGCCGGGTGGATTTGGTGGTCACCGGGATCAGCGTCAACAAGCTGCAGACCCCGCAGGAAGTGGAAAAGATGGTCGACGAGTTGCGGTACGAATTGCAGAGCAACACCGTCGGTAAACTCAGGCTGGATGACCTGCCGCTGCGCCCTTTGTAGGAGCGGGCTTGCTCGCGAAAAACGCCCGGGCACCGCGTTCATTCAGGCGTGGCGCGTTATCGTTAACGACCTTCGCGAGCAAGCGTGCTCCTACAGTATGTCGCGGGCTTTCAACGACGCCCCGATAAAATAGAACACCCCTCCCCCGACAATGAACGCTGCCAACATGTAGAACATGTAGTGGGCCGGCAGGTTGGCCAGCACCAGCCCGCACAGCACCGGCCCCAGGGCAGCACCGAGGTTGGAGAGGTTTTGCGCCCCGTAGTACATGCCCCGCAGGTTGTCCGGGGCGATGCGGTCGATGAACATGTACTCGGCCGGAAACACCACGATTTCGCCCACGGTGAAAATCGCCATCGCCAGGATCCACCACCACACGTTGCTCGCCAGGGCAAAGCCAATCACCCCCAGCATGAACATGCCCAGGCCGAAGATCAGCCACTGGCTCAGGTAGCGGTGGGAAATGCGCCGGCCAATCGCGTATTGCAGGGCAATCACCAACACCGCGTTGGTGGTGAGTACCGCGCTGATGATGGTGTAGGTGTATTCGGCGGTAGTGGTGGTCACCAGGTACTGCGACAGGTACGCGGTGAACTGGCCGAACACCACGGCACTGAGCAGGCCGCCGACGGTGAAGCACACCAGTCGGTGATCCCGCAGCAATACACGCCCCACCGCGAGGAACGACACCGGCTTTTGCGTGGTGTCTACCGTGGCCAGCGTGCGGTCGCCCCAACGCCAGTACAGCAGGAAAAAACCGAAGCCCAGGACCGCCGACAGGATAAACGGCAAGCTGATATCGAGCTTGGCCACCATCGCGCCAAAAAACGGCCCTACGGCATAGCCGATATTGGTCAGGGTGTACTTGATGGAAAACGCTTCGCTGCGCTCATCTTCCGGCAACAGGCTGGCAAACCCGGACTTGATCGCGATGTCGATCACCGCGTACGCCAGGTTGATCAGGATCAGGCAGCTGTAGAATGACCAGATTTCCCGGGCCAGCACCGTGCCGATAAACCCCAGGGCAAACACCACACTCAAGCTGAGCAATAGCCTATAGCTATTGATGCGGTCTACCAGGAAACCGCCGTAGACACTCAGCAGCGAGCCGACGATCAACGAGCTGCCGATCACCAGGCCGACCTGGCTGATGTCGAGGGCAAAGTGGTTGGTGAGGTAGATCACCAGGTACGGAAAGGTGATGGCCTTGGCCAGGGTGAGGATCAGCGTGGCCGACAACAACAGGTTCACGGTACGCGGGTAATTTCTTATTGTGGCAAGCATCCTGCTCTCATTCCAGTCAAGGTAAAGGGACCATTGCGGCCCGCAAACGGACGTACCTTAACGTAAAACAAGAGGAAAAAATGCTGATTTATGCATTTATGCAAAAATCAAATGCAGCGGGATGAAGCGTGATCACCCATCCCGCTGAACGCTTTATTTTTTAACGGGCGTGATGTCGAGAATCGTGCCGTTGGTGGTTTTGAGCAATACGTACTTGTCGTTCACTCGAGCCCACTGGCTGTCTTCTTCCGGCTGCTTCAGGCCACGTTTCTTCCAGTCGGCAATGGCCGACTCCTTACGCATCAGAATGTCTGGCGCGCGGTCTCCCGTCTTGAGGTCGCGGGTATTGATATTCGAAGGCTGCACGGTTTTTTGCGGAGTATCCGCGGCCTGGACGGTGAGACTCGCGGCGGACAGGCTCGCGGCAACCAGCAGGCAGGCAACAAGGGATTTGGACTTCATGGGCACTTCCTTCAATGAATGACGCGTAAAGATTCCGACCGCAGCGGCGTGGAATCATTCAGCGCCGTGATGGAAGCGGCAGATGGGTGGACGGCCAGCGACCGGGCCGGCGATTAATCAGATAAGATTGGTTCTTTTTTCCAGCCGCTCAGGAATTCCAATGACTGGTACCCACGTCATCATCATTTTCGTGACCGTTGTCACCTTGCTCGCGCTCTACGTGTTCGGCACCTACAGGGAACTGGTGGCCCTGCTCGATCGCTGCAAAAAAGCCTTCGGCCAATTCAAGGAGGCCGAACAACAATTGGCGGCGGCGCAAAATGCCTCGTCACCCACCGCAGAAATCGCCAGCCTGGAAAGCCGTGTCGCGTTCACCCGCCAGCTCTTCCACGACTCGGTCAACAACTACAACACCTACAAGCACAAATCGCCGACCTCGGTGGTGGCCGAGCTGCTCGGGCATCGTGATGATGTCAGCCTGTCGGGGTTCGAGGCCAAGCGTACGGTCTGACCTGCCGGCGCTTACACAGGTGCACGCTGACGTGTCGGCGTGCCCTGATGAAACACCATCTGCCACTGCCCGCCGCTTTCGCGCCACACCGAACTGCGCAACGACTCCCCCGCCGCATTTGCATCCGTCGCCGCGCGCTGGCAGCGATACGTCACCAACGCCACGCCTTCGGCCAGCACCTTCATTGCAAAGTCACTGATGCTACGGACTGAAAACACCTCATCCTGCAGCCCTTCGATCACCTCGGCCTTGCTGCCCCACACATTGCCACTGGCACCAAATTCGACGAAATCATCCGCCAGCAGCACCGACAACCGCGCCGCATCTGCACGGGTGGTGCATTGGTGCAGCTCCTGTTCCAGGCGGCGTAAATGCTCTGCCAACTCCATACCCATTGCCCTCGTGAAATTAATCCTGTAATTTTTCATGAAATTTCCTGATAAGAATTTCACGAAGCGCCCATGGACAAGCAAGAAGAACTCGACGCCCTGGCGATCCTGATCCACGACCTGCGCAAGCACAAGAAGCTCACCCTGGCGCAACTGGCGCAAAAGATCGAGCGTTCCGTGGGTTTCCTGTCCCAGGTTGAACGCGGCCTGTCGCGCCCGACCGTGGCCGACCTCACAGCCATCAGCCACGCGCTCGGTGTGCCCACCACCTATTTCTACAGCCTGTCCAAACCCAAGGCGGTGGACTGGGTCACCCGCCCCAACGAACGGCGCACGGTGTATTACGCCAATGGCATCACCGACATCCTGGTGTCGCCGAGCATGCACGGCGCGTTCTCGATCCTCGACAGCCTGCTGGCCCCCGGTGCCAACAGCGGCGAACAAACCATGAGCGACCGTGCCGAACAGGCCGGTTACGTGCTGGAGGGCGAGTTGACGCTGTGGGTCGAGGGCGAGCCGGACTCGGTCACCCTGGGCCCCGGCGACAGCTTCCACCTGGCCAGTTTTGCCCACTGCCGCTACGGCAACCTGACCGACCTGCCAGCCCGCGTGCTGTGGGTCTACAACTAGGAGCAACACCCGTGAAAAGCCATGCTTCCACGCTTTTGGCCGAAGTCCGGACCTTTCGCCAGAACCATCCCGATGTGCGCTACGTCGACCTGATTGCCCTGGACATTCCCGGGCATTTCTACGGCAAGCGCTACCCGGTGGAGATGCTGGAAAAGGTCGCCGCCGGCAGCCCGTTGAAACTGCCGCAGAACGCGGTGCTGCTGGGTGCCCAGGGCGGCCTGTTCAAGATCGGCGACTATTGCTTCCACGACGGCGACCCGGACGCCAACCGCCGCCTGGTGCCCGGCACCCTCAAGCCGGTGAGCTGGGAGGCGCAGCCGCTGGGGCAGATGTTGATCACCTCCGACGGCACCGAAGCGCCCATCGAATTCGAACCCCGGGAAGTACTGGCCAAGGTGCTGGAACGCCTGCAGAGCAAAGGCATTCACCCGGTGGTCGCGTTCGAGCTGGAGTTCTACCTGTTCGACAAAAAGCTCAGCGACGGCCTGCCGCAATTTGCCCGCGACCCGCTGAGTGATGACGCGGACGACCAGCCCAACTTGCACATCGAGCGCCTGTCACGCTTTGCGCCGGTGTTGGACGATATGGTCGAGACGGCCAAGGCCCAGGGCATCGACATCACGGTGATCACCGCCGAACTCGGCCCCGGCCAGTTCGAAATCAATTTCGGCCACCTGGAAGACGGCCTGCGCGCCGCCGACTGGGCCGCCCTGTTCTGCCGCAGCACCCGTGGCGTGGCCCTCAAGCACGGCTACCGCGCCAGCTTCATGGCCAAGCCTTACCTGCAACACCCCGGCAGCGGCATGCATGTGCACGTCAGCCTGTACGATGCGGCGGGCAATAACCTGCTGGCGGCCCACCAGCAGCAACCGTTGCGCCACGGGGTGGCGGGTTGCCTGGAACTGCTGCCGCACTGCATGCCGATCTTCTCGCCCAACCACAACGCCTTCCGCCGCCTTGGTGGCACGGTCAACGCGGCAACCCGCGCGTGCTGGGGCTTTGAAGACCGTGACGCGTGCGTGCGAATTCCTGAATCCGACCCGCGCAACCTGCGCATCGAACATCGCCTGGCGAGTGCCGATGCCAACCCGTATCTGGTATTGGCGGCGATTCTGGTGGGGCTTGAGCATGGTCTTGAAGCAGCGAAGGAGCCCATCGCCCCGCTGAACGAAGACCGCAACAGCGGCGCGGACTTCCCCCTGGAAATGCTGGAGGCGGTGCGCGCCATGCAGCATCAGCCGACGTTGCGCGAAGGCCTGGGCGCGGAGTTTGTCGACGTGTATTGCGAAAACAAACGCCAGGACCATCTGGCATTCCAGCAGGAGATTCATGCACGGGAATATCGCTGGTATCTCTAGGCACTGATGGTTAGCCTCGTGGGCATCTCTGGCTAACCGCGGACTTGCCCATGACCGACCAAAGCGCCCCGGCCCTGAAGGAAATCTTCAACGCCGAACGCCTGCAACACATCGCCAGCGAAATGACCGCGGTGTACCCGGCGTTCGACGCCAAGGGTTTTCTCAAACACGCCAAGGCCGGGTTGGCAGACTTGTCGGTGATGCAGCGCATGGCGCGGGTCAGCGAAAGCCTGAACGCTGTGATCCCGCTGGATTATCCGCAAACCCTGAAGTTGCTGTATGCCCTGGCCCCTCGGCTGAACAGCGCCTTTGTCAGCCTGTTCCTGCCCCACTACGTTGCCAGCTACGGCGGCGATGATTTCAAGCGCTCCATGGCTGCCCTCAAGTATTTCACCACCTTCGGCTCCGCCGAGTTTGCCGTGCGGCATTTCCTGCTGAGGGATTTCAAGCGCACCCTGGCCGTAATGCAGCAATGGTCGCTGGATGACAACGAACACGTGCGACGCCTCGCCAGCGAAGGTTCACGGCCACGGCTGCCATGGTCGTTTCGCCTGGCCGAGGTGCAGGCCGATCCGAACCTGTGCGCTTCGATCCTCGACAATCTCAAGGCCGACAGCAGCCTCTACGTGCGCAAGTCGGTGGCCAACCACCTCAACGACATCACCAAGGACCATCCGGATTGGGTGCTGGGCCTGATCGAAGGCTGGTCCCTGGATAACCCCCACACCGCGTGGATCGCCCGCCACGCGCTGCGCAGCCTGATCAAGCAAGGCAACACCCGGGCGCTGACGATCATGGGCGCCGGGGCCAGGGCCGAAGTGAAGATCCATCAACTCAAGGTCGAGCCGGCGGCGATCAAGTTGGGGGAGCGGATCAACCTGTCCTTCAGCCTGGAGTCCACTGCCGATTCGTCGCAAAAGCTGGTGGTCGACTACGCCATCGACTATGTGAAAAGCGCCGGTCACAGCGCGTCCAAGGTGTTCAAGCTCAAGGCATTTACCCTGGGTGCCGGAGAACATCACGCCATCAGCCGTGGCCAACATATCCGTGAATTGACCACGCGCAAGCACTATCCCGGCAAGCATGCGGTTCACGTGCTGGTGAACGGTGAGCGGCTGGGAAGCGTCGAGTTTGAACTCGAAAAATAATCCTTAAAACATTAACGAAGGCTCTAGATCGGGCCTTACAGCGAAATTAATTGTCGGACAATGCTAGGCATTCGTGTTGCGATCCATTATCATCCGGCGCCTTCTCGGTACCCCTAGGGTACTTGTGTCAATGTTCCACCTGAGGCGCCCATGCTCCGTTTTTCGTTTTACCGTCCCCTGATCTGCATCAGCTGGGGGCTTGCCAGTCACAGCGCGCTTGCCGCCCTGCAACCAATGGCCGAAGCCCCGCTGGCCAGCGACACCGAGCTGCATTGCCACTTCAACCGCGACGCCAGCGTCGACTGCACTACCCGCTTTCATTACACCATCCTCAAGCCAAGCGGCCGCGAAATGCTCTCGCGGATCGACTTCAGCTACCAGGAAGAAGACGGCTTCGAACTGATCAAGGCCGAGTCCACCCAGCCCGGCGGTAAACCTGTGCCCCTGGACCCGACGCAAATCGACACCCGCACCGCCCCCAATCCGGACCAGGGTTTTTCCCGGGAAAAACAGACCTCGCTGGCGTTTCCCAACCTGCGGGTCGGCACGCAAATCCGCTACACGGTGCGCGAACATCACCCGGCCAAACCGCTGATGACCGAGTTCTACTACGCCTTGCAGTTCGGCCCCAACGCCGCACGGCGCGACCACTTCAAGGCACGCTTCACCGCCGAGCGGCCGATCGAGTGGCGCAGCGAATTGATGGAGGATTTCAGCATTACGCCATCGGCCAATCGCAAGACCCTGGACGTGGTGCAAAAGGCCCCGACCTACCTCAGCTACATCAACGAATCCGCCAACGCCTACATACGCCACGCCCCGCGTATCGAAGTCGGCAGCTCCCTGGATCGCCAGCAGTACTTCGGCGGCTTTGCCGAACGCTACAACCAGATCCTCGGCGCCAAGCTGCCTCCCCAGGGCGCCGCCGCCGTGGCCGCCGTTCGCGGCTTGCCACCGGCACAACAGGTGGCCGGCCTGATGCAGCACATCAACGACCACTACCGTTACCTGGGCGACTGGCGCGCCTCGGATCGCGGCTACGTACCCTTCAGCCTGGCGGAGATCGAACAGCACGGCTACGGCGACTGCAAAGACCTTTCGACGCTGCTGGCAGCCATGCTCAAGGCCAGCGGAATCAAGGCCGAGCCCGCCTGGGTCAGCCGTGGCGATGTGGTTAACCCGCTGCTGATTCCCGGTACCGGCGCGCCGAACCACGCCATCGTCCGCGCCGAAGTCGATGGCCAGGTGTGGTGGCTGGACCCGACCAACCCGATCTTCGCCCCCGGCCAGACCCTGCCCGACATCCAGGACCGCTGGGTGCTGGTGACCAACGCCGAGGGCCAGGTACGTGAAGAACACATCCCGCTGCAACCCGCCGCCCCCACGTTGATCCTCGACAAACAGGAGCGCTTCGACGCCCAGGGCACCGCCCGGGTCTCGGCCACCGTTGATTTTCGCGGCATGCCGCTGATGCAACTGAGCGTCGCCGACCGCCAGCAAGGCGCCACCGCCAGCGACCAGAACATCTGCGACAACTTCGGCAAACAGATCACCGACTGCCAGGTCGAGCGCCCCGCCACCGCCTTCTTGATCCCGGCCAGCTACAAGGTCAGCGCCACCCTGACGGACATGCGGCCCCTGGAACCGCTGGGCAACGACCACGTCTACAACGATGCCTTGCTGCAAGAGAAATGGGACGGTCTGCTCAACTACCGCCGCAATGGGCAACTGGCCGACTTGTACATAGGCAACCCCGAGACGCTGGATTACACCATTACACTGTCGGGTGGGCAGATCGACAAGGACATCAAGGCTTGCCAGGTACGCTCGCCGTGGTACGACCTGGACCTGACGGGTGAGCGCGTCAAGGGCGACTGGCGTTATCACTACGTCCTGACGCAGAAAATACGCTGGCTGACCCACGATGAAATTGTCAGCGCGCCGTTTGAAAAGATGATCAAGGAGATCCGTGCCTGTGGTGAGCAGGTGCATCAGGTGGTGAAGCTCTAACCCTCCCCCAGCAAAACCCCTTGCTCCCGCGCGCAGAGTTCCACCAGGTAATCCCACAACACCCGCAACCTTACCGACTTGTGCAACTCGCGCCGGGAGCTGATCCAGTAGCTGCGCTGGATGCTCTCCGCCGGCAGCAGCGGCACCAGGTCCGGGTCGCTCGCCGCCATGAAGCACGGCAATACGGCAATTCCCAACCCCGAGCGCGCCGCCTGGTGCTGGGCGATCACGCTGGTGCTGTGGAACACCACTTTGGGGTTGCGGCAGAAGCTGCTGAGGAATTTCAATTCCTGGCTGAACAGCAAATCATCGACGTAATCGATCCAGGCGTGCACCGCCAGGTCCTCGCGTTTTTCAATCGGCGGTGTGCGGTCCAGGTAGCTGCGGCTGGCGTAGAGTGCCAGGCGGTAGTCGGTGAGTTTGCGGGTCACCAGTTGGTCGACGCTGGGGCGTTCGAGGTGGATGCTGATTTCCGCTTCGCGGTTGAGGATGCTGACAAACCGTGGCACTGCCAGCAGTTCCACTTCCAGGCCCGGGTAGCGTTCGAACAGGCCGCCCATGCGACTGGCCAGGAACATCACGCCCAAACCCTCGGCCACCCCCAGGCGGATCTTGCCCAGGGGCGCGGCGGAATGAGTCAGTTCTTCTTCGGCCAGCAGCGCCACGTTTTCCATGGCTTCGGCATGTTTGAGCAGGGCTTCGCCGGAGGGCGTGAGTTCGTAACCCTGGGCGTGCTGCACGAACAGCGCAGTGCCCAGGCTTTTCTCGATGGCCTCGATGTGCCGGGCCACGGTGGCGTGGGTGGTTTTCAGGCGTTGCGCCGCCGTGAGCAAGCGTCCGCTACGCTGTAACTCAAGAAAGAACCGCAGATCATTCCAGTCGAACATGCCTTCCCCTTCTTCCCTTGAACAGCAGCGTTGTCTAAAAACGCACAGCAGCTGGGTAAAAACTAACATTTTTAAGACGAAAACTAACAACTAGGATGGGACCAATAAGAAAAACAAGCGAGGTCACAGATGCATTCTGCAGCTGCTGAATACGATTACGTGGTGGTAGGCGCCGGCCCGGCGGGCTGCCTGCTGGCCAATCGACTGTCTGCCAACCCTGCCCATCGCGTGTTGCTGCTTGAAGCAGGCGGTCGCGATAACTACCCCTGGATCCATATTCCCGTCGGCTACCTGTTCTGCATCGGCAACCCGCGCACCGACTGGTGTTTCAAGACCGAAGCCCAGGAAGGCCTGCAAGGCCGTGCGCTGAGCTACCCGCGCGGCAAGGTGCTGGGCGGGTGCTCGTCCATCAACGGCATGATCTACATGCGCGGCCAGGCCCGGGATTACGACGGCTGGGCCGAGGACAATCCCGGCTGGGCCTGGAAGGATGTGCTGCCGCTGTTCAAGCAGAGCGAAAACCATTTTGCCGGTGCCTCGCAATTTCACAGTGACGGCGGTGAATGGCGGGTTGAGCAACAGCGCCTGCACTGGCCGATCCTCGATGCGTTTCGTGACGCGGCGCAGCAAAGCGGTATCGACAGCATCAGCGACTTCAACCAGGGCGACAACGAAGGCTGTGGCTATTTCCAGGTCAATCAGAAATCCGGCGTGCGCTGGAATGCGGCCAAGGCGTTTCTCAAACCGATCCGCCAGCGGCCCAACCTGACGGTGATGACCGAGGTTGAAGTCGACCGCGTACTCCTGGAGAACGGCCGTGCGGCGGCGGTGGTTGCTCGCCAGCATGGCCAGCCAGTCACGTGGCGGGCGCGCAAGGAAATCATCCTGTGCGCCGGCTCCGTCGGTTCGCCGGGCATCCTGCAACGCTCCGGTATCGGCCCCTCCAGCGTGCTCAAGCCTTTGGGCATCGATGTGCTGCACGAGTTACCCGGCGTGGGCGGCAACCTGCAGGATCACCTGCAACTGCGCCTGATCTACAAGCTGGAAAACGCCCGCACCCTGAACCAGATCGCCGGCACCGTGTGGGGCAAGATGGGCATGGGCCTGCGCTACCTGTACGACCGCAGCGGCCCACTGTCGATGGCCCCCAGCCAGCTTGGCGCGTTCGCCCGCTCCGGGCCGGAGCAGACGTCGGCCAACCTCGAATACCACGTGCAACCGCTGTCCCTGGAGCGCTTTGGCGAACCACTGCACGGGTTCCCGGCCTTCACCGCTTCGGTGTGCGACTTGCGCCCGCAAAGCCGTGGCCGCATCGACATTCGCTCGGCCAACCCGGCAGACGCACCGCTGATCCGCCCCAACTACCTCAGCCATCCGGAAGACCTGCGGGTAGCCGCCGACGCCATTCGCCTGACCCGACGCATCGTCTCGGCGCCGGCCCTGAAGCAATTCAACCCGGTGGAGTACCTGCCCGGCGCAGAACTGCAGACGGACGAACAACTGCAGGAAGCCGCCGCCCGCATTGGCACCACGATTTTCCATCCAGTGGGCACCTGCCGCATGGGCAGCGACAAGGACGCGGTGGTCGACGCCCAACTGCGAGTGCACGGGGTTCCCGGCCTGCGCATCGCCGACGCGTCGGTCATGCCACGCATCACTTCAGGCAACACCTGCTCACCGACGCTGATGATCGCGGAAAAAGCCGCGCAGCTTATCCTTTCGCCGAACACAAGGAGCCTCGCCCCGGAGAAAGAACTGACCTTACCGGCTTGACCTGCGGGAGCCCGGCTTGCCGGCGATGGCGTTTTCAAGTGTTGTGCACAGCTTGAGAGCGCCATCGCCGGCAAGCCGGGCTCCTACAGGGGAATAGCGGCGCCGATGTGGCGCCGACAGTGGAACAACAATAAATAATCACTGTGAGGGCTACCCAAATGTCAGAACACGCTCAACCCCTGGGCTCCGCCACCAAGGCGCGAGACAGCAACGACACACAGAAAGTCATCTTCGCCTCCTCCCTCGGGACGGTGTTCGAGTGGTATGACTTCTTCCTCTATGGCGCACTCGCGGCGGTAATCAGCAAGCAGTTCTTTGCCGGGGTCAACGACACCACGGCGTTTATCTTTGCCCTGATGGCCTTCGCCGCCGGCTTTGTGGTGCGCCCGTTCGGCGCGCTGGTGTTCGGTCGGCTGGGTGACATGATCGGGCGCAAGTACACCTTCCTCGCCACCATCATCCTGATGGGCCTGGCGACTTTCTGCGTCGGCCTGCTGCCGACCTATTCGAGCATCGGCATTGCCGCACCGATCATCCTCGTCGCGCTGCGCATGCTCCAGGGCCTGGCGCTGGGCGGCGAGTACGGCGGCGCAGCCACCTATGTGGCCGAGCACGCCCCGGCGGGCAAACGCGGCTTCCACACCAGCTGGATTCAATCCACCGCGACCCTCGGCCTGCTGCTGTCGCTGCTGGTGGTGCTGGCGTGCCGTTACTTCACCGGCGACCAATTCGAAGTGTGGGGCTGGCGCCTGCCGTTCCTGCTGTCGATCGTGCTGTTGGGCATCTCCACCTGGATCCGCCTGAGCCTGCACGAGTCGCCGGCGTTCCTGAAAATGAAAGAGGAAGGCAAGGCCAGCAAGGCCCCGATCCGCGAGTCGTTCGGCAAATGGGAAAACCTCAAGATCGTGCTGATTGCGCTGTTCAGCATCAACGCCGGCCAGGCAGTGACGTTCTATGCCGCGCAGTTTTATGTGCTGTTCTTCCTCACACAGTTTTTGAAGATGGATCCGGCACTGGCCAACATGCTGCTGATCATCAGCGTGGTGATTGGTGCGCCGTTCTTCATCTTCTTCGGCTGGCTTTCGGACAAGCTGGGGCGCAAGCCGGTGTTGATGGTCGGCCTGCTGCTGGCCACCGCGCTGTACTTCCCGATCTTCAAGGGCCTGGCGCACTACACCAACCCGGCGATGGACCACGCCAGCCGCCAGTCGCCGATCACCGTATTGGCAGACCCGGCCACCTGCACCTTCCAGTTCGACCCGGTGGGCAAGGCGCGTTTTGACAGCCCCTGCGACAAGGTCAAGACCTTCCTGGTGAAACAGGGCCTGCCGTACGAAAGCGCGGCCGCCCCGGCGGGCAGCGCGGTGCAGGTGAGCGTGGGTGATGTGCGTATCGACGGTTACGACGAAGCCGCCCTGAAAGGCGCGGTGACCCTGGCGGGATATCCGCAATCGGCTGATGTGGCCCAAGTCAACAAAACCATGGTGGTGGTGCTGATCGTCGCGCTGATCCTGATCGCCGCCATGTGCTACGGCCCGCTGGCAGCGCTGATGGTGGAGCTGTTCCCGACACGCATCCGCTACACCTCGCTGTCGCTGCCATACCACATCGGGAATGGCTGGTTTGGTGGCTTCCTGCCGACGGTGTCGTTTGCGCTGGTGGTGTACACCGGGGATATTTTCTATGGGCTGTGGTACCCGGTGGTCATTACCGGGGTGAGCCTGATCGTGGGGCTGATTTGCCTGAAAGAGACCAAGAACGTCGATATCGACAATAACTAAACGTCGATCCGGCCGACGCTGGAGTTTCAGTGTGGGAGCGGGCTTGCTCGCGAAAGCGGTGTGTCAGGACCAGACTTGTTGGCTGGCCCACCGCGTTCGCGAGCAAGCCCGCTCCCACATTGGGTTTAGCACCAGACACACAAATTGCTGTATATCCATCCAGATAAAAGTTGCCCAATTCTGATTTATTGCCCATCCTGCTCCCCATTCAATTGCGTAGCGAATGTGGTGACCATGCGGCTGTTCCTCTGTGAAAAACCGTCCCAGGCCAAGGATATCGCCGCCGTGCTCGGCGCGACCCGGCGTGGCGACGGTTGCTGGCTGGGCTCAGGCGTGACGGTGACCTGGTGCATCGGCCACCTGCTGGAAACCGCCCCGCCCGACAGCTACGACGCCAAGTACAAGCGCTGGGTGCTGGCCGACCTGCCGATCATCCCCGAGAAGTGGAAGATGCTGGTCAAGCCCAAGACCGCCAGCCAGTTCAAGGCGGTCAAGCGTCTGCTGGGGGAAGCCCAGGAACTGGTGATCGCCACCGATGCCGACCGTGAGGGCGAGATGATCGCCCGTGAGCTGGTGGAGCATTGCCGTTATCGCGGCCCCATCCAGCGGCTATGGCTCTCGGCGCTCGACGACGCGTCGATCCGCAAGGCCCTGGCCTCGTTGAAGCCCGGTGCTGAAACCTTCAGCCTCTACCATTCGGCCCTTGGCCGCTCCCGTGCCGACTGGCTGATCGGGATGAACATGAGCCGCCTGTTTACCCTGCTGGGCCAACAGTCCGGCTACCAGGGCGTGTTGCCGGTCGGCCGTGTGCAAACCCCGACCTTGCGCCTGGTAGTGGACCGGGACCGCAGCATTGCCGACTTTGTACCCGTCGCTTATTGGGCCATCGATGTGGATCTGCTCCACGACGACATCACCTTTACGGCGCAGTGGCGCGCAACAGAAGACGCCTGTGACGATCAGGGCCGGTGCCTCAATCCGCAGCTTGCCCGGGACGCCGCCAATGCCATGAGCAACGCCGCCAGCGCCCGGCTGGTCAAACTGCGTACCGAGCGCATGCGCGACGTCGCGCCCCTGCCCTTCGACCTCGGCACCCTGCAGGAAATCTGCTCGAAAAAGCTTGGCCTCGGCGCCCAGGAAACCCTGGATGTTGCCCAGTCGCTCTACGAAACCCACAAGGTCATCACTTACCCACGCAGCGATTGCGGCTACCTGCCCCTGAGCCAGCACGGCGACACGCCGAAAATTCTCGCGGCGCTGGGGCGGGCCGATCCGGCGGTGAATGAATTGATGCCACATATCGATCCGAAGCGACGCTCCCGAGCCTGGAACGACGCCAAGGTCAGCGCTCACCACGGCATCATTCCCACCGGCGCCGGCAAGGATGTCGGGCAACTGACCGGCAAGCATCGCGCGGTTTACACCCTGATTCGCGCCCGCTATCTCGCGCAGTTCCTGCCCAACCACGAATACGACCGTACCCAGGCAGATTTCGATTGTGCCGGTGAAGCCTTGCGGGCTGTCGGTAAAGTCATCGTCGAGCCTGGCTGGAAACGCGCATTGCCGGAAGCATTGGCGCCGGCCAAGGGCCGTGAAGCACCTGCGCCGCAGTCCTTGCCAAAACTGGTTCAGGGGCAGGACTACGCCGTGGCCAAGGTCAACCTCAAGGACCTGTGGACCCAGCCACCCAAACCCTTCACCGAAGGCGACCTGATCAAGGCGATGAAAAACGTCGCCAAGCTGGTGGAAGACCCGCTGCTCAAGCAAAAGCTCAAGGACACCACCGGGATCGGCACCGAAGCCACCCGCGCCGGGATCATCCAGGGCCTGCTGGACCGCGGCTACCTGGTGAAAAACGGCAAGGCGCTGTCGGCAACACCCGCCGCTTTCAGCCTGATTGATGCAGTGCCACGGGCAATTGCCGACCCCGGTACCACCGCTATCTGGGAGCAGGCACTGGACATGGTACAAAGCGGTGAGATGAGCCTGGAAGAGTTCGTCGCCAAACAGGCCGCATGGATGAGCAAACAGGTGACCCGCTGCACTGGCATGCGCCTGACCATCAGCGGCCCGGCCAGCCCGGCCGGACGTGGCGCCACACCGTGGAAAAACAAACGCAAACCGGCCAAGCGCAAGACGGCCACCAGCCCGAAGCGTGCGGCAAAACCGGCAAACAAGGGCTGAGAAGCACTAAGAAATCGCGACAATGACGTTTTTCGACGGGATGTATGCCGCTTTGGACCTTGCCCTGCTGCAGGCCATCCAGGATTCTGTAGGGCCTGCTAACCTCCCAACAATAACAACACCGGAGTGGCCTCCATGAAAACCGTTGCCCAAGTGCTGAAGTCCAAAGACCAGCATAACCATCAAGTCCACACCATCCCCCACGACCATACGGTATTTGAGGCCTTGATCGTGATGGCTTCGAAAAACGTCGGGGCCTTGCCAGTGCTCCAGGACGGCAAGGTGGTGGGCATCATCAGTGAACGAGACTATGCCCGTAAGGTCATCCTCCATGGATTGTCTTCGGTGACGACCAAAGCCCACGAGATCATGAATTCACCGGTGATCACCGTCGACACTCACCAGACTGTCGAGACTTGCATGACGATCATGACTGACCGACATCTGCGGCACCTGCCTGTGGTGGAGAACGGCGAGCTCCTTGGCCTGCTGTCCATCGGCGACCTGGTCAAGGAAGCGATTGCCGAACAGGCCGACCTGATCAAACAGCTGGAGCAGTACATTCGCGGCGAATAATCATTGGGGACCCCATGCTCGATACCCTGCAACATCAAGTCGATAACCAACTCGACAGCCTGCACCGGGCCATGTCCCAACGGCGCTTCCTGGTGCTGACCGGTGCGGGTATCAGCACCTCTTCGGGGATTCCCGATTATCGCGACAGCGAAGGCGTGCGCCGGGGCAAGGCGCCGATGATGTACCAGGAGTTCCTGGCAACCCCGCAGGCGCGCCGCCGCTACTGGGCGCGGGCGATGCTCGGCTGGCCGAGGGTGCGTGTCGCGCAGCCGAACGCGGCGCATATCGCCCTGGCCACTCTGCAGCAACGTCAGCGCATTGCCGGGCTGATCACCCAGAACGTCGACACCCTGCACGATCAGGCTGGCAGCCATGATGTGATCGAACTCCACGGCAGCCTTCACCGGGTGCTATGTCTGGATTGCCAGCAGACCAGCGACCGGAACCTGATCCAGCGCCAAATGGAAGCGGAGAATCCGTACCTGGCGGGTGTGGATGCCGTTCAAGCCCCCGACGGTGACACCCTGCTGGACCCGGCCTTTGAAGGACGTTTTCAGGTGCCCCGCTGCCCCCACTGCGGCGGGCAACGGTTGAAACCGGACGTGGTGTTTTTCGGTGAGAACGTCGCCCAGGGCACGGCAGCCAAGGCGATGGCGGCGGTGGATGACGCAGAAGGATTGCTAGTGGTGGGTTCGTCGCTGATGGCGTATTCAGCGTTTCGGTTGTGCAAGGCGATGGTCGAGCAAGGCAAGCCCGTGATTGCCATCAATCTGGGCAAGACACGGGGCGATGAGTTGCTGCAACTCAAGATCGAAGCCTCCTGCGAACGTTTGTTGCCGTTGCTGGCAGAACGCCTGGGATAGCCCAATCCTGCTTTTCTGTGGCGAGGGAGCTTGCTCCCGCTGGGCTGCGCAGCAGCCCCAAAACCGACAACCGAATGATTCCTGCAGAACCGCAGTCAGCCTGGTGGGGGCGCTTCGCACCCCAGCGGGAGCAAGCTCCCTCGCCACAAAAAGCCCCCGGATCCCGCGACCTGCCCGCACGAAAAGTGACGCCCAAGTCATGTTTTCCGCTCACACCCCCGCCCTGCAAGGATTTATGTAGTGCTCAAAAATAATCACTACATAATCGTTGACGTAACCGTTTTGTAATTGCATGATTCAAGCGTCTCCCGGATCGGGAGCGTTGGTAACACGCGTTTTGAACAAGCTCGTCTGACCGCCGAGCTGTTTTTTCCGGATGTGCACTGCCCACAAGGCAGATTGATGAAGCTGACCGGTCCGAAAGGATCGGTACAAGGAGCTCAAACGCTGCTTGTCTTCGTTATGAAACCATTGCGTAGCAGGTCATCAGCAAGACTACATGCATCGGTTCAAGACCCTGCCCGTATTCGGCAGACAGTCGCTGACGCCCGGTTTTCTGAGCCGGAGACAACTTAGTAGTTTTAACGGATCAACTAGAGATCGCCAACTGGTCAAGGGGCTTACACATGAATCTGAACAACCAACCAACTATCGATGAATTGGCTGAGATGTTCGCAGCGCAGAAAGACACGCTCGACGACCATATCCTCTGGATTGGTAAATCGGGCCAGGTCCATATTGACTGCCTGGCGCCCCACACCGTGGAAGAAGAGTTCGACAGGAATAACCGTGAACTGGCAGCGCGCCTGAAGATGTACCGCCGCGGCCAGGGTTATGTCGGCAAGAAAGCCGCCGCCGATCGCAACTTTATCGAGCAGGTCTTCCATACACTTAATACCGAGTGGCAGAACCTTAAAGGCCATTCGCACGTTAAGGTGATCGACAGATACTGCTGATAACTACGCACTTATCACTTAAGCCTGCTCGCTTAAAACGAGCAGGCTTTTTTATAGCCGACGGTTATTGCAACAACGCCGGGAAACGCCCCTTCCCCGCCTCATCGCAAAAAATATCAAACATGGCCTGGGCCGCCGCTGAAAGTTCGTGGCCGGGCTTGGTCAGTACACCAATCGGCCGTTCGATCACCGGATCGCTCAAGGTGATGCAATGGGCGCCTGCTTCCTGCATTTGGCGTGCACACAACGCCGGCACTGCACTCACGCCCAAGCCACTGGCAACCATCTTGCCCACCGTCGCCAGTTGATGGCTCTCCAGGGCTACGGGCAGCTTCAGGTCCAGCACCTTCAGGTGTTCTTCAAGCATCACTCGTACCGTGGACGGGCGCTGCAAGGTGATGAAGGGTTGTTCCAGCAGGGTGTGCCAGGCGATATCGGAGCGGCGTGCCAATGGCGAGTCACCGGGCACCACCGCCACAAAGCGGTCCACATACAGCGGGGTGAACACCAGCGATGAGCTTTCCGACGGTTCAAACGCCACGCCCAACTCCACTTGGCGATCGCGGACCATTTCCAGCACCTGCTCGTTGATCACGTCATTCACCGTTACGTTGACCTGGGGATAGCGCGCGCGAAAAATCTTCAGGATCGGTGGCAGCAGGTTTCCGGCAAACGACGGCATCGCCGCCACCGTTACCCGCCCGCGCTGCAGGGTGAAACGCTGGCGCAACTCATCCTCGGCATTGTCCCAGTCGGCGATCAGGCGCCGGGCCAGGGGCAGCAGGGATTCGCCTTCAGGGGTCAGCGCGACATTGCGCGTATTGCGGCTGAACAGGCGCCCGCCCAGGCCTTCTTCCAGGCCTTTGATGGTCAGGCTCAAGGCCGACTGGGAAAGATGCAAACGCTCACAGGCGGCCGCAAAGCTCAAGGTCTGGGCCACGGCAAGAAAGGCGCGCATCTGTTTAACTGTCATGAAGCTTCTCTCGATGGCTGAGGACTATGCTGTTTTTTAAATCAATCAACCTTAAAAAACAACTTAACAAATCAATCCGTCGGCGCAACACTCGGTTCATATGGCTGGCCCACAAACAATAAAAGAGGTGCATATGGCAGGTTTTGATAAACGCGTAGCGTCCTATGAAGAGGCGCTGGCAGGCCTGGAAGATGGCATGACGGTTCTTGCCGGTGGTTTTGGCCTGTGCGGCATCCCGGAAAACCTCATTGCCGAAATCAAGCGCAAGGGCACCCGCAACCTGACCGTGGTCTCCAACAACTGCGGCGTCGACGGCTTCGGCCTGGGCCTGCTGCTGGAAGGCAAGCAGATCAGCAAGGTCTTCGCGTCCTACGTCGGTGAAAACGCGCTGTTCGAGAAGCAACTGCTCAGCGGCGAAATCGAAGTGGTCCTGACGCCCCAAGGCACCCTCGCCGAAAAACTGCGCGCAGGCGGTGCCGGCATCCCGGCCTTCTTCACCGCCACCGGCGTCGGCACGCCAGTCGCTGAAGGCAAGGAAACCCGCGAGTTCAACGGTCGCCCGTACCTGATGGAAGAATCCATCACCGGCGACTTCGCCATCGTCAAAGGCTGGAAAGCCGACCACTTCGGCAATGTGATCTATCGCCATACCGCCCAGAACTTCAACCCGCTGGCCGCCACCGCCGGCAGGATCACCGTGGTCGAAGTCGAAGAAATCGTCGAACCGGGCGAGCTGGACCCGGCGCATATCCACACCCCAGGGATCTACGTCGACCGGATCATTTGCGGCACCTTCGAGAAGCGCATCGAACAGCGCACCCTCCGCAAATAATCCACCAGCCCAAATAATAAGGAGACAAAAAATGGCTCTTACCCGCGAACAAATGGCTCAACGCGTCGCCCGCGAAATGCAGGACGGTTTCTACGTCAACCTCGGCATCGGCATTCCGACCCTGGTGGCCAACTACATCCCAGAAGGCATGGAGGTCATGCTGCAGTCGGAAAACGGCCTGCTGGGCATGGGTCCGTTTCCTACTGAAGAAACCATCGATGCCGACATGATCAACGCCGGCAAACAGACCGTCACCGCGCGCATTGGCGCGTCGATCTTCTCCTCGGCCGAGTCCTTCGCGATGATTCGCGGCGGCCATGTCGACCTGACCGTGCTCGGCGCGTTTGAGGTCGATGTACAGGGCAACATCGCCTCGTGGATGATCCCCGGCAAGCTGGTCAAGGGCATGGGCGGCGCGATGGACCTGGTGGCCGGTGCCGAGAACATCATCGTGATCATGACCCACGCGTCCAAGGACGGTGAGTCCAAGTTGCTGAGCCAATGCAGCCTGCCGCTGACCGGCGCCAACTGCATCAAGCGCGTGCTGACGGACCTGGCCTACCTGGAAATCGAAAATGGCGCTTTTGTCCTCAAGGAACGCGCACCTGGCGTCAGTGTTGAAGAGATCGTCAGCAAGACAGCCGGTAAACTGATCGTCCCGGACCACGTTCCAGAAATGCACTTCCAGTGAGGACAGATTCCATGCAAGACGTCGTGATTGTTGCTGCCACCCGCACCGCCGTGGGCAGCTTCCAAGGTTCGCTGGCAAGCATCCCGGCCCCGGAGCTGGGGGCTGCGGTGATTCGTCGCCTGCTGGAGCAGACCGGCATCGACCCGGCACTCGTGGATGAAGTGATCCTTGGCCAGGTGCTCACCGCCGGCAGCGGCCAGAACCCGGCCCGCCAGGCCTCGATCCTCGCTGGCCTGCCCCACGCCGTGCCGGCGCTGACCCTGAACAAGGTCTGCGGCTCGGGGCTCAAGGCCCTGCACCTGGGCGCACAAGCGATCCGTTGCGGCGATGCCGAGGTAATCATCGCCGGCGGCATGGAGAACATGAGCCTGGCCCCGTACGTATTGCCGGCCGCCCGCACCGGCCTGCGCATGGGCCATGCGAAGATGATCGACAGCATGATCACCGACGGTCTGTGGGATGCGTTCAACGACTACCACATGGGCATCACCGCCGAGAACCTGGTGGACAAGTACGGCATCAGCCGTGAAGCCCAGGACGCCTTCGCCGCCGCCTCCCAGCAAAAAGCCACGGCGGCCATTGAAGCCGGGCGTTTCAGCGATGAGATCACGCCGATCCTGATTCCCCAGCGCAAGGGCGACCCGGTGGCCTTCGCCGTGGACGAACAGCCACGGGCGGGCACCACCGCCGAATCCCTGGCCAAGCTCAAGCCGGCCTTCAAGAAAGACGGCACGGTCACCGCCGGCAATGCATCCAGCCTCAACGACGGCGCGGCTGCCGTGCTGCTGATGAGCGCGGACAAAGCCAAGGCCCTGGGCCTGCCGGTACTGGCACGCATCGCCAGCTACGCCAACGCCGGCGTCGATCCCGCGATCATGGGCATTGGCCCGGTATCGGCCACCCGCCGCTGCCTGGACAAGGCCGGCTGGAGCCTGGGCGACCTGGACCTGATCGAAGCCAACGAAGCCTTTGCCGCGCAGTCACTGGCGGTGGGCAAAGAGCTGGAATGGGACGCGGCCAAGGTCAACGTCAACGGCGGCGCGATTGCCATCGGCCACCCGATTGGCGCGTCAGGCTGTCGTGTGCTGGTGACCCTGCTGCATGAAATGATCAAGCGTGACGCCAAGAAAGGCCTGGCCACCCTGTGCATCGGTGGCGGGCAAGGTGTAGCCCTGGCCCTTGAACGCAGCTGATTTCAAAGAGCAACATGGAAAAGGCCCGGTTCCACGAAAACCGGGCCTTTTCTTTATCGGTCAGTCCCGCGCCTGGGGCACCGCAAAAACCGCATTTGCCCGCACCACCACCTTCTCCCCGACCTGCACGCTGACCGTGGCAAACGCCATCTGCCGCCCGCGCTTGTGATGCTCCAGACGCACCTCGACCCACTCCCCTACCTGCACCGCGCCGAGATAGTCCAGGGTCATGCTCGCCGTGATCAACGGCAGCGGCGGCTCGCTGGAAAACGCCATGGCGTAGCCCATGCCCACATCCGCCAGGGTGGCCAGCACGCCACCGTGCACGGTGCCGCGTCCGTTGGCGTGGCGGTTGTCGGCGCGCAGGCCGATTTCCAGCTGCAAGCCTTCACCTCGGCTATACACCGGGCCAAGCAGGTCCAGGAGTGGGCTGCTGCGACGCAGCGGGGTAAAGCCTTCGGGGATGGCATGGGCAGTCATGTCAGGTTCTTCCTTGGGGACAAGGCTGGAGGTGTATCCCACCGCAGCCATCCGGACCATCAACATCAGCCCGGTAAATCCCCGGTGATAAGCCTAACGCTTCATGCAGCGCTGATAACGCTCATCCACGCGCTTGGCAAACCAGGCCGTGGTGAGGTTGCGGGTGATCTTCGGGCTTTTCAGCACGATGCCCGGCAGGATCGCCCGCGGCACCGGTTTGCCGGCGGCCTTGTCGGCCAGGGCGAACACCCGCTGGTACAGGGTAGTGTCTTCAAAATCCAGGCGCTCGCCCTGTTCCAGCTGGCTGCGGATGCTCGGGTTGCGCATGTCCAGCGCCTTGCCCAGTGAGCGCACTGCCAGCTCGGTGGTGCCTGGCAGCAACGAGCCGTAGTTGATCAAGTCGCCGTCCAGCGCCAGCGTGGTCCCCGAGACCCGGCTGACCGCTGCCTGGAATGCCGCGTTGCGGCTGGCGTACCAACCGGCGTTGAAATCGGCGAAGCGGTACAGCATCTGGTCGTAATTCACCGGGTAGCCCAGCAGATGGAGGATGCCAAAGTACATGCCGCCTCGGCGGGTAAACACTTCCCGGCGGATGCTGCCATCCACGGTGTAGGGATAATCCCGGGCCTGCTTCTGTGCGAAGTCGATGCTGACCTGCATCGGGCCTGCGGTATGCACCGGGTTGAAGCCGCCAAACAAGGTATTGCCCAAGGGCACGACGCTGATGAAGTCGTCAAAGATCCCACTCAAATCCCGCTCGGTGCGCGCAGCGTTCAAGCGCTCGGCGTAGGACTTGCCGGTGGGCGAGCGCAGTTGCAGTGCCGTGCGCACCAATACCGCCGGCACATGGACTTTAGCGGCGCGCCGCAGGATCTCGTCCTGGGCGATCTTGCCCATGTTCGGGACCGGCGGGTCGACCTGATAGGTGGACTCCTGCTCGGTCACGGCCAATACCGCGCAGATGTTCTCCGTACCAGGGTAGATTTTCTGCGTGTTGAAGGCGGTGTAGATGTCCTGGGCCCAGCCGCCACGATCCGGCACGCTGGCCGGCATCAGTCGCACGATCTGCGCTTTCACCTCGGCTTCGCTGCGTTCCGGCAGTTGCTGGGTGCGCTGGCTGGAGCAGCCGGCCAGTACCAATAAGGTGGTAAGGCACAGGATGAGGCGAGATGAACGCATGGGGCTTCCTTGGGCGACAATGGGCCAGTCTTGGCAGATATCGACCGGTAAGTCTAACCGGGGTTCGCCGACCTGCTGCTCTCGCCAAAAAAACCAGGACGTGAAAGGATCAGGCACCCGTCGTTCCTACAAGGAGTTTGAATGCCATGCTTAGCCTGAACTTCCTGATCACCTGCCTGATCGTCGTGCTCATTCCCGGCACCGGCGTGATCTTCACCGTGTCCACCGGACTGACCGCCGGCAAGCGCGCCAGTGTGTTCGCCGCGCTGGGCTGCACCGCCGGGATCGTTCCGCACTTGTTGGCCTCCGTGCTTGGGCTGTCCGCCCTGCTGCATACCAGCGCCCTGGCGTTCGAAGCCCTCAAGTATGCCGGGGCCGCCTACTTGCTGTACCTCGCCTACGCCACCTGGCGGGACCGAACGGCCTTTGCCCTGAACGACACACCGACGATTTCCAGCGCCCACAGCCTGATGGTGCGAGGCCTGTTGCTGAATATTCTGAACCCCAAGCTGACGATTTTCTTCCTGGCGTTCCTGCCGCAATTCGTCACCCCGGGCGCGGGCGCACTGGCCCTGCAAATGCTGTTGCTGAGCAGTGTATTCATGGCGATGACGTTTGCGGTGTTTGTGATTTATGGCCTGCTGGCCAATGTGTTCCGCCGCGCGGTGATCGAATCGCCACGTGTACAGAACTGGCTGCGCCGCAGTTTTGCAGCGGCGTTTGCGGGGTTGGGGCTGAACCTGGCGTTTGCCCAGCGCTAAGTTGCAAGCAGCCGCGAACAGCCTTCTTGTTGCGAGGGAGCTTTCTCCCGCTGGACTGCGCAGCAGGCCCATTTTCAGGGCCGCTGCGCGCCCCAGCGGGAGCAAGCTCCCTCGCCACAGGTTACTTAGATCCCGGCAAGTGCCAGGTCCATCGCGAAGTAGGTGAAGATCAAGTCCGCACCGGCGCGCTTGATCGAGCCCAGGGTTTCCCGCACTACGCGGGCTTCATCGATCGCACCCGCCTGGGCGCCGAACTTGATCATCGCGTACTCGCCGCTGACCTGGTACGCCGCCACCGGCAAACGCGAGGCTTCGCGGATGTCGCGGATGATGTCCAGGTACGCGCCGGCCGGCTTGACCATCAGCGCGTCCGCACCTTCCTGCTCATCCAGCAACGATTCGCGCACCGCTTCGCGGCGGTTCATCGGGTTCATCTGGTAGCTCTTGCGATCGCCCTTCAGCGCGCTGCCGCCGGCTTCGCGGAACGGGCCGTAGAGCGCCGAGGCGAACTTGGTGGAATAGGCCATGATCGGGATATGGCTGAAGCCTGCTTCATCCAGGGCCCGGCGAATGGCCTGGACCTGCCCGTCCATCGCGGCGGACGGTGCGATCACATCGGCACCGGCACGGGCGGCGGCCACAGCTTGCTTGCCAAGGTTGACCAGGGTGAGGTCGTTGTCGACTTCGGCGCCGTGCATCACGCCGCAATGGCCGTGGTCGGTGTATTCGCAGAAACAGGTATCGGACATCACGATCATTTCCGGCACCGCATCCTTGATGATCGAGGACATGCGCGACACCAGGCCACGCTCTTGCCAGGTGTCACTGCCCGAGGCGTCCAGGTGGTGGGACACACCGAAGGTCATCACCGACTTGATCCCGGCTTTCGCATAGCGTTCGATCTCGCCGGCCAGCTTCGACTCGGGAATGCGCTGCACCCCGGGCATGCTGGTGATCGGCACGAAGTCGTCGATTTCTTCTTCAACGAAGATCGGCAGCACCAGGTCATTGAGGGTGAATTCGCTTTCCTGGAACAGGCCACGCAACTCCGGGGAGCGGCGCAGGCGGCGTGGACGGGCTTCGGGGAACTGGCTGGACATTGATGCTCCTGAAAAAAGGCAGGCCAAAAATCTTTGGGGCGAAAGCTTATGCCTCGTGCACCGCAGAGCACAAACGCCAAGTGCGGAACAGTTTATTGCAGGCTTGGTAACAATTGCATTGATCTAGAGCTGTAGACGGCCTTCAATGCAAACGGCAACCGCGCCGCCGACCCAGATTTCCTCGCCGCTGTGTTCAATGCGGATTCGCCCGGCGCGGCCCATGGCGGTGCCCTGGCTGACCACATAGCGGCTGGGCGCCAACCCCTCGCCCAGCAACCACTGGGCGACACCGGCGTTCAGGCTGCCGGTGGCCGGATCTTCCGGAGCGCCGTCGCCGGCAATAAAGGCCCGCACCTCAAACTGCGCCTCATCGCCATCCCGCTCGGGGTTCCACGGGGCGATCACGCCCACGGCCAAGCCCTGCAACTGCGAATAGTCCGGCCGCAGTGCCAGTACCTGCTCGCGATCCGCCAGCATCACCGCCAGCCAGCCCGCGCCGTTATCCACCCACTGGCTGCGCAAAATCGCACCGGGCTCAAGGTCCAGGGCCCGACGCACGCGCTCGACCAATTCAGCTTCCAGCGGGCCGGAACGCAGCAACGGTGGCGCGATAAACGCCAGTTCATCGCCCTGGCGGCGGATGCGCACCAGGCCGATCTCACACTCCTGGATGATCTCCTCCCCAGCGGGTTGGCCACCGGCCAGCAACCAGGCATGGCAACTGCCCAGGGTCGGATGGCCGGCAAACGGCAATTCCTTGAGGGTCGTGAAGATCCTTACGCGGTAGTCCGCTCGTGGATCACGGGGCTTGAGCAGGAAGGTGGTTTCGCTGAGGTTGGTCCAGTTGGCGAAATCCGCCATCTGCTGGTCGTTCAGGCTGTCGGCGCCCAGCACCACGGCCAACGGGTTGCCCTTGACGGCCACGCTGCTGAAAACGTCCAGTTGTTTGAAGTCGAAAGAAGCCATGCCGGTCCTTATGCGGGGATGTTCAAGCCACGGATCACCGCCGGCCGGGCGACAAACCCGTCCAGGGCCCGCAGTACGTTCGGGAAGTCGGTAATACCCACCAGGTCGCCGGACTCATAGAAGCCGATCAGGTTGCGAACCCACGGGAAGGTGGCGATATCGGCGATGCTGTACTCGTCACCCATGATCCAGGTGCGGCCCAACAGGCGCTTTTCCAGCACGTCCAGCAAGCGGCGCGACTCGGCGACGTAGCGGTCGCGCGGGCGCTTGTCTTCGTAGGCCGCGCCGGCGAATTTGTTGAAGAACCCCACCTGGCCGAACATCGGCCCGATACCGGCCATCTGGAACATCAGCCACTGGATCGTCTCGTAACGCATCGCCGGGTCTTCGGGAAGCAATTCACCGCTCTTCTCGGCGAGATAGATCAGGATCGCGCCCGACTCGAACAGCCCCAGCGCCTGGCCGCTCGGGCCATTGGGGTCGATGATCGCCGGGATCTTGTTGTTGGGGTTCAGCGACAGGAACTCGCTGGAAAGCTGGTCCTGGGTCTCGAAACTGACCTTGTGCGCCTCGTAGGGCAGGCCGATTTCCTCGAGCATGATCGACACCTTGACCCCGTTGGGCGTGGGCAACGAATACAGCTGCAGACGCTCGGGATGCCGGGCCGGCCATTTGGCGGTGATGGGGAAGTCTGAAAGTGAGTTCATCATGGGACTCCTGATAAAAGTAGGAGAGTAGTGGTTCAGTGCCTATCGTGCATCCGTCTTAATTCAGCAACATCTGCGGGTTAATCTCCTGCACACGGCAAGGATGCCGCCCCATCTCCCCCGCGAAACGAACCAAACTGCCTTGGGGGACTCTTAAAGAGCGCCCGATGGCTGGGCTTGCTTGCCCTGAATCCCTGCACCGAGACTTAGAACCATCATGACCATCAAGCCTCTGTGCCTTGCGAAACGCTTCAAACGCTACTCCTACATCCTGCTGCCGGTATTGCTGGTGAGCGCCGCGGTCGGCCTTAGCCTGGAATCGCGGGTCAGCCGCGCCCAGCCGGTCGACGGCGTGCAAACCCTGGTGTTCCTGCGCCATGGGGAGAAACCTGCCGGGGGCCTCGGCCAACTCAACTGCCAGGGGCTTAACCGTGCGATGAACCTGGCCACCGTGCTGCCGGAAAAATTCGGCAACGCCAACTACGTGTTCGCACCCAACCCGACCCGCAATGTCGAGGAAGGCGAGAAAGACAACTCCTACAGCTACATCCGCCCGTTGATGACCATCAGCCCCAGCGCGATCAAGCTCGGGTTGCCGGTCAACATCAAGTTCTCGGCCAATGACACCAGCGCCCTCGCTGACGAACTGGTGGAAGACAAATACCACAACGCCGTCATCTACACTGCCTGGTCCCATGGGTATCTGCCGGACTTGATCAACAAGGTGGCAAGCGAGGCCGTCGGTGAAAAACATGTGATTACCGACGATTGGTCCGGCAGCGATTTCGATAGCTTGTATGTGTTGACCCTGACCTGGCACAACGGCAAGGCCTCGCTGCTCAGCCGCAACTACAAGCAAGGCCTGGACAATGGCCAGCAGACTTGCCCGGACGCAACGCAAGTCAGCGCCGATATCTGACCGCCCCCGAAGACCCGTGGCGAGGGAGCTTGCTCCCTCGCCACAGTGCTTCGGAGGCGGCCTTGTACAGCGTATGATGTTGCGCTATTGACTCACCTGCGGATCATCTACATGTCCAACCTCTCCTCCACCCAGCCTGCCCGGGGCTGGTCCTTCTGGTGGAAACCAGCGCTGTTCCTGCTGGTGGCCTGCGTCGGCCTCTACTACGTGAAATGGTCGCCCTACTACGCCAAGGCGTTTATCGCGGCAGACAACCACAGCATCGGCGCCTCGATTCTCAACGACCAGCAAAGCGCGCCACTGGCCGCCGCGCTGGCCTATGCCCAGGTGTATTTCCTGGCGATCTGGAAGGCTGCGGTGCTGGCGGTCATTCTCGGCTCATTGCTGCAAGTGCTGATCCCACGGGACTGGCTGCTGCGCCTGTTTGGCCGTGCCGGGCTGGGATCTACCCTGCGTGGCGGGCTGTTCGCCCTGCCGGGGATGATGTGCAGTTGCTGCGCCGCTCCGGTGGCGGCCGGTATGCGTCGGCAGAAAGTCTCGGTCGGCGCGGCGCTGGCGTTCTGGATTGCCAACCCGGTGCTGAACCCGGCGACACTGGTGTTCATGGGCTTTGTGCTGGGCTGGGGCTTTACCGCGCTGCGGTTGGTGGCCGGGATCGTGCTGGTGGTGGGTGTTTCGCTGGTGGCGCAACGCATCGCGCGGCCGGAGCAGGTACCGGAAGCCGCGCTCGACGCCGTGGCCCAGGCCAGCCATGCCGAAACCGAACCGTTCCTGACCCGCTGGCTGCGCACCCTGTGGCAGCTGTTCTGGAGCACGATTCCGGTGTACATCCTGGCGGTGCTGATCCTTGGCGCGGCGCGGGTCTGGCTGTTTCCCCACGTTGACGGCGCCATGGCCAACAGCCTGGTGTGGCTGGTGCCTCTGGCGATTGTCGGCACGTTGTTCGTGATCCCGACCGCCGCCGAAATCCCCATCGTGCAGACCATGATGACCCTCGGCATGGGCACCGGCCCGGCCGTGGCCTTGCTGATGACGCTGCCGAGCGTGAGCCTGCCGTCGCTGCTGATGCTGCGCAAGGATTTCGATGCGCGGGTGCTGGTGACCGTGGCCGGGCTGACGATGCTGATGGGGGTGGTGTGTGGGCTGATCGGGGCGTTTATCCTGTAGTGATCGAGTGAACTCGAGGGCCTCTTTCGCGAGCAAGCCCGCTCCCACATTCGACCGCATTCCTACAGGATAAACGCGGTCGAATGTGGGAGCGGGCTTGCTCGCGAAAGGGCCGGCAAACTCAATCAATCACGTACGCCGAGCGAGCCTGTCCCGGAAATACTCCACCACCGCCGCTTGCTCTCCCGCAAACTCGATGCGTGCGCCTTTGCTTTCCCGCTGGAACGCATACATCGGGTCGTAGTACTCACGCAGCAGCCCTTCAATCCAGCCGCGGTGCAAATCCACCGCACCGCTGCGAGCTTGCTCCGCCAACGCGTCCTGCATGATCGCGTGCAACCGCGCAAACCGCTCGCCGCCCAGGCGCTTGTGGATATTGCCCAGGCTTTGGGTCAGGCGCTCGGCAAACAGTTCCTGGCCAGTGTCGCCAAACACCGCGACAAACTCGGCGCAGAGGTCCACCACATAATCCTTCAGGATGCGCTCCACCCGGCCTTCAACGCTGTCTTCCAGCCAGACCATCGGGAAGCCCTGCATGCCTTTGTGCAGGGGCAACGGCAGCGCGCAGCTGCCGATCATGCGGCTCTCATCCTCGACCACAAACTGCTCGATACCGGCGGCGCGCTTTTTCAGCAGGTCCACCGCCAGGCGGTTTTCGAAGTCGATGTTGGAAGGTTGCGCCGTGGCGCGTTTGCCGAAGCTGGAACCGCGATGGTTGGCGTGGCCTTCCAGGTCCAGGGCGTTGTTCAACTGGCCGAGCACTTCGGTCTTGCCGGTACCGGTCATGCCACCCAACAGTACGAAGTCGCATTGCGCGGTGGCGCTTTCAACCGTGTCGAGCAGGAAAGTCCGCATGGCCTTGTAGCCACCGCCCACTCGCGGATAGTCAATACCCGCCTCGGTTTTCAACCATTGCTGGGCAATCTGCGAACGCATCCCGCCGCGAAAGCAGTACAGCAGACCATCCGGATTGGCCTGGGCAAAACGCGCCCAGTGTTCGATACGTTCGGCCTTGATCGCCCCGGACACCAGTTCGTGCCCGAGAACAATGGCCGCCTGCTGGCCTTGCTGCTTGTAACAGGTGCCCACCCGTTCGCGCTCGTCGTCGGTCATCAACGGCAGGTTGACCACCCCGGGAAACGCGCCCTTGATGAACTCGATCGGCGCGCGGGTATCCATCATCGGCCGGTCGTTGAGAAAGATATCGCGGTAATCGGTGATGTCGATGGGCATCAGAACACCTCTACCGCGTTGGTCTGTCGCTCAACCAGTTCGCCGATCGGCTCAAGGTTCAGGCCCAGCTCCGCCGCCACGGCGAGGAATTCGGCATTGCCTTCGGGGGTGACCGCCACCAGCAGCCCGCCGCTGGTTTGCGGGTCGCACAGCACGCGCTTGTGCAGTTCGTTCAGGCGCCCCAGCTTGCTGGCGTAGCTGTCGAAATTGCGCAAGGTGCCGCCGGGGACGCAGCCCTGTTCCAGATAGTACTCAACCCCGGGCAGGCGTGGGACTTTTTCGTATTCGATGCGGGCAGTTAATTGGCTGCCGTCAGCCATTTCCACCAGGTGGCCCAACAGGCCGAAACCGGTGACGTCGGTCATGGCCGCGACACCGGCCAGCTTGCCAAAACGGCTGCCGGGTTTGTTGAGGGTGCACATCCAGTCACGGGCCAGGCCCACGTCGGCCTCGCGCAGCTTGCCCTTCTTCTCGGCCGTGGTGAGGATGCCGATGCCCAGGGGTTTGGTCAGGTACAGTTGGCAACCGGCGGTGGCGGTGTCGTTGCGCTTCATGTGGCGCTTTTCCACCAGCCCGGTGACGGCCAGGCCGAAGATCGGCTCCGGGGCGTCGATGGAGTGGCCGCCGGCCAGGGGAATCCCGGCAGCGTCACACACGGAACGGCCGCCGCGAATCACTTCCCGGGCAATCTCCGGAGCCAGCACGTTGACCGGCCAGCCGAGAATCGCGATGGCCATCAACGGATCGCCGCCCATCGCATAGATATCGCTGATGGCATTGGTGGCGGCAATGCGGCCGAAGTCGAAGGGGTCATCGACGATCGGCATGAAAAAGTCGGTGGTGGACACCACGCCGCGCTCCTCGTCGATGGCGTACACCGCGGCGTCATCGCGCGAAGCGTTGCCTACCCAGAGCTTGGGGTCGAGGTTCTGTGCGCCACTGCCGGCGAGGATCACTTCCAGTACCTGAGGTGAGATCTTGCAACCGCAACCAGCACCGTGGCTGTATTGGGTCAGGCGAATCGGCTCGTTCATGGGTATCCCTCAAGGCGTCAAGTGGGCGGATTCTAGCAGACAGCAAAAGGCCGACTGCATGCAGTCGGCCTTTATGTTCAGCCCTTAGTGTTTGGCAGCAAGCCGTTTATGCCGGTTGCGTCGCATCATGTTCAGGCATTCGATAGCCGCCGAGAACGCCATGGCCGCATACACATAGCCTTTTGGCACATGGGCGCCGAAACCTTCGGCGATCAGCGTCATACCGATCATGATGAGGAAGCCCAGGGCCAACATCACGATGGTCGGGTTGTCGTTGATGAACTTGGCCAGCGGCTCGGCCGCCACCAGCATCACGATCACCGAGACCACCACGGCAATGATCATGATCGGCAAGTGCTCGGTCATGCCCACGGCGGTGATGATGCTGTCGATGGAAAACACCATGTCCAGCAGCAGGATCTGGCCAATCGCCGAGGCGAAGCCCAGGGTCACGCTCGGCGCGCCGGTGTCCACATGCTCCTTCTCGGGGTCCATGCTGTGATGGATCTCGGTGGTGGCCTTCCACACCAGGAACAGGCCACCGGCGATCAGGATCATGTCTTTCCAGGAGAACGACTGCCCCAGGATGTCGATCACCGGCTCGGTCAGCTGCACGATAAAGGCGATGGTGCTCAACAGGCCCAGACGCAGGATCAATGCCATGCTGATGCCGATGCGGCGGGCCTTGGCCCGGTGCTTCAGCGGCAACTTGTTGGTGAGAATCGAGATAAAGATCAGGTTATCGATCCCCAGCACGATCTCCATGACGATCAGGGTGGCCAGTGCGATCCACGCGGTAGGGCTGGCGGCCAGTTGTAAAAGGTATTCCATAGGTCATTCCTGGTGTTGTGTGCGGGTATCAGGTTTCTTGGGAGGTGGACTCAGGCTTGCTGTCTTCCTGTTCCGGCTTGTCCGGCTTGCCTTGCGGCGGTGCGATCAAGCCCTTGGTCGCGTCACTCAACGCCTGTTCGGCGGCCTGGTGGGTGTCGTCAATCACTTGCTTGGCCGACTCGGTGGCCTTGCCCAGCAGTTGTTGCGCGCTTTTTTCCGCTTGGTCACAGCCACTGAGCATGACTAATGAAAGCCCAAGTAACGCCGTTGCGCCCAGGGAATTGAGTTTCATGATGCGTTCCTCGTTAGAACCTTCGGGTCCAAGTAGTGGCCCCTCGATAGCGACGCATTCTATGCAGGGGAACACTTCAGGAAAATTCGTATTTTTTTCGTTTATACTTCGGTTTTCACGAAGTATTGGCCGCCATGCTCAATTACCGACAACTGCACTACTTCTGGGTCGTCGCCAAGACCGGCAGCATCGTGCGCGCCTGCGAGCAACTGAACCTCACACCGCAGACCATCAGCGGGCAGATCAGCCTGCTGGAACAGACCTTCGGCGTGGCATTGTTCCAGAAGGTCGGGCGCCAGCTGGAGCTGACCGAAGCCGGGCGCCAGGCGCTGCCCTATGCCGAGCAGATGTTCCAGCTGGGCAATGAGCTTGAAGCGATGTTGCGCACCCAGCCCAATGAGCAGCAGATCCTGTTCCGGGTTGGCGTCGCGGATGTGGTGCCCAAGTCCATCGTCTATCGGCTGATTGCGCCAACCATGGAGTTGAGCGAGCCGATCCGCATCACCTGCCGTGAAGACAAACTCGAACGCTTGCTGGCGGACCTGGCGATCCAGCGCCTGGACCTGGTGATCTCCGACAGCCCGATGCCGCCGCACCTGGACATCAAGGGCTACAGCCAGAAGCTCGGGGAATGCGGCATCAGTTTCTTCGCAACCCAGGCATTGGCTGACCAGCATCGCGGCGATTTCCCACAATGCCTGCAGGGTGCGCCGCTGTTGATTCCGGGGGCGGAGACGGTGGTGCGCAGCCGTTTGCTGCGCTGGTTTGCCGAGCAGCAGATCCAGCCTCGGATTGTCGGGGAATTTGACGACAGTGCGTTGATGCAGGCCTTTGGCCAATCCGGCAGCGGGATTTTCATCGCGCCGAGCGTGATTGCCGACGAGGTGGAACGCCAGTATGGCGTGGCGCTGATCGGCCAGACGGATGCGGTGACCGAATCGTTTTATGCAATCTCGGTGGAGCGCAAGGTCAAGCACCCCGGCATCGTGGCGATTACCGAAGGTGCCAGACGGGAGCTGTTCACTTCCATGCCCTGAAGGCTCAGGCGCAGACGGCGCGGGTCTTGGCGGTCATCAGCCACAGCGCCAGCAGGATCGACAGCAGGATAAAGCCCGCCGCGGCAAACCCGAGGCTGCCCAGGCCCAGGGTGTCGATCACGTGCCCGCCCACCAGCGCCCCCAGGCCAATCCCCAGGTTGGCCCCGGCAATGTTCAACGAGGCGGCAAACGCCGGCGCATGGGGTGCGGCCTTCATCAGTCGCACATGGCTGACCAGAAACAATGCCGCCTGGGTCACGCCCCATACCGCCATCGCCGCCGCCAACCCGATCGTGGAATGGATGGCGGGCACCAGCGCCACCATGCCGGCGATCATGAAACCGCAGAACACCATCGACGCAATCAGCGGATGACGGTCGACCATGCGCCCGCCCAAAGAGTTGCCGATCAGGCCGACCGCGCCAAACCCCATGAGGCACCAGCCCACTACCGTGCCGTCAAAACCCGCCAGGCGTTCGAGAATGTCTGCCAGGTAGGTGTAGGCGGTGAACATCCCGCTGAACACCAGGATCGACAGCAGGATATGGCCCTGCATCAGCGGGCTGCGCAAGATCTTGAACTGCGAGCGCAGGCTGACCTGGTCGTTCTTTGCCCGGGTCTTCGGCAGGTAGATAAACAGCAGCAGGGCCTTGGCGAACGCCACCACCGCAAGAATGCCAAAGGCGGTGCGCCAGCCGAACATATCGGAAATCAGCGTGCCCACCGGGATCCCGAAGACCGTGGCACACACGATGCCGAAGCCGATTTTTTCAATCGCGCGGCCGGCGAAGTCCGGCCCGACAATGTCCACCGCGGTCTCGCTGGCCAGGGCCCAGAACACCGGCAGCCCCAGCGCCGGGATCAACCGGGCCAGGGACATAACCCAGATATTCGAGGCCATCGCCGCCAGAGTGTTGGCCAGGCCGAACATGATCAGGATCGTGATAAACAGCCGCTTGCGCTCGAACCGGGCGAAATATGCGGTCAGGAACGGGCCAAACGCCGCCACGGTGAAGGCGAACAACGTCACCAGCAACCCGGCCTGGGACACGCTCACGTCGAGGTCGCGGGCGATGGAAGGCAACAGGCCGACGATGATGAACTCTGTGGTCAGCACGGTAAAACCGGCTGCCGACAACAGCAGGATCGGAAACAACATCAAAAACTCCAGAAAACAGCGACATCAACGACAGCCCGGAGGGCCCGCTGATAGAGAAGAAATAGAGGATGGGCAATGTTAACAGAATGTGTAGCGGCGTGGTGACGGAACGCCGCACCCGGATTAGACGTTTCCTACAGATGTTAGACTTCGCCCCTGCCAGATTCATGCTGCCTAGCTGCATCTATTAAAAAAACCAGAGACAACCTTTTTATGACTGCTGCCCCTTCCCTCTTTCAACGCCTGATGTCTATCAGCCTGGTCACCCAAATTGTCATCGGCCTGATCGCCGGTATCCTGTTGGCCCTGCTGTTGCCCGACGTCGCACAAGCCACCGGGTTTATTGGCAAGGTCTTTGTCTCGGCGCTCAAGGCCGTCGCGCCCATCCTGGTATTTGTGCTGGTGATGGCCTCGATTGCCAGCCACAAGCACGGCCAGGAAACCCATATCCGCCCGATCCTGTTCCTGTACCTGCTGGGCACGTTCGCTGCCGCCGTGGTCGCGGTGATCGCCAGCACGCTGTTCCCCTCCTCGCTGGTGCTGGCCACCCACGATGTGGCCGTCAGCCCTCCCGGCGGTATCGGTGATGTGTTGCAAAGCCTGTTGCTGAGCGTGGTGGACAACCCGGTCAGCGCCCTGATGAACGCCAATTTCATCGGTATCCTGGCGTGGGCCATCGGCATGGGCATCGCCATTCGCCATGCCAGCGACACCACCCGCACCGTGCTGGGGGACCTGTCCAACGGCGTCACGCTGATCGTGCGCATGGTGATCCGCTTCGCGCCCCTGGGGATTTTCGGCCTGGTGGCCTCGACCCTCGCCACGTCCGGCTTCGGCGCCCTGCTGGGCTACGCACACCTGCTTTTGGTGTTGATCGGCTGCATGCTGTTCGTCGCGCTGGTGATCAACCCGGCCATCGTGTTCTGGAAGCTGCGCCGCAACCCTTACCCGCTGGTGCTGATGTGCCTGCGGGAAAGCGGGATCACCGCGTTTTTCACCCGCAGTTCGGCGGCCAACATTCCGGTCAACCTGGCGTTGAGCAAGCGCCTGGGCCTGCATGAAGACACGTACTCGGTGTCGATCCCGCTGGGCGCCACCATCAATATGGCCGGCGCTGCCATCACCATCACCGTGCTGACCCTGGCCGCCGTGCACACCCTGGGCATTGCCGTGGACATCCCCACCGCCGTGCTGCTCAGCGTGGTCGCGGCGGTGTGTGCCTGCGGCGCGTCGGGGGTTGCCGGGGGCTCGCTGCTGTTGATCCCGCTGGCGTGCAGCCTGTTCGGCATTCCCAGCGAAATCGCCATGCAGGTGGTGGCCGTGGGCTTCATCATCGGCGTGTTGCAGGACTCGGCGGAGACCGCACTGAACTCGTCCACCGATGTGTTGTTCACTGCTGCCGCGTGCCTGGGCAAGGAAGAACAAGCCGCGTAGACCTTGCGCGCACAAAAAAAGCCCGGGGCGGTTCGTGAATGAACCGCCCCGGGCTTTTTATTACAAGGCTTAGAACGCGCCCATGTAGTCGCGCTTGCCCACTTCCACGCCGTTGTGACGCAGCAAGGCGTAAGCGGTGGTGACGTGGAAGAAGAACTGCGGCAGGCCGTAGCTCAGCAGGTACGACTGGCCGCTGAAGCGCTTCTCTTTCGGGGTGCCAGGGCGAGTGATGATCTCGATGCCTTCTTTACCGTCGACCTGGGCCGGGGTGATGGTGTCGATAAACGCCAGGACCTTGGCGATCAGCGCTTGCAGGTCGGCGAAGGTGACTTCTGTATCGTCGTATTTCGGAACTTCGATTTCAGCCAGGCGGGCAGAAACGCCTTTGGCGAAGTCGACGGCGATCTGCACCTGGCGCACCAGCGGGAACATGTCCGGGTACAGGCGTGCCTGCAGGAAGGCGTTCGGGTCGATGTTCTTGGCGGTGGCGTGGGCCTCGGCCTTGTTCAGCACATCGCTCAGGGCGTTGAGCATTTGCTTGAAGACCGGGAGGGAAGCGGCGTACAGGGAAATAGTCATGACAGTCTCGACAGTTGTGGCAGGGTTTGAAACAGCCGCGATTATAGACATGCCGGCCACCGGCGCCGCTTGTCTTTTATTTTTTCAGGATTAGGCTAGTGAGCTCACTGCATTAGGGAAAGCGCGATGACCACCGAGCACGACACCACTTCCGAAGAGCCGCGCCTGAACAGCACGGAAATCCGCATCCTGGGCTGCCTGATCGAAAAACAGGCCACCAGCCCTGAAACCTACCCGTTGACCCTCAACGCGCTGGTGATCGCCTGTAACCAGAAAACCAGCCGCGAACCGGTGATGAACCTCAGCCAGGGCCAGGTTGGCCAGAGCCTGCGGGCCCTGGAAGGCCGCGGGTTTACCCGGCTGGTGATGGGCAGCCGCGCCGACCGCTGGGAGCATCGGGTGGACAAGGCGCTGGAGCTGGTGCCGGCCCAGGTGATTCTCAGCGGGTTGCTGTTCCTGCGGGGGCCGCAGACGGTCAACGAACTGCTGACCCGGAGCGGGCGCATGCATGACTTTGAAGACGCCGAGCAGGTGGTGCATCAACTGGAACGCCTGATTGCCCGTGGGCTGGCGTTGTTGGTGCCGCGTCAGTCGGGGCAGCGGGAAGATCGGTACATGCACGCCCTGGGCGACCCGGCGGACATTGAAGCGATCCTGGCGGCACGTGGGAATCCGGTGGAGCGTGGTGCGGGAAGTGGGGTTTCCCTGGAGCGTATCGAAGAGCTGGAAGCGCGGATTGCGGCGCTGGAAGAGCGCCTTTCGCGGCTGGAGTAATGTTTGTGGTGAGTGAGCTTTAGTGGCGAGGGAGCTTGCTCCCGCTGGAGTGCGTAGCGCTCCCATTCTCTTGGGGCTGCTGCGCAACCCAGCGGGAGCAAGCTCCCTCGCCACAAATGTCAGCGGTGATGCTCAGCTTCGGGCAAACGCCACCGCCGCCTGAAACTGCTCATCCGTCGGCCGTACGCCGGTGTACAGCACAAACTGCTCCAAGGCCTGGATGGCGATCACTTCCAAACCGGTGATCACGCGTTTGCCCTGAGCGCGGCCCCGCAGGATCAGTGGCGTTTCCGAGGGAATCGCCACCACATCGAACACCGTTTCGGCCGCATCAATCGCGTCGGCCTCAAATGCCAACTGGTCAGCTTCCGCCCCGCCCGTCATGCCGACCGGCGTGACGTTGATCAGCATCTGCGGACGTAAAGCCCCCAACTCCGCCTGCCATTCATAACCCAGGCTCCGGGCCAATGCCGGGCCCGCCACTTCATTACGCGCCACAATCACGCCCTTGGCGTAACCACCATCGCGCAATGCGCTGGCCACGGCCTTGGCCATGCCGCCACTGCCGCGCAAGGCAAAGGTCGAGTCCTTGGGCACTGCATGCTTCTTCAGCAGTTGCTCAATAGCGATGTAATCGGTGTTGTAAGCCTTCAGATGGCCGTTGGTGTTGACGATGGTATTGATTGACGCAATGGCCCGCGCCGAATCGTCCAGCTCATCCACCAGGGCAATACAGGCTTCCTTGAACGGCATCGACACGCCACAACCCCGAATGCCCAAGGCCCGAATGCCACCGACGGCGCCAGGCAGGTCCTGGCTACTGAAGGCCTTGTAGTAGAAATTCAACCCCAACTGCTCGTACAGGTGGTTATGAAAGCGCAGGCCAAAGTTCCCGGGGCGCGCCGACAGTGACATGCACAGTTGGGTGTCCTTGTTGGGGTTCATCTGCATCGGTAACTCCTTGAAGCCATTCCAGAGGCGGTTTCGGATAGACGGAATACCCGCGCCGGCGGGTTGTCATGGATCATACGCACTGTGCCCGGCCACTTGTGTAAGCCAACCGATACAGACCTTACACAACCTTTACCTATCGGCTGTGCTGTTTTTTAGAAATACGCTGTCTTAAAAGTATCCCCGCGACAATCCTTGAGTCGATTGATTGCAGACCATGAGCGCAGGGGCTAACCGAGGAATGACCATGATTCGTAAACTCCCCAAGATCGCCTTGCTGATCGGCGCACTCGCTATGGCAGGACAGGCCTCCGCCCACGGTGGTGGTTGGGGTGCTCCGCTCGCACTGGGAGCCGTTGTTGGTGCAGTGGTAGGCGGCTCGATCGTCGCCAGTCAATCGCGGCCGGTCTACGTGCAACAACCGGTGTATGTCCAGCCGCAGCCGGTGTATGCCGCTCCGCCGCCGGTCTACTACGCACCGCCACCGCCTGTGTATGTGCAACAACAGGTTTATTATCGCCCGGCGCCGGTCTACTACGGCCCACCGCGCGGCTACTACGGCCCTCCACACGGCTATTACGGTCGCGGCTGGTAAGCCTCAACTGATACACCTGAACAGGCTCCGCCCTAAAAGCGGGGCCTTTTTTTGGCCTGCAGGTCTGAATAAATCTCGCCAAGGTCGTTATAAGGACAATGGCTGTGGCCAAATCCCACATCATTGATCTCAATAGGCGCTTGCCCGAACGGGGCCTGCGCTGTCATGTTTGTGTCTCAAAAGGCTTCCACTATCAACACTGTCCGACCAATAACAACAAGGACGATTGCCCATGCCCACGCAAAACCCACATCGCACCGCCGGCCTCTGCACCTCGAGCAAGGTCTATAGCGTACTGACGGAGCTCAAGGCCCTGGAAGGCCATCGCAACGCCAAGTTCCTGTCCTTGCTGACGGAAAACCTGGTGCGCAAGGGCCTGCTCAGTGAACAGGAAGTGGTGCATATGCTCGACCAGGTGGTCGACTGACTGAGGGTCGCTCGATAACAGTGATGTCGACTATCGAGCAGGTTGATTTTCCCTGAAGGCCCACGCACCGTAATGTCACCTCCATAGCGTATCGGAGGTCATCATGCCCACTATTCAAATCATGTCTGTCATCGGCAGTGCCGTTCCCGCCTCTCTCCGGGAGCTGGGTCTACTCGCCTGCTGGTACCTGGTACGCGATGGCGAAGCCATCAGCGGCCCACTCACTTCACTACCGGCCGCCCAGGCCCTGTCGGTCAAAATGGCGCATTGCTTTCATGCCTAAGGCAGTTGCACCCGCGGTTTGGTTTCCACAAACAGCGCCCAGCTGGACATGAACAACGCAGCAATCAGTGGCCCGATGACAAAGCCGTTCAAGCCAAAGATCGACAGGCCGCCCAAAGTTGAGATAAGGATCAGGTAATCCGGCATGCGGGTGTCCTTGCCCACCAGGATGGGCCTTAGCACATTGTCCACCAGCCCGATCACAAATACCCCGAACAACCCGAGCACCACGCCCTGCCAGATCGACCCGCTCAGCAGGAAGTACGCCGCCACCGGCCCCCACACAATCCCCGCGCCCACCGCCGGCAGCAGCGACAGAAACGCCATCAACACCGCCCAGAGCAGCGCGCTGGGAATGTCCAGGAACCAGAAGATCAAACCACCCAACGCGCCTTGCGTGACCGCTACCAGCACGTTGCCTTTCACCGTGGCACGCACCACCCGGTTGAACTTCAATTGCAGGCGACGCTTCTGCGGTTCGGCCAGCGGCACCGCGGTGCGCACCTTGCGCACCAGCTCGGGGCCATCGCGCAGCAGGAAGAACAGCAAGTACAGCATGATGAAAAAGCTCACCAGGAAATCAAACGTGCCCTGGCCAAAGCTGAACGCCTGGGTCGCAAAAAACTGGCTGCCCTGCATCGCACTCTTGACGATCTTCTCCCGCAGGCCTTCCAGGTTGCCCATGCCGAAGCGGTCCAGCAGATGCTGGAAATACGGTGGCAGGAAGTTCTTGAACTGCTCGATATACCCGGCAACGTCGAGCTTGCCGCTCTCGACGTTCTTGTAAAGCGTCGCGCCCTCCTGCACCAGCAAGGCACTGGTGATGATCACCGGCAGAATCGCGATTATCAGGCACACCGTCAGGGTTGCCAGAGATGTGAGATTGCGGTTCCAGCCAAAACGTTGCTGGAAGCGCCGTTGCATCGGCGCAAAGATGATCCCCAGGATCACCGCCCAGAACACCGCGCCGTAGAACGGCAGCAAAATCCAGATAAACGCGATGGTCACCAGGGCGAGCAGTAACAGCAGGGTTTTGAATTGCAGATTGGTTTGGTTCATGTCCGGTCCATGTCTAAAACACCAGGCGCTCATGTGCGCCTTGATGTTTAGTCCACTGCAAATCCCGCGAGTGCCCTACTTATTAGACCTGGATCAATAAACTGCGCACCCGGCCCGGCTACCCTGCCGCCCTTTTGCGACCCGAACCCATGCCTCCCGTTATCGCCCCCGAACTGCTCGCCCCCGCCGGCACCCTGAAAAACATGCGTTATGCCTTTGCCTACGGTGCCGATGCCGTCTACGCCGGGCAACCGCGCTACAGCCTGCGGGTGCGCAATAACGAGTTCGACCACGCCAACCTCGCCCTCGGCATCCAGGAAGCCCAGGCCCAGGGCAAGCGGTTCTATGTGGTGGTCAACATAGCGCCTCACAACGCCAAGCTGAAAACCTTCCTCAAGGACCTTGCCCCGGTGATCGCCATGGGCCCGGATGCGCTGATCATATCCGACCCGGGCCTGATCATGCTGGTGCGCCGACACTTCCCACACATGCCGATCCACCTGTCGGTACAGGCCAATACGGTGAACTGGGCCAGCGTCGAATTCTGGCAGGCGCAGGGCATCTGCCGGATCATCCTGTCCCGGGAGTTGTCACTGGAGGAAATCGACGAGATTCGCCAGCAAGTCCCCGCCATGGAGCTGGAAGTGTTTGTGCACGGTGCGCTGTGCATGGCCTATTCCGGGCGCTGCCTGCTGTCGGGCTACATGAACAAGCGGGATGCCAACCAGGGCACCTGCACCAACGCCTGCCGCTGGAAATACCAGGCGACGCCTGCGGTGGAAAACGCCGCCGGCGACATCGTGCAGCACTATGCGCCCGAGCCGACCCTGGGCCTCGGTGCGCCCACCGACCAGGTGTTCCTGCTGCAGGAGGCCAATCGCCCCGACGAACAGATGCCCGCCTTCGAAGATGAACACGGCACCTACATCATGAACGCCAAGGACCTGCGGGCGGTGCAGCACGTCGAGCGGCTGACGCGCATGGGCGTGCACTCGTTGAAGATCGAAGGCCGCACCAAATCCCACTTTTACTGCGCCCGCACCACCCAGGTATATCGCCAGGCGATTGATGACGCGGTGGCCGGGCGCGACTTTGACCGGGGCTTGATGACCAACCTCGAATCCCTGGCCCAGCGCGGCTACACCGAGGGTTTCCTGCGCCGGCACGTGCACGATGAGTATCAGAACTATCAGAACGGCAGCTCGGTGTCCGAACGCCAGCAGTTCGTCGGCGAACTGACCGGTGAACGGCGCGGCGAACTGGCCGAGGTCAAGGTCAAGAACCGTTTTGCCGTGGGCAATCACCTGGAACTGATGACCCCGGCGGGGAATTTCCACTTTGACCTGGGCTCATTGCACAACGCCAAGGGCGAGGCCATCGCGGTGGCGCCGGGTGACGGGCATACGGTGTATTTGCCGATCCCGGCGGAGATGGACCTGCGTTTCGGCCTTTTGATGCGCGACGTTTAACTTCGCCAGACACCTCAATGAGTGTGAGACAGCTTGCTGTGGTGAGGGAGCTTGCTCCCTCACCACAGCAAGCTCCCCCACCACAGCACTCTCCTTCACCACCGCAAGCTCCTCACCACAAAAAGCAGGGCGTACGCGCACTAGGTTCATTTGCAAAGTAGAATTGGCGGTTCTGCGTACCGCCACCTTGTCTTGAGCGGTCACCCTCTTTTTTACGGAGATCGCCTTGCGTCTGTTTCACACCTCCGACTGGCACCTTGGGCAAAACCTGCACGGCCAGGAACGCGACTTCGAACACGCCTGCTTCCTCGACTGGCTGCTGGGCCAGTTGGGCCTGCATCGCCCGGATGTGCTGCTGATCGCCGGCGATATTTTCGATACGGTCAACCCGCCGCTCAAGGCCCAGGAGCGGCTGTATGACTTCATCATCAGCGCCCACGAGCAAAACCCGGCGCTGACCATCGTGATGATCGCCGGCAACCACGACTCCGGCTCGCGCATCGAACTGCCGGCGCCGTTGATGCGCCGCCTGCGCACCCACGCCCTGGGCCGGGTGCTGTGGCTGGATGACGGACAACTGGATGTCGAACGCCTGCTGATTCCATTGCCCGGTGCCGACGGTGAAATTGCCGGCTGGTGCCTGGCATTGCCGTTCCTGCGCCCGGCCGAAGTGACCGGCGCACAACTGGGGGACGATTACCTGCGGGGCATCGGCCAGGTTCATGAATGGCTGATTGCCGCCGCCAATGCCAAGCGCCAGCCGGGCCAGGCACTGGTTGCCATCAGCCATGCGCACATGGCCGGCGGCTCGGTGTCGGAAGACTCCGAGCGCAGCCTGATCATCGGCAATGCCGAAGCGCTGCCGGCCAGCCTGTTCGATGCCACCGTCAGCTATGTGGCCCTCGGCCATTTGCATAAACCCCAGCGGGTGAATGGCGAGGAGCGGATTCGCTACTGCGGCTCACCGATTCCGCTGTCATTCTCGGAAATCGGCTACCAGCACCAGATCCTCGACGTGCAACTGGACGGCGAAATCCTGGTCAGCGTCGAATCCCGCCTGATCCCGCGCTCGGTCAACCTGCAACGCCTGGAAGCCGCGCCCCTGGCCGACATCCTCAAGCAACTGGCCGACCTGCCCGACATCGACCTGCTGGCCGAAACCCAGCGCCAACCGTGGCTGGAAGTGCGGGTGCGCCTCGACGAACCGCAGCCCGACCTGCGCCAGCAGGTGGAAAACGCCCTGCAAGGCAAGGCCGTGCGCCTGGTGCGCATCGCCGCTGAATACGCAGGTAGCGGAGGCCGTGAAGACAGCCAGGAAGACCGCCTGATCGAACTCGACCAGCTCACGCCCCAGGAGTTGTTCAGCCGCGCCTGGCAGGAAAGCTACGGCAGTGAAGTGGACGAACAGACCCTGAAGGACTTCGCCGTGCTGCTCCAGGAAGTGCAACAGGAGGGCGAACAGCCATGAAGATCCTCGCGATTCGCCTGAAAAACCTCGCCTCCCTGGCCGGGCCGTTTGAAATCGACTTTACCGCCGAGCCCCTGGCCAGCGCCGGGCTGTTCGCGATTACCGGGCCCACCGGCGCCGGTAAAAGTACCTTGCTCGATGCGCTGTGCCTGGCGCTGTTTGGCGCCGTGCCGCGCCTGGGCGATACCGGCCAGGCAAAAATGCCGGATGCCGATACCGATATTTCCATCGGTGACCCACGCACCCTGATTCGCCGGGGCACTGGCGGCGGTTATGCCGAAGTGGATTTTGTCGGCGTCAGTGGCCGCCGCTACCGCGCCCGCTGGGAAGCCAACCGCGCCCGGGACAAGGCCAGCGGCAAGCTGCAAGCCAGCCGGCAAAGCCTGATCGACCTGGACAGCGAGCAGCTGCTGGCCAGCCAGAAAACCGAATACAAGACCCAGCTGGAATTGGCCCTGGGCCTGAACTTCGAGCAGTTCACCCGCGCGGTGTTGCTGGCGCAAAGTGAGTTCAGCGCGTTCCTCAAGGCCAACGACAACGAGCGCAGCGAACTGCTGGAAAAGCTCACCGACACTGCGCTCTACACCCAACTCGGTCGCCGCGCCTTCGACAAGGCCAAGGACGCCCGGGACGCCCACAAACACCTGCAGGACCAGGCAACCGGCGTCACCCCGCTGGCCCCCGAGGCCCGCGCCGAACTCGACGAGCAGCTGGCCGCCGCACAGCAACAGCTCAAGACCCAGCAGGCGCAACTCAAGCAACTCGAGTTGCAGCACACCTGGCTGAAGGAACTGCGGGAATGGCAGGAGCGTCAACAAGGCGCGGTCGAGCAACTGCAACAGGCCCAGCAACACTGGGCAAGCCAGGGCCCGCAACGCCTGGACCTCAGCCGCCTGGAACAACTGGCGCCGCAACGTCACCACTTCGCCCGCCAGGCCGAACTGACCACGCAGCTGCAGCCCCTTGCCGCGCAGATCCAGCAGCACCTTGAGCAACAAACCGCGCTGCACACCCGCCAGACCCAACTGCAACAGCAACAGGCCGACGTGCAAGCCGCCCTCGCCCAGGCCCTCAAGCAGCAAGCCGACGCTGTGCCCTTGCTGCGCCAGGCCTTCGAGGAGCAAACCACCCTCGCCCACTTGACCCGCGAACTGGCCAAACGCAGCGAAGAGAAACAGCTGGGTGAAGCTGCCTGCGTGGAAGGCCAGGCGACGTTGAGCGGCTTGCTCGACAAGCAGAAAGTTGTCGCCGAGCGCCTGCACAGGCTGGCCGCAGAGCTTGAACGCAGCGCCGCCCTCGCGCCGTTGAGTGAGGCCTGGAGCGCCTACCGCGACCGCTTGCAACAGCTGATGCTGATCGGCAATCGCCTCAATAAAGGCCAGGCCGAACTGCCACAACTGGAAGAGCGCGCCACCCGTCTCGGTGAAAAATGGACCGAGCAACGCGAAGCCCTTGACCTGCTGTACCACGAAGCCGGCGCCGAACCCCATGCAGTGGCCGAACAAATCCAGTTGCTCGGCAGCCTGCTCCAGGACAACCGCAAGCAACATCGCGCGTTTGAGGACCTGGCGCGGCTGTGGAACAGCCATCAGCAACTCGACAGCCAGAGCCAGGCCCTGACGCAAAAGCAGACCCTCGCCCAGCAACAACGCGAACTGTTGAACCAGAGCGGCTTGCAGGCCAAGGCCGAGTTGGCCGTCGCCGAACAGACCCTGACCGTCACCAAGCAACTGCTGGAGCGCCAGCGCCTGGCCCGCAGTGCCAGCGTCGAAGAGTTGCGCGGCCAGCTGCAGGATGAGCAGCCGTGCCCGGTGTGCGGCAGTGTCGAGCACCCGTATCACCAGCCCGAAGCCATGCTGCAAAGCCTGACCCGCCACGACGAAAGCGAAGAAGCCAACGCGCAGCAAGCCGTGGATGTGCTCAAGGAAAAACTCACTGACCTGCGTGGCGAAGTGGGCGGCCTGATCGCCCAGCAAAAGGAATTCCTGCAACAACAGGAGCAACTCGCCAGCCAGTTGCAGGCCTTGCTGCCAAGCCTTGAAGCCCATCCGCTGTCGGCCTCGCTGTTCAACCAGGACGCGGCCAAGCGCGACGCCTGGCTCGCCCAGCAACTGAGCCAGCTCAGCCAGAGCCTCACCCAGGACGAGCAACGCCAGGGCGCCCTGCTCAACCTGCAACAGAACGCCGGGCGTTTGCAGCAACAACTGCAAGCCGCCCAGGACGCCAGCCAACAGGCGCGCCAGTTACTGATCGACCAGCAACGGGAACTGTCCAACGACCGCGAACGCCTGGACGAAGAACTCAACGCCTTCGCCAGCCTGCTGCCCACCGAGACCCTCGAAGGCCTGCGCAGCGAGCCGGCGGCGACCTTCATGTTGCTCGACCAGCAGGTCAGCCAGCGCCTGGAACAGCTCGACAACCAAAAGGAAGAATTGGCCGAGCAGCTACAGCGCCAGCAAGCCATCGAGAAAGAGCAGGACCGCCAGCAACATCGCCAGCAGCAGCTGGAGACTTTGCACAAACAGCTCGCCGAACAGAGCGCCCTGCAACACGCGGCCGAGGAAAAGCTCGCCGGTCTGCTGGGCGAAAGCCCCAGCGCCGAGCACTGGCAACAGCAGCTGGACCAGGCCGTCGAGCAGGCTCGCCAGCATGAGAGCGAGGCCAACCAGCAGTTGCAGGACACCCGCAACCAGTTGATCCAACTGGCCGCCGACCTCAAGTCGCTGCAAGAACGCCAACAGTCCCTGGAAACCGAACACGCGGCCCTCACTACGCGCCTGAGCGACTGGCGCGCGTTGCACCCGGAACTCGATGACGAAGGCCTGGCGCGCCTGGTGGCCTTCGATGAGCCGCAGGTGGCCGAGCTACGCCAGCAACTGCAACACAGCGAAAAAGCCATCGAGCAGGCCAAGGTGTTGCTGCAAGAGCGCGAACAGCGGCTCAAGGATCACCAGGCGCTGCACAACGGCAACCTCGACGCCGAGCAACTGGACAGCGCCCTGGCCGAACTCAATGCCGCGCTGATCATTGGCGAAAAACACTGCGCCGAACTGCGCGCCCAACAGGCCGACGACCAGCGCCGCCAGGATGCCAACCAGGCCCTGACAGCAGAGATCGCCAAGGCCTACGAAGAATGGCAACGCTGGGCACGCCTGAATGCGCTGATCGGCTCGGCCACCGGCGATACCTTCCGCAAGATCGCCCAGGCCTACAACCTCGACCTGCTGGTGCACCACGCCAACGTACAACTGCGCCAACTGGTGCGCCGCTACCGCCTCAAGCGCGGCGGCAGCATGCTCGGCCTGCTGGTACTCGACACGGAGATGGGCGACGAATTGCGCTCGGTGCATTCGTTGTCGGGTGGCGAGACATTCCTGGTGTCGCTGGCGCTGGCCTTGGGCCTGGCGTCGATGGCGTCGAGCACGTTGAAGATCGAATCGCTGTTCATCGACGAAGGCTTCGGCAGCCTCGACCCCGAGTCGCTGCAACTGGCGATGGACGCCCTCGACGGCTTGCAGGCCCAGGGCCGCAAGGTCGCGGTGATTTCCCATGTGCAGGAAATGCACGAGCGGATTCCGGTGCAGATTCAGGTCAAGCGCCAGGGCAATGGCTTGAGCACCCTGGAGGTCAAGTGAGCGAGGCCGTGTTGTATTCGTTCCGCCGTTGCCCCTATGCGATGCGGGCGCGGATGGCCCTGCGGTATTCAGGGCTGGCGGTGCAGATCATCGAGGTCAGCCTCAAGGCCAAGCCGGCGGAGATGCTCGCGTTGTCACCCAAAGGCACGGTGCCGGTGCTGAGCGTGGATGGCCGGGTGATCGATGAAAGCCTGGCGATCATGCGCTGGGCACTGGCACAGAACGATCCTGAGGGTTGGTTGCTTGGGGATGATCGGGCGACGCAGGCGCTGATTGAAGAGAATGATCAGGGCTTCAAACATCAATTGAATCGATACAAGTATGCCGAGCGCTATCCGGAGTATCCGACGGAGCATTATCGGGCCGAGGGTGAGGTGTTTTTGATGAGGCTGGAGGGGTTGCTGGCGGAGCGGGAGTATTTGCTGGCCGGGCATTTGAGCCTGGCGGATGTGGCACTTGCGCCGTTTGTGCGGCAGTTTGCCCATGTGGATCGGGAGTGGTTTGGCCAGGCGCCCTATCCGCGATTGCAGGGCTGGTTGCAACGCTTCCTGGAATCGCCGTTGTTCATCGCCGCGATGGCAAAAACCTGAGACTGTCGCAGGACAAAATGTGGGAGCGGGCTTGCTCGCGAAGGCGGTGTATCAGTCAGCCCATGTATAGACTGACCCGGCGCTTTCGCGAGCAAGCCCGCTCCCACATTTGATCTTCATCAGCTTCAAGATCAGTTCTGGATTTTGTGGTCCAGCGCTGCGTAGAAGTTGGCGCTTTGTTGCAGGTATTTCTGGGTGTAGGCGCTGGTGCTGGTTTTTTTGCTGCTGATTTCAACACTGGCGCTGGCTGGCAACGCTACGGTGGCGGAAACAGCGGAAGCGGCGATGATCGAGAAAAGATTGAAGTTCATGTCGGTAACCCTTGTGTTCGGTTGGCTTGGTGGCCTGTGTTGGCCTTGGAACCAAACTTACGCCCGAGGGGTTAGCCTTAGAAATTCATTGAAACACTAGCCGCTATTAATAGTATTAATACAACAAGTCAGGCCCCGCACTGCGGGGCCTGTGGCTTATTGCCGCACCAGGAACTTGAGGTCGCTGGGGGCATCAATCGCCAGTTTCTGCACGGTCTTGCCCAAAAGACCGGTCTTGGGATCGCGCTCGACGACCACAATCTCGTTGCTCTTCTGGTTGGCGATCAGCAGGAACTTGCCGCTGGGGTCCAGGGCGAACTCCCGGGGATGGTCACCTTCCACCGATCGGCGCTGGATCTCTTTGAGCTGCGCAGTGGCCGGGTCGATGGCAAACACCAACATCTGGTTGGCGGTGCCACGGTTGCTCACGTAGAGGAACTTGCCGTCGCTTGAGGTGTGCAGTGCAGCACCGGCCTTGTCGGACACCGGCTGGCCATCCGCGAAGTTGACCAGTTGCTTCTGGGTCAGCTTGCCATCGTTGTAGTCGAACACCGCCACTTGCGCGCTCATCTCGGTGGTCAGCCACGCGTGCTTACCGTCTGCGGTGAACAGCAGGTGCCGCGGGCCGCTGCCCGGTGGCAATTGCACAAACGCAGGGGCGGCCGGGGTCAGCGGCAGTTCGTGGTTGGCCTTGGGGTCGTAGTGGTAGGCAAAGATCTTGTCCGCCCCCAGGTCCTGGACAAACACGTACTTGCCGTCCGGCGAAGACACCACCGAATGCACGTGGTTGGACGCCTGGCGCTCCGGGTTGACCCGGCTGGCCGGGTGCCCGCTCAACTGCACCGGCGGCGACAGCTTGCCTTCGGTGTCTAGCGGCAGCACCGCGAGGCTGCCGCCCGGATCTTCCAGCACCGAATAGTTGGCCACGAACAGGTAGCGCCCGTCACTGGCCAGGCTGGAATGGGTCGGCTCGTTGCCCAGGCTCTGCACCTGGTTGATCAGGGTCAGTTGATGGTTCTTCGGGTCGATGCTGTAGCTGCTGACGCGCCCCACCGGGTCTTTTTGGCCCGGGCCGTTTTCGTTGACCACAAACAGGTGCTTCTGGTCCTTGGACAGGGTCAGCCACGACGGGTTGGCCGCCTTGGCGGCGAGCACCGGCTGGCCGCTGAACTGCCCGGTACGGCTGTCGAACTGCAAACGGTAGATACCTTCGCTGGTGCCGGCGGTGTAGCTGCCGACCAGCAATTCATAGGTGTCCACCGGCGCGGCCTGGACCGACATCGCGCCTACGCTGCCGGCCATCAGCAGGGGCCAGAATTTACGCATCATCATCCGCTTCATCCTCGTCATTATTGTTGCCGGTGACGCCGCTCATGCAGACCAGGCGGTGTTCGCCCTTGTCATCGGTAAGTGTCCAGCTTTGCAGGGTTTGATCAAAGGTCGCCGCCTTGACTTGCTCCAGGGTGAAACTCCAGCGCTTCTCGACGCGACCGTCCATGCAGATGATCAATAACGTCTGGTCATCCAGGCTGAAATCGAAGCTGTGCAGGCCATCGATTTCGACCATCTGGCAGTCTTCAAAAGCGTCGGGCAAGGTAGCGGTGTCGGCAGTCATAACCATCAATCATCAAGAGGAAAGACCTCATGATAGGTCAAATCGTTGCATCGGCCTAAGCCCGCGCAATGCAAAACGCCGTGGCACAGGCCACGGCGTTTTGGCAAACAGCGTTGGATCAGTGGGCGAACAGCGAATTGCCCTTCTGCCCCGCCAGCTTCTCGGGCTTGATCAGGAAGCGTGCCAGCGCCGGCAGCAGCCACAGCGCGCCGAACATGTTCCACAGCAGCATGAAGGTCAGCATCAGACCCATGTCGGCCTGGAACTTGATGGCCGAGAAGATCCAGGTGCATACGCCGATTGCCAGGCACAGGCCGGTGAACAGCACGGCTTTACCGGTGGACTTGAGCGTCTGGTAATAGGCTTCCTGCAACGGCAGGCCGGCCCGCAGGAAACTCTCCAGGCGGCTGTAGATGTAGATGCCGTAGTCCACGCCGATCCCTACCCCCAGCGCCACCACCGGCAAGGTCGCGACCTTGACGCCGATGCCCATGAACGCCATCAGCGCGTTGCCCAGCACCGAGGTCAGCACCAGCGGCAGCACGATGCACAGGGTCGCCGCCCACGAGCGGAAGGTGATCATGCACATGGTGGCCACGCACAGGTACACCAGGATCAGGATGGTCAGCTCGGACTCCTTGATCACCTCGTTGGTGGCCGCCTCGATCCCGGCGTTACCGGCGGCGAGGATGAATTCCAGGCCGTCCTTGTTGTTCTCTTTCGCGAAGTCCTGCACCGCATGCACCGCGCGGTCGAGGGTTTCGGCCTTGTGGTCGTTGAGGAACACCAGCACCGGCGCCAGGGAGCAATTGTTGTTGTACAGGCCATCGGCGCGGGCAATGGAGTTGTTCAGCACGTCCGGGTTGCGCGACAGGGTTTCCCATTTCAGGTTGCCCTCGTTCATGCCCTTGATCATCTGTTTGGACACGGTGACCAGCGAGATGGCCGACTGCACGCCTTCGGTGTTCTGCATCTTCCACATCAACTGGTCGATGGGCGCCATGGCTTCATACCGCGAGCAGCCTTCGGGCGGAGTCTTGACCATCACCACCAGCACGTCGGAGCTGGTGGAGTAGTTGTTGATGATGAAGTTGTTGTCCTTGTTGTAGCGCGAGTCAGGACGCAGTTCCGGTGCACCCTGGTCGAGGTCACCGATCTTCAGGTTCTGGCTGTACCAGAGGCCGCCACCGAAGGCGATCAGCGCCAGGGCTATCGACACCGGCGCGACCTTGGGGCTGGCGAACTTCGACAGCAGGCGCCAGAACGGGTGTTCGCGATGCGCATCCTTCTTGCTCTTGGCGATGGCGCGTTTGCTGATGCCGACATAGGAGATCGCCACCGGCAGCAGGATCAGGTTGGTGAACACGATGACCGCCACACCCACCGAAGCACCGATTGCCAGCTCGCGGATCACGCCGATATCGATGATCAACAGGGTGATAAAACCGACCGCATCGGCGAGGATCGCGATCATGCCCGGCAGGAACAGCTGGCGGAAGGTACGCCGGGCCGCGGTCAGGGCGTTGTCGGCATCACTGGATTGCAGGGCGATGCCGTTGATCTTCTGTACGCCGTGGGAAATACCGATGGCGAAGATCAGGAACGGCACGAGCATCGAGTAGGGATCCAGCCCGAAACCCAGGGCATGCATCAGCCCGAGCTGCCAGATCACCGCCACCAGCGTGGTGCTCAACACCGCGACGGTACTGCGCAGGCAGTTGGTAAACCACAGCAGCAGCACCAGGGTGATGACGAAGGCGATACCGAAGAACATCACCACCATCACCAGGCCGTCGATCAGGTCGCCGACCTTCTTGGCAAAACCGACAATGTGGATCTTGACGTTGGGGTTCTGCGCTTCGAACTTGTCGCGGATCTTGTCTTCGAGCTCATGGGAGAACTTGCGGTAGTCCAGGGCCAGCAGCTTGCCCTGGTCCTGTGGGTCCGGATAGGACTCCAGCAGCGGAATGTCGACGATGCTCGACTTGAAGTCGTTGGCCACCAACCGTCCGACCTGCCCGGACTTCAGCACGTTGTTGCGCAACTGGTCGAGGCTTTCCGGCGAGCCGTTGTAGCTCTGCGGGATCACTTCACCGCCGGCAAAGCCTTCTTCGGTAACTTCGGTCCAGCGCACGCTGGGGCTCCACAGGGACTTGAGGCCGGAGCGGTCGACGCCGGAGATGTAGAACACCTCGTCGTTGATCTGGCGCAGGGTCTCCATGTACTCCTTCGTGAAGATGTCACCGTCCTTGGCTTCCACCGAGATGCGCACCGTGTTGCCCAGGTTCGCCAGGTCGTTGCGGTGCTCCATCATCCTCTCGATGAAGGGGTGCTGGAGGGGGATCATTTTTTCGAAGCTGGTGGACGGGCGAATCAACGTCGCCTGCCAGAACAGGAAAATACTCACCAGCAGGCAGATCGTGATGACTGCCGGGCGGTTATTGAAAATCAGGCGCTCGAGAAACGTGGCCTTGTCGTTGTGATGACTGCTCATTGTGTCCCCGCCTTCTTATTGTTTTGTCGGCTCGGCGCCGGTTGGACTGGCCACGCGAACGCCGCCCTGCCCCGCCAGAATCAAGTTGCCGTTGCCCGCCGCGGTGACCGCCGACAGCGAAATGCGGTCCGGGCGATTGAATACGCTGAAGGTCAGGCCGTCGTCGTGGCTGACCACCACGCTGCCACCGTTGCCCACCACCACGATGGAACCGTCGTCCAGCAGGGTCGCCCCCGACAAACCGAATTCCAGCGCGCCACGAGTGGCGTTCAGCTCCACCGGCTCCCAGGTGCTGCCAAAATCCGTGGAGCGGAACAGGTTGCCACGCAGGCCGTAGGCCAACAGCGTCTGCGCCTGGGCGGTGCCGATCACGCCGAACAGCGAGCCCTCGTAGGGGCCTTCGAGTTTTTCCCAGGTTTGCCCCTCGTCATGGGAGCGGAACATGCTGCCCTGCTCACCGACGATAAACAGCCCGGCGTCTTTCACCTGGGCGATGGCGTTGAGGTGGTATTGGTCTTCGTTGTCGAGGCGGTCGCTGATGTCGTCCCAGGTCTTGCCCCCGTCGGTGGTTTCGATCAGCGCACCGTAGGCACCCACGGCAAAGCCGTTGCTGGCGTCCTTGAACCAGACGTCGAGCAGCGGTGCTTCGCGCTTGAGGTCCTGGAATTGTTGGGTCCAGGTCACGCCGCCGTCGGTGGTGGCGAGGATCTGTGCGTCATGGCCCACCGCCCAGCCGTGTTGGTCGTCGGCGAAAAATACGGCGGTCAGCAGTTGCCGGGTGGGGACTTTGCCTTGGGTCCAGGTGGCGCCCTGGTCGTCGGAATAGAGGATGTGCCCGCGATCACCGACCGCGACCAGGCGCTTGCCTGCGTGGACCACGTCGATCATCAGGCTTTTGGCGGCCTTGGGGGAGTCAATGGCGAACACCGCGGCGGCGGTGGTTTCTGTGGCGGCATGGGCCGGTGTCGACAACGCGACAACCCCCAGCAACGAGAGCGCTGTGGCCAGCAATGCGACCCTGCGCGTGGCCTTCGGGCGGAAAAACACCACACCCATGACAGGCTCACTCATAGACCTTTCTCCCATTTATTATTGTTAGGTCGTCTTGCCGCGGGGAGCCCTGAAACCTGCAATCTAGAGCGCCTTGGGCAAGCTGGGCCATCCTAGCGGGCTTTGGAATCGTCTGACAATCGGCGCTACGTTATGTTTTGTTAACTGGAGGGGTTTGGGTTGGTGCTGAATGTAGTGCTATCAGCGGCGGTGATCCGTGGAGGGGGGCTGTTGGGGTGAGGGGGCTTGCTTCCGCTGGAGTGCGCAGCGCTCCTACGCTTTTTGGGGCCGCTGCGCAGCCCAGCGGGAGCAAGCTCCCTCGCCACGGGGTGAGGTGTGGGCTTTGAGAATGAATTTTTATTCTATGTGTTGAGTTTTGGGAATATTTATTCCATAAATAGGCTTCTCAATACAATAATTCGAAGGAACCCGGCTATGCGCGAACTCGGAATCGGCCTGATTGGTACAGGCTTTATGGGGCGTGCCCACGCCTTGGCGTTTAATAACGCGCGGGCGGTGTTTGAACTGCCGGTGAAGCTCACGCTGGCCGCCCTGGCCGATGCCGATACCGAGCGCGCAATACGCTGCGCCGCTGACTGGGGGTTTGCCCAGGCCCATGGCGACTGGCAGCAGTTGATTGACGATCCCAAGGTGGATGTTGTCGCCATCACTACTCCCAACCATTTGCACTACCCCATGGCCATGGCTGCACTGGCGGCAGGCAAGGCGGTGTATTGCGAGAAGCCGCTGGCGGTGAGCCTGGAGCAGGCGGCCGCGATGCGTGATGCGGCGAGCAAGGCCGGGGTGGTGACGCGGGTGGGTTACAACTATCAGCACAACCCGATGATTGGCTTGGCCCGGCAGTTGATCGCCCGCGGTGAGTTGGGGGAGATCATCAGTTTTCAGGGGGAGTTCAGCGAGGATTTCATGGCGGATTCGGCGTCGCCGTGGTCGTGGCGCTGTGAGGTGGGACATGCCGGCGGTGCGTTGGCGGATCTGGGCAGCCATTTACTGTCCATGGCGCGCTATTTGGTGGGGGATGTGGTGAGTGTGTGTGCCGATACGCAAACGGTGCACGGGCAGCGGCCTGCCACCGCCGGGAGTGAGACGCTGCGGGAGATTGCGGTGGATGACCAGGTGCATGCGTTGTTGCGGTTTGCCAATGGGGCACGGGGGACGGTGAGCAGTAGCTGGCTGAAGCATGGGTATAAGAATCACCTGAGCTTTGAGATCAGTGGCACCCGAGGCACGTTGTTGTTTGATCAGGAACGGCTGAATGAATTGCAGCTGTTTCGGGTTGGGCAGGAGGGGTTTCAGCGGGTGTTGGCGGGGCCTTCGTTGCCAGGGTATGCGGCGTTCAGTCCGGCGCCGGGGCATCAGTTGGGGTACAACGAGCTGAAGACGCTGGAGGTGCATGAGTTGGTGATGGCGTTGGCCGGCAAGGGCAGTGACGGGACGGATTTTGCGGCGGCTTGGGAGATTGAGCGGTTGGCCACGGCGATTCGGGTGGCGGCCAAGGAGGAGCGGTGGGTCAGGCTGAATGAGGTCTAAATGTGGGAGCGGGCTTGCTCGCGAACGCGGTGGGTCAGCCACGGCATCTGGCGACTGACACACCGCTTTCGCGAGCAAGCCCGCTCCCACATTTGATTGTCGTTAGCTTTTGGATTTGCGCATTAGCCTATATGCCGCCGGGATGACGAAGAGGGAGAGCAAGGGCGCTGTGAGCATGCCGCCAATCATGGGCGCGGCAATCCGGCTCATGACTTCGCTGCCGGTGCCGCCGCCTAAAAGGATCGGCAGCAAGCCGGCGATGATTACGGCCACGGTCATCGCCTTGGGCCGCACGCGTAATACGGCACCTTCGGTGATGGCTTCCAGCAGGGCCTGGTCCCCTCCTCCCTGGCGTTCGGCCCAGGCGTTTTTCAAATACAGCAGCATGATCACGCCGAACTCCGCCGACACCCCCGCCAACGCGATAAATCCAACACCCGTCGCCACCGACAGGTTGAAGCCCAGCCAGTACAGCAACCACACCCCACCCGTCAGCGCGAACGGCAACGTGGCGAGGATCAGCAGCGCCTCATCCACCCGCCGGAACGTCAGGTACAGCAGCACGAAGATGATCAGCAAAGTCGCCGGCACCACCAGTTTCAGGCGTTCATTGGCCCGCTCCAGGAACTCGAACTGCCCCGAGTAGCTGAGGCTCATGCCCGGTTGCAATTGCACGTTCTGGTTGATCGCCTCGCGCAAGTCCTTCACCACCGACGCCAGGTCGCGATCACGCACGTCAATGTACACCCAGCCGGAAGGCCGAGCGTTTTCGCTCTTGAGCATCGGCGGGCCTTCGCTGACCTTGATCCTGGCCACGGTGCCCAGGGTGATCTGGCTGCCTGACGGCGTATAGATCGGCAGGTTGCTCATCGCGCTCACCGAGTCGCGCCATTCTTTCGGGTAGCGCAGGTTGATGGGAAACCGCGCCAAGCCTTCGACGGTCTCGCCGATGTTTTCCCCGCCAATCGCCCCGGAGACAATGGACTGCACATCGGTGATGTTCAGGCCATAACGCGCGGCGGCCGGGCGGTCGATATCCACGTCGATGTAGCGCCCGCCCGTCAGGCGTTCCGCCAGCGCCGAGCTGACGCCGGGCACCGTCTTGGCGACCTTTTCCACGGCCTGGGTCACGGCGTCGATGTCCATCAGGCTGGAACCCGCGACCTTCACGCCGATCGGGCTTTTGACCCCGGTGGCGAGCATGTCGATGCGGTTGCGGATCGGCGGAATCCAGATGTTGGTCAGCCCCGGCACCTGCACCACCCGGTCGAGTTCCTTCACCAGTTTTTCCGGGGTCATGCCCGGCCGCCATTGGTCTCGCGGCTTGAACTCGATGGTGGTTTCGAACATTTCCAGCGGCGCCGGGTCGGTGGCGGTTTCGGCGCGGCCGGCCTTGCCGAACACGTGGGCGACTTCCGGCACGCTCTTGATCAAGCGGTCGGTACGTTGCAGCAATGCGCCGGCAGTTTGCGTCGACAAACCAGGCAACGCCGACGGCATATACAACAGGTCACCCTCATCCAGCGGCGGCAGGAATTCACCGCCCAGGTGCGACACTGGCCATAGCGCACTGGCGACCATCAGCAGCGCGACCAGCAAGGTCATGCGCGGCCAGCGCAGCACCGCGTCGAGGGCCGGTTGGTAGAGTTTGATCAGGCCGCGATTCAGCGGGTTGCGTTGCTCATCGGGAATACGCCCGCGAATCCAGTAGCCCATCAGCACCGGGATCAGGGTCACCGACAACCCCGCTGCAGCGGCCATGGCATAGGTCTTGGTGTAGGCCAGCAGCCCGAACAAGCGGCCTTCCTGGGCTTGCAGGGTGAACACCGGGATAAACGACAAGGTGATGATCAGCAGGCAGAAAAACAACGCCGGCCCCACCTCCACTGCTGCATCGGTGATGACCTTCCAATGCGCCTCCCCCTTCAATTCCTGGTTCGGATGCGCGTGGTGCCAGGCTTCGATTTTCTTGTGGGCATTCTCGATCATCACCACCGCGCCATCGACCATCGCGCCGATGGCAATCGCAATCCCGCCCAGGGACATGATGTTCGCGTTGATGCCCTGGAAGCGCATGACGATAAAGGCAATCAACACCCCCACCGGCAACGAAATGATCGCCACCAGCGAGGAGCGCAGGTGCCACAGGAAGATCCCGCACACCAGCGCCACCACCAGGAACTCTTCGAGCAGCTTGTGGCTGAGGTTGTCCACGGCGCGATCGATGAGTTTGCTGCGATCGTAGGTGGTGACGATTTCCACCCCGGGCGGCAGGCTGGTTTGCAGTTGCTCCAGCTTGGTCTTGACCGCCGCGATGGCCTCGCGGGCGTTCTTGCCGCTGCGCAGGATCACCACGCCGCCCACCGCCTCGCCTTCGCCATCCAGTTCACTGATGCCCCGGCGCATGTCCGGGCCCAGCTGGATCGTCGCTACATCCCCAAGGGTCACCGGCACGTTGTGGGTGTCGAGCCGCAGGGGAATGCCGCGAAAGTCCTCCAGGGTTTTCAGGTAGCCGGACGCACGCACCATGTATTCCGACTCACCCATGTTCAGCACCGAACCGCCGGTTTCCTGGTTGGCCTTGCCAATGGCTTCCACCACTTGGGCCTGGGTGATGCCGCGACTGGCCAGGGCCAGCGGGTCGATCTGCACCTGGTACTGCTTGACCTGGCCGCCGATGGTCGCCACTTCGGCGACATTGGTCAGGGTCTTGAGCTCGAACTTGAGGAACCAGTCCTGCAACGAGCGCAGTTGCGCCAGGTCGTGTTTGCCGGTGCGGTCCACCAGCGCGTACTGGTAGATCCAGCCGACACCGGTGGCATCCGGGCCCAGCGCCGGCTTGGCCGACGCCGGCAAACGCGCCTGCAACTGGCTCAGGTATTCCAGCACCCGCGAGCGCGCCCAATACAGGTCGGTGCCCTCGTCGAACAGCACGTAGACGTAGCTGTCGCCGAAGAACGAAAAGCCACGCACGGTCTTCGCCCCCGGCACCGAGAGCATGGTGGTGGTCATCGGGTAAGTGACCTGGTTCTCGACAATCTGCGGGGCCTGGCCCGGGTACGGTGTGCGGATGATCACCTGCACATCCGACAGGTCCGGCAAGGCATCCACCGGGGTGTTCTGGATCGACCACAAACCCCAGGCCGTCACGAATAAAGTCGCCAACAACACCAAAAAGCGGTTGGCCACCGACCAGCGAATCAACAGGGCGATCATGGCCGGGCTCCCGGTTGCATGCTCATGCCGTCCATGGCCCCCTCATCTGAAAAACCGCCGGACGATTGAGTGATAATTCCCTTCAAACTTGCTTCGGAGTCCAGCAGAAATTGACCGGAGGCCACCACCTGCTGGCCTTCCTGCAGGCCGGCGAGGATGACGGTGTTGTCCTGGTTTTCTGCACCTACCTGGACTTCTACCGGGCGATATCGCCCGCCCTCCTCGGCCACCATCACCAGCACGCGTTTGCCGGTGCGAATCAACGCCTCGCTCGGCAGCAACAGCACCGATTGGCCGCTGGATTGGGCCAGGCGCACCTGGGCGGTCATACCGGGGCGCAACATACCGTCAGGGTTGGGCAGTTCGACCCGAACCTGCACGGTGCGGCTGTCCATGGCAGTTGCCGGCAGAATCGCGGCGACGGTGCCTTTGACGACTTGTCCCGGCAACCCGACAAAACGGCTCTCGACCGTTTGCCCAACGGCCAGCGCGGCGCCCTGGGCTTCAGGCACGGCGACCTGCAGCCACACGGTGCCCAGGCCATTGACCCGCGCCAGGGTTTGGCCCGCCGCGACGGTCATGCCTTCGCGTACGTCGAGGGTTTGCAACGCGCCGCCCAGCGGGGTGGTGATGGTCATCACCGATTGCACCCGGCCGCTGCGCTCCATCTGCGTGATCAACCCGGCAGGCATTCCGCTCAAGCGCAGACGCTGGCGGGCGGCAGCCAACAAACCTGGATCGCTATGTCGCAGAGCAAGGAACTCTTCCTGAGCGGCGGCCCATTCGGGCACCAGAATGTCCGCCAGGGGCGCCTGAGCCTTGAGCACATCCCCCGGCGCACGGGCGTAAACCCGCTCGACAAATCCGGCAGCGCGCGCCTGCACCACCGCCACATCGCGGTCGTTGAAGGCGAGGATTCCCGACAGCTCAAGACTCGACGCCAGCACCCCACGGCTGACGCTCGCCAGGCGCACGCCGATGTTCTGGGTCAGGCTGGGGTCGATCTGAATCGCCGCACTCTCCTCGGCGCCACCGGCGTAGCGCGGCACCAGTTGCATGTCCATGAAGGGCGACTTGCCCGGCTTGTCGAATTTTTGCTGCGGGTACATCGGGTCGTACCAGTACAGCGCCTTTTTCTCGTCCGGCGCCCGCATCGTCCCGACCATGGCCGGCTGTGCCTCGCGTGTCTGCGCCAGCCAATAGCCGCCACCCAGACCCAGCAGCAGGACGCCGCCCAACAGGGCCATATTCACGATTCGGTTATTCATTGGCGGGTTCCCCGTAAGCAAAATACAGCTGGGCGCCGGTCAGGGCGCGCTGTTCAATGGCATCAATCTGTTTGAAGCGCGCCTCGACCCACTCGCGGCGGGCGCTGACCACGCTCATCAGGTCGCCCTTGCCCGCGCGATACCCCGCCAGGCTCAGCGACAATTTCTCCTCGGCCAGCGGCACCAGGCTGTCCTGGCTGCGCTGCACGGCGCGGTCCAGGCGCTGGTAGTTGGCCAGGTCGTCTTCGAGTTCCTGGGTATGCTCACGGGTCTTGGCTTCGCGTTCGGCGTCCAGTTGGTCGAGTTCGGCCTGCTTGGCGGCGATACCGGGGTTTTGTCGGCGACCGGGGAAGATCGGCAAATCGAAGGTGAATTGCAGGCTGACCATGTCGCCGTACTCACGGCCTCGGTGCTGGTAGTCCACTTCCCAACTCCAGTCCGAGGTCTTTTGCGCCTTGGCCTCGTTCAGCCGGGCTTCGGCCTCGCGGGTGCGCGGTGCAAAGGCTTGCAGAACCGGGTGCTGGTGCAGGTTGTGGGTGAAGCCGGTGGTGTCGATTTTCCAGTTCGGCAATTGCCCGCTGGGGGCTTCACTGGCGGCCGAGCCGATCCAGCGCTTGAGGGCCGCCCGGGCCTGGGCGCGTTGCTGGATCAGCTCATCCTCGCGCTCGGCCAGGTCAGCCGCTTCCTGCTTCGGGATCACGACGTCGGAAGGCTGCCCGCGACCGCCGGCCAGTTGCGCACGCACGGTGTCTTGCAGCAGGCGATTTTGCTGATAGAAGTCCTTGAACAGCGCCTCTTTACGCTCCACCGCATAGGCGCGAATCCACGCCTGGGCGGTGGCCTGACGCACATTCAAGCGCTCGATCCGGCCTTCGGCGGCAGCCGTGTCCACGCTGGCCGACGCCAACTCAACCCGTGCCTTGCGCTTGTCGCGGCTGGGCACTTGTTGCTGGATGCCGATCATTTGCTCGGTCATGTCATCGCCATACAACGTGCCGCGATTGGGCCCGCCGACGGGGAAATTTTGCAGGCCTACTACCAGTTTCGGGTCCGGCAGTTCGCCGGCCGGAATCGCCGCCTGGGTCGCGGCCTGCAATTTGGAGGATTCAGCCGTCAGCGACGGCGCGTTGTTTTGCGCCAGGCGCAAGGCCTCATCCAGGGTCAGCGCAGACGCCAGCGTCGGCCACGCCAGCACGCCCATCACCAGGGCACGCACGCATAGGAAATTCATCTTGAAGTGTCCTGTTCTGTTGCGCTGTGCACCGCTTTACGCGGCCCACAGCAAGGCCGTCCCGGTTCAGGGACGAGTCTTCAGGTGCAACAGGATTCAGCGACGGGGCGGGCGCCAGACGCCGGACGGCGTGCGGTCGGGAATGAAGTCGGAAGAGACGCTGACGACCAGCGCATTGGAGGCAGTTACCGGGGCCTTGAGCACCGGCATCGACAATTGCAGCATGCCGCCGGTCTTGCACTCCTGGCCGGGCTTGCAGCTTTTGCTGTGATCGGCGGCTGCGCCGTCCTGGCAACAGTCAGGGGCCATGTCGCTCATCATCTGCATGTCGGACATCTGCATCGGGCACGGCTCGGTGCTCGACGGCACACCCGCCATCCCGGTCAGGGGAAGCGCAAGACTCAACAGCAGGACCAGGAAAAAACGCAGATAGCGGCTCATGGGACGGGAGCTTAGCCAAAAGACGGTTAAGCAACAATTAACAAAATCCGGAGATTTCGCCTTCGCCCGGAATGCAGCAACGACACAAAACAAAATGTGGGAGCGGGCTTGCTCGCGAAAGCGGTGTATCAGCCAATCCATATGTGACTGATACACCGCTTTCGCGAGCAAGCCCGCTCCCACATGGGGACCGAGCAAGCCTGAGGATCAGTGCATGAAGATCGCGATCAGGATAATGACCGGGATAGGCACACCGAGGAAAAACAGCAGTAATGAGCGCATGACGTTCTCCTTGAATTAACGAACGGAAGTGGTGTGGGGAGTGGTTTCCAGATACACCACGGCATCCCGGCGACGACCACCAAAGGTTGCAGCGAGGCTGGCAAAAAACGCACCGATCAACAGCGCCACGAAGGTCCACAGCGACGTGTAGGCAGCCACTTTTGCAGCCGTGTCGGCAGCCTGCTTGGCTTTCAACTTGGCGTCATCCAGGGCTTTTTGAGCCTGGCCATAGACCTGGTCAACACGCGCCTCGGCATCGGCCTGGCTGAGGTTGGTCCGCTGGCTGATCAACTGTGCAAGGTACGCACGGTCTTCAGGTGCCAGCTGACCATTGTTGCTCACGGTACGAGCGAAGATGCGAGCGACCACACCATGCACCGCGTCATCACTGACGGCGGCCGGGCGATCATCACGGAACAGGCTGTCGACGTAGTAGCCAAAGTCTTCGCCCTTGGAGGCAGCGCCAGCCACCTGGCTCATGCCACTGACGGCACCCGAGGCCACACTGGCACCGGCCTTCACACCACCGCTGACCACACTGCTGACCGAACCGACGATCAGCACCGCCGTCACCAGTGTCGCCACGGCCCAGGCCAGGAAGCCATGGGCGGTGTCGCGAAAGTACACCTCATCGCCGTGCATATTGGCCCATTTCACCCGCAGGCGACCGGCGATGTAACCGCCCATCCCCGACGCGATGATTTGCGTAACCGCCAGCCAGACAATGGTAGAAATGCCAAGCCCTTTGGCGCTGATGCCACTGTCGGCCCACGGCGACACCGCCGAAAAGCCCAGGCCGAAGCCCAGCAGTACCAGAATCAAGGACAGCGCAGCCGCGGCAGCGGCCCCGGCAAAGATCGCGCCCCAGGAAACCCCGGAGAGCGTGCTCGACTCTTGCAGCGTGGATGAGGATGTAATCATTGTTGTTTTGCTCCAGGCATGAAAAATAGTGTTACAAGTCTCAAAAGGGACAGTGCAGGCGACGTGCCAGAAGCTCGAAAATTAAAACTTCATATATTTCAACAACTTAATTAAGTTGAACTAATTTGAACCATGCAACTTGCAAGAAATGGCCCGGAGCGGCGGGCGTATTGCATTCCTCGTAGGAAATAACCCGTACGCCCCCCATGGCATGCAAAAAATCCTACACACACAGCGTTCGTTCAGATTCAGCGGGTTATGGTGAATTGTGTCGTTTGTGCCTACATAAATTTTTATTTAGGAAGCGGGCTATCATTTCTTGGCAAAATGCCCGCACTTCAGTGTGAATCGCTCACCAGGTAATCCTTATGACCCGCATTTTGACCATCGAGGACGACGCCGTAACGGCCCGCGAGATCGTTGCCGAGCTGAGTAGCCATGGACTGGACGTAGACTGGGTAGACAATGGCCGCGAAGGCCTGGTCCGTGCCGTCAGCGGTGATTACGACCTGATCACCCTCGACCGCATGCTCCCGGAACTGGATGGCCTGGCCATCGTCACCACCCTGCGCACCATCGGCGTATCCACGCCGATCCTGATGATCAGCGCCCTCTCCGATGTGGATGAACGGGTACGTGGCCTGCGGGCCGGTGGTGATGACTACCTGACCAAACCGTTCGCCTCCGACGAAATGGCCGCCCGCGTCGAAGTGCTGCTGCGGCGCAAAAGCACGGTCAAGGAGTTCGAAACTGCGTTGCGCGTGGCGGATCTGGAACTGAACCTGATCAGCCGTGAAGCCAGCCGTGCCGAACAGCCCCTGAGCCTGTTGCCGACCGAATACAAACTGCTGGAATTCCTGATGCGCAACACCGGGCAAATCCTCTCGCGGATGATGATCTTCGAGGAAGTCTGGGGTTATCACTTCGACCCGGGCACCAACCTGATCGACGTGCACATCGGTCGCCTGCGCAAAAAAATCGACCCGCCGGGCCTCACGCCGCTGATCCGCACGGTACGAGGTTCCGGGTATGTCATTGCTGAACCCCTCTAAAGGCTGGCGCTCTTCCAGCAGCCGGCTGCTGGCGCTCTACAGTTCGTTGTTCGTGGCCTGGAGCTGCATCCTCATGGGCGTGCTGTACTACGAGGTGTCCGGTTACCTGGGCGACCTCTCACGCCACTCCCTGATGCAGCGCCAGCACCTGTTCCAGCGGTTTGACGGCGAAGAGCTGGTGGAAGCCCTGACCACCAGCATGACCTTCGACATGAAGGGCGTTGACGCCTACGGCCTGTTCGATAATCAGTTCAACCCCATCAGCGGCCCGATCCGCGTGATACCGCCCGACCTGCCAATGGACGGACACATCCACGCCCTGGCCAACTGCATCGACTCCGACGACCCGAAACTGCCGCGCGACAGCTGCGACGCCGTAGCCACCCACACCGAAGACGGCCGCTGGCTGATCCTGGTGCGGGCCAACGGCTCGCTGTTCGGCGTGACGCGGATCATCCTGCACGCCTTGCTGTGGGGGATCACCCTGACGATCATTCCCGGCGCGGCCGGCTGGCACCTGCTCAGGCGGCGCCCGTTGCGGCGGATTCGCGGGATCCAGGCGAGTGCCGAAGCCATCGTGGCCGGCGACCTGACCCACCGTTTGCCATTGTCCGACCGACGCGACGAACTGGACATGCTGGCGGCCATCGTCAACGCGATGCTCGACCGTATCGAGAAGCTGATGAACGAGGTCAAGGGCGTGTGCGACAACATCGCCCACGACTTGCGCACCCCGCTCACACGCCTGCGGGCGCAGCTGTACCGAATCCAGCAACAGGCTGATGAAGACGCGCCCCACGCCCTGCAACTGGACGCGGCCATCGCCGAGACCGACACCTTGATGGCGCGTTTTCGCGGCCTGCTGCGGATTTCCGAACTGGAAGACCATCAGCGCCGCTCGGGCTTCCTGGTGCTTGATCCCCTGCCCTTGCTGCAGGAACTCCACGACTTCTACCTGCCCCTGGCAGAAGAAGGCGAGATGGAACTGCTACTGCAAGTGCCGGACTCATTGCCCTGGATCACCGGTGACCGCGCGCTGCTGTTCGAAGCCCTGGCCAACCTGCTGAGCAACTCGATCAAGTTCACCCCGCCGGGCGGCGAAGTGATTTTGCGCGGCGTGAACGATGCCGGCAGCACCCGCATTGAAGTCCTCGACTCCGGCCCCGGGATTCCCGCAGCTGAACGTGCGGCAGTGTTCCAGCGGTTTTACCGGGTGGACGAAGGCAATCAGCAACAAGGCGGGTTTGGCTTGGGGCTGTCGATTGTGGCCGCGATCATCAACCTGCACGGTTTCAAGCTGGAAGTCGGCAGCAGCGAACGAGGCGGCGCGAAGCTGATCCTCGAATGCCGCCAACAACTGATGCCCGAAGCCTGAGCCTGAGCCTGAGCCTGAAGAACACCACAAAACCAATGTGGGAGCGGGCTTGCTCGCGAATGCGGAGTGTCAGTCAACCCATCTGGCACTGATCCACCGCATTCGCGAGCAAGCCCGCTCCCACATTTGATCTTCATTCAGCCCGGAAAATTACCCCGCAACGCATCCAGCCCACCGCTGTAGACACCGGTAAACAACTCCTCCACCGCCGCATCCGTCACACCGGCCACCGGAGTAAACACGCCCGACCAGGTCACCTTCGCGGAGCTGTCACCCAGCGCCTCAACCTTCAACGTCGCCAGATACTCACTCACCGGAAACGGCGACTCGCTGATCGAATAACTGTAGGTACGCGCTGCATCATCAAAGCGTTGCAACCGTTCCACCACCACCCCGCCATCCGCCGTTTGCAGATGACGCACGCGCCCGCCTTCACTCGGCTCGCTCTTGACGATAAAGGGCAGCCAGTCCGGCAGCGAATTGAAGCCGCCGACCAATTGCCAAACCTGTTCGGCCGAAACCGGGATTTCAATAACAGCAGATGCTTTTGCCACGATTAACACTCCAAACCATTCAAGAAAAATCAGATCGCCATGCTGTCGACAACACCGCCGTCGACCCGCAACGCGGCACCGGTGGTGGCAGAGGACAACGGTGAAGCAATGTACGCCACCAGATTCGCCACTTCATCCACATTCGCTGCGCGCTGGATGATCGACGTCGGCCGCGCATTGCGCACAAACACATCCGCCTCGTCCCGCGCACTGCGCCCGGACTTGGCCACGGCGTCCTTGAGCATGTGCTCCAGGCCATCGGTAAAGGTCGGCCCCGGCAGGATCGCATTGACCGTCACCCCGGTGCCCGCCAGGCGTTTGGCCAAGCCATGGGACACCGCCAGGTTGGCGCTTTTGGTCACGCCGTAATTGATCATGTCAGCCGGCGTTGCCACCCCGGATTCCGACGACACAAAGATCACCCGGCCCCAGCCCTGCTCGACCATGCCCGGCGTGTAATGCCGCGACAAACGCACACCGGAGATCACGTTGACCTCGTAGAAACGCGTCCACTCGCTGTCGGGGGCGTCGAAGAAATCGACGTCGTTGAAGATCCCGAGGTTGTTCACCAGGATGTCGGCGCGCGGCTCGGCGGCGAACAGCTTTTCAGCGCCCTCGGCCGTACCGAGGTCCGCCACCAGCCCACGCAGATCCGCGCCGGGCACGGCCTGGCGAATGGTCGCCAGCGCCTCGTCGACCTTGCCCGATTCACGCCCGATCACCACCACCGTAGCGCCGGATTGCGCCAGCGCCTGGCTGATGCCCAGGCCTATGCCGGCGGTGCTGCCACTGACGATTGCGACTTTGCCACTGATATCAATTTTCATGTTCGCGTTCCTGTGGTTAGAGCGGCAGCGGTGCACGGGCCGAAATCAATCGTGCCTCGCGCAGGGCCTGCCAAAAGGCTGCGGGAATCTTCTCTGACAACGCCGCGACGTCTTCAGCAATGCGCCCCGGACGACTGGCACCCGGAATCACTGCGGCCACTGCCGGGTGAGCCAGGGAGAATTGCAGTGCAGCGGCTTTCACACTCACGCCATGGGCCGCGGCAATCGCCTTGATCTGCTCGACCTTGCTGATGATCGCCGGGCTGGCTTTCTGGTACTCAAAATGTGCGCCGCCCGCCAGGATCCCGGAGCTGTAAGGGCCACCGACCACGATCTCGACGTTCTGCGCCTGGGCTGCCTCCATCAAGCGCTGCAAGGCGCGTTCATGGTCGAGCAAGGTGTAGCGACCGGCAAGCAGGAAACCGTCGGGCTGGGCTTCGGCCAGGTCCAGGGTCAACTCGCAAGGCTCGACCCGATTGACGCCCAGGCCCCAGGCCTTGATCACGCCTTCTTCACGCAGGCGGGTCAGTACTTTGAAAGCACCGGTGCGCGCCTGATTGAAGTAGTCCAGCCATTGATCGCCGTAGAAATCCTGGGCGATGTCGTGAATCCACACGATGTCGAGGCGGTCGGTTTGCAGGCGGTTGAGGCTGTCTTCGATGGAGCGCAGGGTGGCATCGGCGCTGTAGTCGTTGACCATCTTGTTCGGCCGGCCATGTTCAAACACGCCGCTTTTCTCGCCGAGGTCGCGGGCGCTTTCTTCCACTTCATCCAGGATCACCCGGCCGACCTTGGTGCTGAGCACATAGTCGTCACGGTTGTACTTGGACAGGGCCTGGCCCAGGCGGATTTCCGAGAGGCCCGAGCCGTAGAACGGTGCGGTGTCGAAGTAACGCACGCCCTGGTTCCAGGCTGCTTCAACGGTGGCTTGCGCCTCCTCTTCAGGAATCGCACGGAACATGTTGCCCAAGGGGGCGGTGCCAAAACCCAGCACGCCGGGCAGTTTGTCTTTCAAGCTCATGGGGTAAATCCTCAAGATTGTTCAAGGTCGCTGTGTTGACCGTTGAGCAGATCGTAGATTGCAGAGATCGGACCGTCCAAGACATACTGCGACCAACTTGAGTCCCTTAAGGTCTGACATGATCGACTTCCGCCAATTGCGCTACTTCGTTGTAGTCGCTGAAGAAGAACACGTGGGGCGTGCTGCCGAACGGTTGCACATCTCCCAATCGCCCCTGAGCCGGCAGATTGCCCAATTGGAAGAGCGCCTGGGCCTGACCCTGTTCGAGCGCAGCCAACAGCGCATCCGCCTGACCCGCGACGGCCAGACGTTCCTCGCCGAAACCAAGGCGCTGCTGACCCACGCCAACCGCCTGGAGTCATTGGGCCGGCGATTGGGTAAAGGCGAAGAAGGCGGACTGTGCATCGGCTACATCGAAAACGCCATGCACGCGGGGGTGCTGCCCAACGCCCTGAAGGTACTGCGTGACGCGCGGCCCAACGTGCATATCGCCCTGTACAACCTGCCCTCCATCGAGCAACTGGAAGGCCTGCGCCAACGCAGCCTGGATATCGCTCTGGTGGGTGAACCACCGGCGGCGGATGACCCGGACCTGATGGCATTGCAAGTGCTGGACGATCCGATGCTGCTGGCGCTGCCCGAGCAGCATCCGCTGGCCAGCGTCAGCGAGTTGCTGCCTGAGCATCTGGCCGAGCAGCAATGGATTGGCGTGCAGCGCAAAGCGGGTGCAAACCCGGCGGATGACTTTGTTGCGGCGTGCATTCGGGCAGGGTTTACCCCGCAGATTCCGATGGAAGCCAGCGAGCCGTTTACCGCGTTGGGGTTGGTGGCGTCGGGGCTAGGTGTCGCGATGGTGCAAAAGGGCTTGAGCCGCAATGCACCGCCGGGCGTTGTGCTGCGAGAACTGCCGTGGCTGACCTACACCACGCCGCTGTGGGCGGCGTGGCATCGGATCAACTTGCGGCCGTTGGTGGAGACGTTCAGGAAAGTCCTGACAGAGCCCCTATCACCTGTGGGAGCCGGGCTTGCCCGCGATGCAGGCACCTCGGTCTGTCAGTAAGACCGCGGTGATGCCATCGCAGGCAAGCCAGCACCCACAGGGTTTCGGTGTCGCAGTTGAACGTGTGGTGGATCAGTACCGCCAATGCCCCGGCACCCATAACCACTGCCCGTTCCCCCAGCGATAGTGCCCCCGCACCCACTGATACCCTGGCGCCGGCGCCACCGGCACCACCTCGACCAAAGGCGGCGGGCGCCGCGGATGAACAGGCTCGACAATACAACCGGATAACGCAGCCGCCATCAACGTGGCGGCCAGCGTAGCTTTGAATAGGCGGGACATGGCACGGTTCCCCAATGAGACTGGCCTTCGCCTGAGTGGCGGGCCTACCCGGGTTAAACGCCGCCAGCCGGGAAATCCGTCGCCCGTCTCGGTGATTAATGCTCGTTCCCACGCTCTGCGTGGGAACGCATACCGTGACGCTCCGCGTCACCACTGCGCAAGACTTGAACCTTGCATCGCCAACTGGACGCAGAGCGTCCGGGGCGGCATTCCCACGCAGAGCGTGGGAACGATCTTCAGTGGCTCTTGGCGACCTTGCCCTTCGCCTGCCCCTTCATATACAACGCCTCCACCAACCGCTGCCGCTCATCCCGGGGCAAGGTGCTGGCGAACTGCGCCAGGGTGTTGTCCACCAGCGCCCTGAGCGCCATGTCCGCCTCCCGGGCCTTGCCCAGATCCGTCACCAACGCCTCACGGTCGAGAGTCGGCGCCTCCAGTTGCTTGATCACGTCCAGCCGCGCCTCACGCCCGGCCAGCACCAGCGGCTGGCTGTCGGCGCGGTTCTGGCGCAACAACTGGCGCAGTTCCTTGCGCCGTTCCGGCGGCAGCTTGACCATCGCCTGGCGCAGGCCATGCTGGTTAACCACCGCCTCGGCGGGCTTGGTGTTCGCCAACCAATGGTACAAGCCACCGCCGACACCGCCGATCAAAAACACGTTGAACAACACCGACACAACCAGCAGCGGCTTCAGGTACTTGGGTGACGGGGTCATTGCTCGCTTTCCTCGGCGTTGACGGTGAAGACGACTTCGGCGTCGCCCTGGTCGAAGACACTCGGCAGTACTTCAGGGCCAAGCATGGGCAACGGCACGCTCAACGACGCCACCAGGATTCCGGCGGCGACCCCGGCGATGCCCACGCCAACAAAACCGGCCGGCGACAGCCAGCCGGCGTAGCGCGCCCAGAAGGACTGGCGCTGGGGAAACGATTGGCGAATCTGCCGCGCCAGCGCCGGGTCGACGGGTGCCAGTTGATAGCCGTCCAGCTGGCCGTCGAGCCATCGCGCCTGATGCAGCACCTCAAGGAGGCTGGCATCGCCTGCGTCCAGCAGGGCCTGGGCCTCGGCCTGTTCGGCGCGCGGCCAACGGTGCAAGTGGCCGCCGTAAGCCTCGGCCAATTGGGCAAATCGTTCAGGCGTCATGGTTTTCCCCTTCCTGGGCGGGCGGGCCCGGGTGTGTCGTCAAGGTAACTGCGCAGGTTGCGCCGGGCCCGTGACAGCAAGCTCTCCAGTGCCTCGACGCTGATGTTCATCAGCGCCGCGGCGTCGATATTCGACAGCTCTTGGTAATACTGCAACACAATCGCTTCACGCTGGCGATCAGGCAGCGACGCCAACGCCGCCGCCATGCGCTCACTGCGGGCGGCCGCTTCCAGCTGTTCATCGGGCGCAGGCGCTGTGTCGACCACCTCGCTCATCGCCTCCTCATCGTGCAGCGGGCGCTCCTTGCGCCGACGCAAATGGTCGTGGCACAGGTTGAGTGCCACGCGGTGCAGCCAGGTGTCGAAACGCGCTTCGCCACTGCGCCAGCTTGCAGCCTGGCGCCAGATACGCAGGAAACTTTCCTGGGCCACGTCCCTGGCCTCGTCGGCATCCCCGAGGATCCGACTGGCGAGCGCGAGCAAACGCGGCAGTTTGCGCGTCACCATTTCGTTGATGGCCGCCGGTTCGTTGTTACCGATGCGGGCCAACAGCTCAACGTCCGGATCAGTGTCTTTCAATAGGGCAAGTCTCGGTCCGGTGGCTAAGGGTCAGGTTGACGGAATGCTCAGCGGATCCAGTGCCCTTCTCTCCAGTACCAGTTGGGGCCGCGCGATTCCCAGTGGCCAGGTTCCCAACGGGCGTTGCGCATCACCGGCTGCCAGTGGCCCGGTACCCAGGCATAACCGCGCCCTTCGTAGCGCCAGTGCCCGCGATCCCATACATAGCCAGGGCGTTCGACGGGAACGGCCTCGACGCGCATCGGCGGTGGCGCTTCGCGGATGATCACTTCGGTCTGGGCAAAGGTCGGCGTGCTGACCAGGGCGGCCAGTGCCAGCGGGATCAACAAGGCATAACGTAATTTGGCCAGCGGTCGTGCAAGTCTCATGACAACTCCTTCATCGGCGATCGCCAGTGATCGCAGTTGTAGGGTTGAACGGCAGGTGTCCGAAAATCCGTCGCAACAAAAAGAACTTTTTATCGCGACCGCTCAGGACGGCAGGCAGGGCCAGTATTGCCCAGGGTTTGCGGGGAGTTGATGAAATTGTTGAAAGGCCGCGACGGAATTATCCATGTGGCCGCGTTCAAGGGTTAACCGTTGGTAATCGACAGGCGCGTTCTGTTGGTTGGCGACGTCCATCACCTTGAGGAAATCACCATGTCTCGTCGAATTTCACTGCTGGTTGCCGCCGTCCTGCTCATGAACCTTGGCGGCTGCGTGTTCCTGCCGGGGCACCGCGAGCATTGCTGCTGGCGCGGTTACGGGGTAGTGACTACCCCGACGGCACAAGCGATCTCCTGATCCGCTAACTGACCGCTGCAAAACCCCTGCGCCCGGCCTTGATCTCGGTGCGCAGTTCGCCAATCAGGTTTGAGATGGAACGGATGCTGTCCAGACCCTGGGGCGACACACGGGGCAGCAGCAGGTCGACGCGCCCGGAGGCCGGGTCGAAGATGTTGATGCGCAGCGAACCGTCGCTGTTCAATGAGCAGTCACAGGCGAGGGGCAGGAAGCCGGACTCCATGATGTGGCGAAACTCGGCGATCGAAATCATGCGGGCACCCTTCCCTGTACGGGGCTCGGAGGACGTGATCCGTCTAGGGTAGATGAGCTTTTTCAAACTGCCCGGGAATTAATGCAAAAGTGATACTTGGTGCGCATTTCGGCTAAAACCGCTGGCCGGCTGACGCCAAAAAAACCACACCGACACCCTCTTATCCGATGCCGCGCGAAGGGCTTGCTTCCTGGCGATGATGGCAAGATGCTCTGGTTTTTTTCCGACACCGAGAGCACTCCGCATGAGCATCGAACCTTTGATCGAACCCGACAGTGCTGTGTACAAGACGTTGCTGGAATCGACCAAGGCCATCCCCTGGCGTATCGACTGGGCAACCATGACTTTCAGCTACATCGGCCCGCAGATCGAGGCGCTGCTGGGCTGGACGCCGCAGAGCTGGGCCACCGTCGATGACTGGGTGGAACGCATGCACCCGGACGACCGCGAGTATGTGGTCAACTTCTGCGTCTCCCAGTCCCGGGCCGGGGTCGACCACGAAGCCGATTACCGGGCGCTGACCGCCAGCGGTGAGTACGTGTGGATTCGCGACGTGGTGCACGTGGAGCGCAAGGACGGCGAGGTGCAGGCGCTGATCGGCTTCATGTTCGACATCAGCGAGCGCAAGAAGACCGAAGAACACCTGATTCGCCTGCAGAAGCAGCTGGAGGAGTATTCGTTCCAGGACGGCCTCACCGGCATCGCCAACCGGCGCATGTTCGACACCGTGCTGGCGCGGGAATGGACCAGCGCCCAGCGCAGCCAATTGCCGCTGTCGTTGATCCTGTTGGATATCGACTATTTCAAGCAGTACAACGACCTCTACGGGCATATCAAGGGCGACGAATGCCTGCGCCAGGTGGCACGCACGCTGTCGCAGGCGGCCAACCGGCCACGGGACTTCATTGCGCGCATCGGCGGCGAGGAATTTGTGTGGTTGTTGCCGGAAACCGATGCCGAGTCGGCACGGCGCGTGGCCGAACGCTGCCTGCACTTGATCCGCCAGCAGCAGATCGCGCATGAGCACTCGGCGGTGTCGGACCTGCTGACACTGAGCCTGGGCGTAGGCACTTGCACGGTAACGCCGGGCGGCGCGGCGCTGGCCTTTGTCGAAGCCGTCGACAAATTGCTGTACCAGGCCAAGCGCAATGGGCGGATGCGCGCAGAGTTTGCCGACGTAGAGGATTGATACAACGCTCAAATCGCGGGCAAAAAAAATCCCAAGTAGCTGATGGAAACTTGGGATTTAAAAATGCATAAACCGTGGGAGGTGAACGCCCGGCTATATTACCCAGCGGGAAAACTTGTAACAAGATAATTTTCAACCTTTCGTCGGATTAAAACAGCGCTAAGTCATTCAATAACCACACTTTTTTAATGGATCCGATTATTGGAAATGCCACTTTTTGGTGCAATAACAGCGCATCGTTAAACAAACTTCGCTGTTTAATTCCGCGATAAAAATAAGGTTATTGATTAAAAGTGCGTGGGCTTCTTCAAATAGTGCTGATACAGGTGTTTGCACGGATCCACCAACACAAGTTCGTCCTGGGGCGTGGCGCGCGAAACACTGGCTGCCTGACGGCATAACGCCAGGCGCTCCGCCGCCTCTTCCCGCTGCCGGTCGACCTGGGCATTGAGCCGAACGAAATAAGTCCCCAACAACACCGCGACACATAGAACGCCGACGCCAAAATAGCGCAAGGCGTTGGATTGAGGGGGTTCCAGCTCACTCATACACTCATTGCACCTTGTGTTTCTGATAGCGAACATCGTCGCCCTCGGCCGTGTCGACCACTGCCCAGCCAAGCCGCTGGTAAAAACCGTTGGCACGGATCTGATCCCGCCCATCCGTGATCAGGAAGAGCGTGTCGTGGTGCTCGAACAGCGCGGCCTCGGCCACTGCCATCAATTGGCGGCCCAACCCAAGGTTCTCGTGAGACGGCAATACAAACAGGGCGAACACCTCGCCTTCGGCAAGATCAACCATTGCAAACGCGACAGGCCTGCCGTCCAGTTCGGCAAGCCATACGCAAGGCGCCTCGCGCATGCTGTCGGCGACGACTTGCGGGGTAATGCCCAGCTCAGCCATCTGCTCGCGGCTTAAGTGGTTCTGCACCACGGCGGTGCGAATGTCGAAAATGGCATTGATATCGCCCGGAGTTGCCAACCGTATAACCGAACCCATGTGCACCGCCTCCCGATGAGACGCTCAATTGTATGTAAATTGAAACACATCGGTTGTGGTGGATTTGTAAAACAGTCAGCCGGATTGCGCGTTAATCCTGCTCACGCCGCCTGAACTGCCCCGGCGCCAGCCCGTGGGCCTTGCGGAAACACCGGGAAAAATACGCCTCGTCGGTAAACCCGCAACGGTGCGCAATCGCGCCGATCATCTGCGGGCTGTTGAGCAGCAGCGTGCGCGCCAGTTGCATGCGCCGGTCGAGCACCAACTGGGAGAAGGGTTTGCCGGTTTCCTTGCGCAACAGGTGGGTCAGGTAGTTGGGCGACAGGAACGCCGCCGCCGCGGCATCCGTCAGGTTCAGCGACGGCTCGTGCAAATGCTCGCGGATGTAGCCTTGCACCCGGGCCAGGGCATCCTTGCGCCCACGCCGGGTGGCGTTGTTGGCGGCGAACGCCTGGAGCGGTTCGGCGTACTGTTGGCACACCAGCCCGATCAACTGGAACAGGTAACCCTTGAGCCGCTCCCGGGCGCCGAAGCTGCGGTGGGCGTCCAGGCTACGCATGTGTTCCAGCCAGGTTTTGACTTCTTCGAAGGCCGCGTCGTCGAGGATGAAGTCCAACTGCTCCTGGAAGCGGAACGGCGACAGCTCCGGCGCCTGGCCGATGGGGATGTCTTCCAGGTCCAGCGGGTCGCAGGTCAGTTGCGGCAGGAAAAAACCCTGGCTGAAATTGATCAGCATGAAGTCGCCGTCGTCGGGATGGGGAATCACGTGCAGGCGATGGGGCAGGATAAAGGCCAGGGCCTTTTTCGGGAACGGGCGCACCGCACCGCCGATGTGCTGCACGGTGTCGCCACCCAGGTTGATCTGGATCTGGAAATATTCGTGGCGATGGGGACTGGTCAGCGCCGCCCTGCCCCGCTTGTCGCGGATGTAGAAGTCGGAGCGGTCGCTGCGTTGTTCCATGCCATAGGTGGTGATGCGGGTGCCGGGCATACGCGTTTCTCGGGGGGCCTGGGCACCACTGTAGCGTCAACCCTGGCCGAGGGTGAAGCTCAGCTCGGCCAGGCCGTCGATGCCGGCGGTCACCACATCGCCCGGTTGCAAGGCGCCGACGCCCGCCGGGGTGCCGGTAAAGATCAAGTCGCCGGCTTTCAGCGCCACGGATTTGGACGCGTGGCTGATCACCTCACTGACCGACCAGATCTGGTCTGCCAGATCGCCCACTTGACGTTGCTCGCCATTCACCTTGAGCCAGATTCGCCCAGTGCCCGGGTGGCCGACGGCACTCACCGGCTGCAACGCCGTGCAGGGTGCCGACTCATCGAAGGCCTTGGCCCACTCCCATGGCCGCGAAGCCTTTTTCGCCTGGGCCTGGAGGTCGCGGCGAGTCAGGTCGATGCCCAGGCCGTAACCCCAGATATGCGCGAGGGCATCTTCCGGGGCAATGTCCACCCCGCCCTTGCCGATGGCCACCACCAACTCGACTTCATGGTGCAGATCGGCGGTCAGCGGCGGATAGGCGATCACGCCCTCGGCGGGCACCACGGCATCAGCTGGCTTCATGAAAAAGAACGGCGGCTCGCGGTCGGGGTCGTGGCCCATTTCGCGGGCATGTTCGCTGTAGTTGCGCCCGACACAGAACACCCGGCGCAGCGGGAAGCGGGCGTCGTCGCCGTGGATGGCAAGGGACGGGGTTTCGTTGGGGGTGATGACGTAGCGGGTCATGGCATGTGCCTCTTCGATTACCTGGGGCCAGTATGCGGACGGGCTCCGGGGCGAAGTTGGACAGGCTTACGCAGATTTTGTACTGGGCGGTGCATCGGTCACTTTGCCGAGCGAACCCAACACTGCTAGCCTCATCGCGCTTTCAACCCCTGATCCCGCAGAAAGGACTCTGATGAACATCATTCGCGCCGTCGCCCTCTTCGCCGCCTCATTGTTCTCGATGAACACTTCAGCCAAGGCCCCGCTTCCGGGATTCCAGTTGCCCAAGGCAGATTCGGAATATGACGAGAAGGTGTTGGCGGATATCAAGAAGATCGGCTGGCACCATGTGCATGTGCGGGCTGAAGACGGTGAGCCTTCGTTCGCCTACTCCCTGGGGTTCTACGCCAACTTCGGCCAACCGGAAATCATCGTATTCGGGCTGCCCCCGCAGATTGCCCAGCAGTTGCTGAACATCGCCGCGATCCGCTTTGCCGGTGCAAAAGCCGCCTATGAAACCTACAAGCCCTATGACGATATTGCCGAAGGCATGCGCATCGCCTTCATTCCTGTAGACCGCAGGCACTACCGCGAGTACCTCGGTTATGCCGGCTGGTTCTACGCCTCGATCAAAGCTGATTTCCCTGCGTTGCAAATGGTCTGGCCGGACAAACAAGGGCGCTTTCCGTGGGAGCCCAACTACGACCAGTCGTTCTCAAGGCTCCAATTGCTGCTGGATAAATAAGGGTTATTTACGCGCCAGCTTGTAGCGCAAACAGTCCTGATAAAAACTCTGGCGAATCACCTCGGGCTTGACCCGCGAACGGCTGTCGTAGGTCTGTTCGGTGATGCCCATGGCCATCATGTGCATCCAGGGTTTCTTGAACTGGTAGGTCTTCAGCTTCTGCCGCGCGGCGTACAGCGAGACGCCCGACAGCTTCAATTCCTGGGCCCGGGCGGCGGTGCCAGCCCCCCAACTGCACATGTACTTGTCGTTGTCCCGCAGCTCCCGTGCCTCAACCGAAACCGCCCCACCCGCCAGGGAACAGGCGATCAGCATGATTCCAACATTGCGCATTTGCATCCCGCCTAACCACCTGAAAATAAAAGTGATTTTGGCGAGAATTTTGTTACAAAGGGGCCAGCAAATTGCCTTCTCGATGAATTTTCCGACCTGAAACCGAACCAAGTAACAGCGCTGCCACTCAGGCATTTTGCCACTATTGGTTGCCGATGGCCCATTGCCTGACGATAATCGCGGCGCTCTCCCACACTCACGCAAGGAAACGCCGTGAAAAAGCTTCTACTGTTGACCCCATTGCTCGCACTGCTGTTGCAAGGCTGCGGCGTCACCATGACGCAATACGAGCCGAACTTCGATAACGTCCAGGTCCTCAAGCAAGCAGCGCCGCTGCAACCCGTCAGCAATGCCCAGGTGACGGCCGCATCGGGCGAAGGCTCGTTGTCTGTACGTGCCAACCCGATCCGCTCGCCCAGTGGCAGCATCCCGGCGCATATCCAGGCTGCAATCACCCAGGAACTGCAACTGGCAGGCCTGCTGAACCCGCAAGCAGAACGTCATCTGCAAGTGCTGGTGGTGAAGAATTCGCTGTCGGCAGGCATGGGCTCCGGCAACGGCACCCTGGCCGCGCGGTTTACCCTGCTCAAGGGCAATGACGTGGTGTACGACGCGACCAAGGAAGTGAATCACACCTGGCCCAGTTCGTTCTTCGGGTTCATTGCGATCCCGAATGCCGCCAACGCCTACAACCCGATGGTGCGGGATTTGCTCAAGTCGCTGTACAGCGACCCGTTGTTCATCAAGGCGCTTAAGTAAGGCCTGGGCTGCGAGGATCGGCCACCCTGCCCTCGCAGCTGTTTCAAACGTTCAGTTACGTGTCACGCTCGTGGCACGCCGGCATCCAGCGCCGAATACTTCAGGTTATTACCGTCGACCATTTGCTTGAGCAGGGCATTGACCTGGCGGGTGAAGGTATCGGTCACCGCGTCTTTCGGCGTGTTGGCCATCAACGGGATGAACCAGATGCCCATCCAGGTATTGATCGAGTCGTGGTTGGTGCCGGTGCTCAGTGCCTGGCCTTGTGCGTCCACCGATTCCAGCTTCATGGTGTACTGATCAGTCCCCAGCGCCGGAATGATGGTGAAGGTAAAGCCGCTGATAAAGGCCAATACCAGTTGGCCGCCACCCGGTGGATGGTTGTAGACCTTCAGGCGCAGGCTGTAATCGCCTGGCTGCTTCTGGAATTCATCCAGGGTCACGCGACCAAACAGGCCGGAGTCAGTCAGGACTTTCTGCAGCTGTGGCTTGAGCATGTCACGCGCTTGTGGGACTTCGGCCGCGGCGGCATTTGTCGGCTCGCCCTGGTAGAACTTGAAGTCTACGTAGACGTTCGGTTTGTTGGCGTAGCTGGCCTTCGATGGCAGCGTGACGGGTGCCACTTCGTCTTTCGTGAAGCTGGCGCAGCCGCCCATCGACAACGTGATCAGGGCCAACCCCAGCATTTTTCCAATGTGCATTACGACTTCCTTAGTGAATGGAGCGTCTCCATGGCCGGAGTTGCTGGGGGCGGATGATAAAGAGTGGGTGGGAATGTTAAAAGGCCATCTCCGAGAAATACCCGCTCGCAGGCAGCACTAGTTGGCGGAGACCAGTTTCAGGCCGATCACGCCGGCCAGGATCAGCACGATGCACAAAACCCGCAATGGCGCGGTGGAATCGCCCAGCAATGCCATGCCGAGGATCGCGGTGCCCGCTGCGCCGATTCCAGTCCAGACCGCGTAGGCGCTGCCCACCGGCAGGGTGCGCAGTGCCATCGACAGCAGGATCACGCTGGAAACGCCGGTCACGACGGTGAGCAATCCGGGGGTGAATCGGGTGAAACCGTCCGAGGCCTTCATCGCGAACGCGAAGGCGATTTCAAGGATGCCGGCCAAGCCGAGCAGTAGCCATGCCATGGGATGAGCCCTCAGGAAATACAGTGAGTGTGTGGCGAGCAGCCCCGCCACACCGAATCAGCGTTGGCTATGCCTTGGCAGCCGCCGCTGGCGTGGTACGGAAGGTGATGCCCAGTCGGTTGAAGGCATTCATCAAGGCGATGCCGTAGGTCAGGTCAGCCAGTTCCTTGTCGCTGAACTCGGCGGCCGCTGCCGCATAGTCGGCGTCCGAAACATCACTGGCGGTCACGGCTTCGGCAAAGGCCAGCGCCACGCGCTCACGCTGGGTGAAGACTGCGCCAGCGTCGTGCCACACTGGCACCAGCACCAGCTTGTCCACGGCCAGGCCTTGCTTGAGCAGGTCCCGCGAGTGCATGTCGATGCAAAAGGCGCAGCCGTTGACTTGCGAAACCCGCAGGTAGACCAGGTCGATCAGCTCCTTGGACAGGCCGCTGTTTTGCAGGTAGACGTAAACCCCGCCGAACGCCTTGTAACCTTCAGGGGAAGCTTTGGAGTAGTCGAGACGCGTTGTCATGGTGAAGTCCTGTAGCGGTTGGATGAAGCCGCCATCTTGCGACGCCATGGCCCACCCAGAAAGATCCATGATCGGGCTTGAGCACTAGGCCATGAACCCGCGGACATGGCCTACTCTGAATCATGATTCTTGGCCCTTTGGCATGGGTCATGGGGTTCGTAGACTGAGGGCCATCCATCCAGGAAGCAACGCACCATGAATATCCTCCATGTCAGTGCCAGCCCTCGCGGGCAAGCGTCGGAGAGCAATGCCCTCTCCCTCAAGATCATTGAATGCCTGCGCCAGCGGCACCCGGACGCCGAGGTGATCCAGCGCGGCATTGCCGCAAATGCCCTGGCACCGGTGGACGAGCCTTATGCAACGTCCCAGCAGTCCCTCGTGGACGTCTCGTCCGAGGGGTCGATGGCCCAGTCCGAGCGGCTTGTTCAGGAACTGGAGCTGGCCGACATTGTGGTGATCGCCACCCCTATGCATAACTACTCGGTGCCCGCGGCCCTCAAGCTATGGCTCGATCACATCGCACGGGTGCGCCGCACCTTCGATATCTCGGCCCAGGGCAAGATCGGCCTGTTGCAGGACCGGCCAGTGTTCGTCGCCATCGCCTCAGGCGGGCGGTTTTCCGGGGAGCGCGCGCACCAGCCGGACTTCCTGACGCCGTACCTGAAAACCATACTGGGCATGATCGGCCTGCATGACGTGACCTTCTTCACCGTCGAAGGCACCGCTTCCCGCCCGGAAACTCTGGCCCAGACGCGCCGCCAGACCGACCAGGCGCTGCACGATTATTTCGCCACCTGAACAGGACCCGCCGCCGGATGAGCACTTCGATCAAGGCCTTTTCACCGCTGGACGCCGGCGCCGCGGAGCCGATTTACCGGCAACTTTATTGGCGGTTCCGCAGCGCGATTGCCGACGGTTTGCTCAAACCGGGCGAACGCATACCCGCAGCCCGGGCCCTGGCCAAGGAGTTGGGGTTGGCCAGGGGCACCATCGACACGGCGTATTCGCTGCTGGCAGCCGAGGGCTATATCCAGGCCCGAGGCCAGGCCGGCACGGTGGTGGCTGAAGGGATCAAGGCCAGCCTGCCGGAGCGCCCCATGACGGCCAGCGACCACAATGCCGTGCGGCACAAGGCCGCCGTGTTGCCGTTTCAAATGGGGCTGCCCGCACTGGATGCGTTCCCTCGCAAGATCTGGTCGAAAATCGCCGCCCGCTGCGTGCGGGCCACCCAGGTCGCCGACATGGCCAACCCGTGCGTGTTCGGCCTGCACTCGCTGCGCACGGCGATTGCCAGCTACTTGCAGGTCGCCCGGGGCATCCACTGTTCGCCGGCGCAGGTCTTCGTCACCTCGGGCTATCGCAATACGCTGGGGCTGATCGCCCATGCACTGCTGGAACCGGGCGATCGGGTGCTGGTGGAAGACCCAGGCTACTTGTTCACCCGACCGTTGCTGGATTACCTGAATATCAAGGCCATACCGGTGCCGGTGGACCCGGATGGCATGCAGGTATCCCAGGCCGTGCAACAGGGCAAAGGCGCCCGCGCCGCAGTGGTCACGCCGGCCCATCAAAGCCCGCTGTGTGTCTCGCTGGCCTTGCCCAGGCGCCTGGAGCTGCTGGATTGGGCGAGTCGCCAGCAGGCCTGGATCATCGAGGACGACTACGACGGCGAATACCGCTACGTGAGCCGCCCGCTGCCGGCCCTCAAGAGCCTGGACCGAGACGGCCGGGTGCTGTACGCCGGAACCTTCAGCAAGGTGTTGTTCCCCGGCATCCGCCTGGCCTATCTGGTGGTGCCGGCAGCTCAAGTGGAACGCTTCGAACATGTCAGCCAGACCTTCCTCGGGGGCTGCCCGGAGTTGACCCAGGCGATCGTCGCAACGTTTATGACCGAGGGGCATTTTGCGCGGCATATCCAGCGCATGCGCAAACTCTACGGTGAGCGTCGGGAGGCCACCGCCAGGGGCTTGCGCAAGGCCTTGGGCGAGCATATTTCGATTGACGCCCAGCCGGGCGGGATGCACTTGATCCTGCGCCTCAATGCACAACAGTCAGACCGCCTGTGCGTGGAACGCCTGGCGCAGGCCGGCATTTATGCCGAAGCCTTGAGCGACTGGAATATTCAAGGCCAGACCGGCCCCGGCCTGCTGCTGGGCTTTGCCAATATCGAGTCCGAGGCCATCGCCGAAGCCCTTGGAAAACGCATCCTGGACGCACTCATGGCCTGATCCGCCAGCCGGTTCTTGGCTCTTCTGCCCACCGGCGAGTGGCGCCATGCTGGACAGCCTGTCCTCACCCGCCTGGAATGCCCATGCCCACTCCCCTGCGCAGCCTCGCAGTTTTCTGCGGTACCAATTTCGGCTTCAACCCGCGCTATGCGAATGGCGCCCAGGCCCTCGGCCGGGAAATCGCCCGGCGCGGCATTCGCCTGGTCTATGGAGGCACCCACAAGGGCTTGATGGGCGTGGTGGCGGATGCTGCGCTGGCTGAAGGTGGCGAAGTCGTCGGCGTGATCACCCAGTTGCTGCATGAACGCGGCCATTCCCACGCCGGGCTTACCCACCATGAAGTGACCCAAGACATGCGCAGCCGCAAGACACGCATGAGCGACTGCGCCGACGGTTTCATTGCCTTGCCCGGCGGGCTGGGAACCCTGGAGGAGTTGTTCGAGGCGGCCACGCTGACCCAGGTCGGCGAACACCACAAGGGCGTGGCGTGCCTGAATACGGCGGGGTTCTTCAACCCGCTGCGCGCCCTGCTCGATCACGCTGTGCAGGAGGGCTTCATGAAGGTCGAACACAGCCGGATGCTGATGTTCAACGCAGACCCCGGCGCCCTGATTGATGCCCTGGAGCAGTGGCAGGCGCCGGTGGTTTCCAAGCTGATTGAGCCGGTGGCGAACTAACGTTTTTCGGTCTTGGCGATGCTGCTCCCGAATCCTTTCGCCTAGGCCTTTTTATTTACCACTGATACGTCGCACTGGCCTGCACGGTACGCTGCGAGCCATACCAGCACCACGAGTAGGAATAGCAGGACGCGACGTACTCTTTATTCGCCAGGTTGGTGGCGTTCACTGCCAGGCGCAGGTTGTCACCCTGACGGTTGATGTGCGGGATGTCGTAGTGCACCGCTGCATCGAACAAGGTGTAGCCCGGCACCTTCAGGGTGTTGGCGGTATCGCCCCAGGAAGAACCGACATAGCGCGCACCGGCCCCTACGCCGAAGCCCTTCAGCGTGCCGTCGTGCAGGGTGTAATCCGCCCAGGCCGACGCGGTATGACGCGGAACCGCGTAGGTGGTGGTGCCTTCGGCCGCAATGGCCGGGCCGACACCGATGTCGCTGATGGGCGCATAACGCACGGTGTTGTTGGATTTGCTGATGCGGTTATCCAGGTAGGCATAGGCCGCAGTGATATCCAGGTTGTCGTTCAGGCTGGCCTTGCCTTCCAGTTCAAACCCGCGGGATTGCACTTCACCGTCCTGAATCTGGCAGCGCGAGCCGTTGCACAGGTGGGAAGCATCCGGGTCCAGCGTCGGTACGTTGGTCTGGCGCAGGTCGAAAATGGCAGCCGTGATGAAGCTGTTGCTGCCCGGCGGCTGGTACTTGATGCCGATTTCCGTCTGCTTGCCCTCGGTCGGCTGGAACGTCGAACCGCCGTAGCCCGTGCCGGATTGCGGCTGGAAGGATTCCGAGTAGCTGACATACGGCGCCAGGCCGTTATCGAACAGGTAGACCAGGCCCAGGCGGCCGGTGAAGGCCTTGCTGTCCTGGGACGACTTGGTCTTTTTCTGGGTGGTCATCGCCAGGGTACTGTTGTCGGTGCTGGCCCAGTCATAACGCCCGCCCATCAACAGCACCCATTTGTCCCACTTCATCTGTTCCTGCAGGTACACGCCGGTTTGCTCGCTGCGCGAGGTGGCGTCGCTGGTGTACGCCGGCACCGGCACTGCCGCACCGTAGACCGGGTCGAAAATATCCAGCGTAGGCCCTGCCGTGTACACGCCGCTGCCCGACTTGGTGTCGGTGCTGGTGTTCTGGTAATCGGCGCCCATCAGCACGGTGTGCTGCAACGGCCCGGTGTCGAATTTGGCCTGCAACTGGTTGTCGAGGGCATAGGCGTCGATATTCACGTCGCTGGCGATGGTCGAGCGGCGGATGGTGCGGTAATCGCTCTCCAGGTAGTTGCTGTAGAGGCTGCGGTATTGCCCTTCGCTGCGCAGGTAGCGCGCATTCTGGCGCACGGTCCAGACATCGTTGAAGTGATGCTCGAAGGCGTAGCCGATGGAGTAATACTCGCGGTCACTCTTCTCGAAGCTTTTTTCGCCGTCGTAGAAATCCACGTCGATCTTGCGCCCCGTCGGGCTGTGCAGCACCGAGCCCCAGGCTGGCATCGAGCCGTAGGACGCGCCCTTGGGGTCTTTCTGGAAATGCCCGAGCAAGGTCAGCGAAGTGTTGTCGTCCGGGCGCCAGGTGAAGGCGGTGGACAGGGATTGACGCCGGGTTTCGGTGTGGTCGATCTGCCCGTCGGCATCGTCGAACAGGCCGGCAACGCGGTAGGAATAAACGCCTTGGTCGTCCAGCGGGCCACTCAAGTCAAAGGTCGTGCGCTTCTTGTTGAAGGTCCCGTACTCGACGCCGACTTCATGGAACGGCGTGTCCAGCGGGCGTTTGCTGACCATGTTGATCACGCCGCTGGGGGTGCCCTGCCCGTACAGCACCGACGCCGGCCCGCGCAGCACTTCGACGCGCTCCAGGTCGAAGGCGTCTTTTTGCGGCAGGGCATCCCGGCTCGACGGCATGCGCAGGCCGTCGAGGTAGGTCGCCGGGGTGAAGCCACGGATGGTCAACTGGTCGAGACGCGAGGCGGTGGAGCCACGGGTTTCCGGGATCACGGCAGCGCTGTAGCGCAGGATCTGGTTGAGGCTCTCGGCGTTCTGCGCGCGCATCTGGTCTTTGGTGACCACGGAGATCGACTGCGGGGTTTCGATCAGTGCGGTGTCGGTCTTGGTGCCCGACAGGCTGCGGGTGGCCACGTAGCCAGACACCGGGCCGGTGGGGCTTTCCGACTGGTACGCGCCGCTGATGGTGGTGGCCTGCAACTCCATGGCGCCATCGGTGTGCGGGATGGCTTCGAGACGGTAGCGGTCGTCGGCGATCTTCAGGGCTTGCAGGCCGCTGCCGGCCAACACTTGGGCCAGGGCGGCGTCGGTATTGTATTGCCCGTTCAGGCCATTGCTGTGTTTGCCACGGGTCAGGCTCGAATCAAAGGCCAATACCAGGCCCGCCTGTTCGGCGAGGCTGTTGAGGGCCTGGCTCAGGTCACCGGCGGGAATGGAGAACGCAGCGCTTTCAGCCGCGTAGGACGCTTGAACGGTCAGCAGGGGTACGGCGGCAAACGCCATCGCCACTGAAAGGGTCAATGGCTGTAAAGGACGAGCAAGGCGCGACATGAGAAGTCCTGGGAAATGGGGGTTCTATTAGTCATGACGGCCATGTCGGAAAATCGGGTATGAATGAGAGCAGTTTTTATTCAGACTTTTTACAGCGGCTTGATCACCACCACCAAATCCGTGAAGTACTCCACCTTGATCGGCAGGTTATCCGCCAGCGACGCCAGTGCCGCGCCGGTGTCATCGAGCTTGAATACCCCGGACACGCGCATCCCTTGCAGCGCCTGCGGATCAAAGCGCACCAGCCCATGGCGGTAACCGGCGAGGGTTTGCAGGACCTCGCTCAGGGGCTGGTCGTCGACCTTGAGCAAACCACGGGTCCAGGCATCCGGGTCGGCGTTGCCGATGGGTTGTGGGGTGCCGGCACGGCCGTCCTGGAGCGTGGACTTCTGCCCCGCCGGCACTTTCACGTCGCCCGCAACGGTGCCTTTGACGGCCACGGTGGACTCGATCACGGTGACCACGGTCGCGCCATCCTCGGCCTTGCGCACCAGGAACCGCGTGCCCAACGCCGTGGCCGTGCCCTGGTCGGTGTGCACCACGAACGGCCGTTGCGCGTCCTTGGCCACCTCGACCCACATCTCGCCCTGCAACAGTTCGATCACCCGTTGGTGGCCGTCAAACTTCACGTCCAGTGCCGAGTTGCTGTTGAGCTGCACCTGGCTGCCGTCGGTCAGTGCCACCTGGCGCCGTTCGCCCACGCTGGTGCGTTGGTCGGCCATCCACACCGGCAGGCGCTCAATCCCGGCCCAGCCGCACAGCAACACACCCAACAGCGCGACGGCCTGGGTGCTACGGGCGGCAAACCTTGTTTTCTGTGGGGCAAATGCACGGTTCAGGGCCATGCGCGCCGGGGCGGCGGGCAACTCGTCGAGGCTGCCCCACAGGCTGCGCATGCGCTCGATGGCGACGGCATGCCGTGGATCGGCCTGGCACCATTTCTCGAAGGCCGCGCGGTCGGCCTCGGTCACGTGGTCGTCGTGCAACAACGTCAGCCAGCGGGCGGCTTCACTGATGATCTGCTCGGAACTCACGACAGCGGGTCCGCCCCGTGCAGGGTGTGATAGCAATGCACCAACGCACTGGAGATGTAGTTCTTCACGGTGCTGGAAGACACCTGCAGTTGTTCGGCGATTTCGCTGTAGGTCAGCCCGTCGAGGCGACTGAGCAGGAATGCCTCGCGGGCCTTGGCGGGCAGGCCGATGAGCATTTCGGCAATGCGTTCCAGGGCCTGCAGTGCCACATGAATCGCCGCCGGGTCCGGCATGCCGGCATCTTCGCTCTGGATCGCCAGGGCTTCCATGTAGGCCTTTTCGATGCGCCGCCGACGCGCGCCATCGATCATCAAGCGCCCCGCCGTGGTGGCCAGGAAGGCGCGGGGTTCCTTGATGGTATGGGGATCGGCCAGCAGCAGGATGCGGATAAACGCGTCGTGGGCCAGGTCGGCGGCATGTTGCGAGCAGCCGAGTTTCTTGCGCAGCCAACTGTGCAACCAGGAATGATGGTCGCTGTAGAGGGTGGTGATGGTCTGCTGGCGACGGGCTATATCACCATCAGCTACAGGAAAGTCATGCATGCGCAAAAATTTCTCAAACAAGAAAGATTACCAATTGCGCGAACGATGACAGTAAAACGAAGGGGGAGCAAGGATGGAGTGATGGGTTGCAATGAATCTGCGACTTGCTGTGCCCACCTTGAAAGCGACCAGTGCGCACGCAACACTTCTGCGACTCATACAAGGACATCACGCATGACAACCTTCGCCAACACGGTCTCCACCCGCGAGGCCTATCAACTGCTCAAGGACGTGGCATTAGAGGTTCGAACGCTGAAACCCGTCAGCTCCAGCGACGAGCAAATGGTTGTCGACATCGACGGCTGGCAGGTCACGCTGTCAACCTGCGGGACGGCTCTGGAGTGCTGCCTGCGCTGTATTGCACCGGATAACAGGCAAGGTTCACTGGACACCTGGCAACGTTACGGCACCAATCCGCTCGATCTGATGAGCCTGTGGGAGCGAACGCAGCTGCAGCGCCTGGTGCATGCAGCCTTCGTTCGCTGAACGTACGCTTTGCCCGCAATCACCCACTGCCAACATCAAACACTTTACGGATTAACGCCAGCTCCAGGAAACCCCGGTGTAAACCCCCATGCCATCCCCCGGCGTCGACCGCGCCACGTCCAGCCCCTTGTCGTCATAACCCGGCGTGACCGTGTTCGCGTAACGCCGGTTGGTCAGGTTGCGCAGGTCGACCCAGGCTTGCCAGTCGTGCTTCGGCGCGTCGTACCCGAGCGTCGCGCCGAGCAGTGTGTAGGCCGCCGCGTAGTAGGAGTTGGCGTAGTCCACCGCGACCCGCGATGAATGTTCGCCATTGAGGCTGGTGTAGAAACCGCTAGGGTGGCTGTAGCGCAATTGCGCCTGGTAGTAGTGCCTGGGGATGCCGGGCAAGGTGTTGTCGCTGAAGCGGTCGTCGTTGCGGTAGTGGAAGTCGCTGTAGGTGTAGGCTTGGCGCAGGGCGAGCTGGCCCGTGCGGCCACCGTCCCACAGCGGGCTGATCAGGCTCAGCTCCAGGCCTTGGTGCACGGTTGGGCTGGCGTTGGATTCGGCGATTATTGCGGACGTGGTGGACGTCGCGGCCTGGGTTTCGACGCTGAGCAGTTCGTGGCGCACCTCGGAGCGGTACAGCGCCAGGTCCCACTGACCGAACCACGCTTCACCGCGACCGCCGACTTCCAGGGTGGTGGCGGTCTGGTTTTTCAGCTTCACCCCTTCACGTTGCAAACCGCTGGCCGGGCCGCTGCCCACGGGGAAGTACTTGTTGGAACCCCAGATCATCGACCACGCATGGGGCGGTTCCACCGAGCGACTCAGGTTGCCGTACACCTGCAATTGGGGGCTGAAGTCGTAGCGCAGGCCAACCCTTGGTGCGTAATCCCAATCGTGCTGGCTGACGGGTGTGTGGGTCTGCGGGTAGCTGACTTCGGTTTCACGACGGGTGTAGATCGCCGCCAGCCCGGTGGTCAGCCACAGGTCCGACAGCAGTTCCAGATCATTGCCGATATGCAGCACGCTGTCCGAACCCAGGTAGCTGTAGTCGCGGGTCCTGGTGCCGGGCGCGTAGCCCGCCGTATTGCCGGTGGGGATCCGCACGAACTCCGAGCCGCCGTTGTTCGGCATCGCCTGGGTGGTGCGCAGGCCGAGGGTGGTCTTGCTGTCACGCCCGAACAATGTGTCCTGGCGGATGTAATTCAGGGTGCCGCTGACGTCGGTGTAGGCAACCTTGAGACGATTGGTGCCCTCGCGCAGGTCCATCGGATAATCGTGATACGCCAGCCCGACCTCGACCCGGGCGTTGTCGTCCAGGTGCAGGGTGGTTTTGTTGGCGATCCAGGTCGAGCCCGGTTGCGTGCGTTTCGAGTCTCGCGCCACGTTGAGGCTGGCGGCGGCGCGCGGGTCGTGGCTGATCTGGTCGCGGGTCAGTTTGCCGGGGGAATCGTTGTCGGTTTCGCGGTAGCGAAAGTAGAAGCGGGTTTCCAGGTCGGGGTTGAAGCGGTAGCCGAAGTTGGCCGCGATGCCCTTGCCGCTGCCGGCGCTGTGGTCCTGGAAACCGTCGTATTGCGAGTCGGTGAGGCTGATGTAGTAGTCGGCATCCCCCAGCACCTGGCCCGAGCTGATCTCTCGCTGGCCGTAGCCATGGCTGCCGGCTTCGTAGCGTACTTGCAGCCTGGGCGCGTCGTAGCCGGTGTGGGTCACGTAATTGACTGCCCCACCCAGGGCCAATGCGCCCTGGTCAAAACCGTTGGCGCCACGCAGCACTTCAACGCGGCTGAGCCACAACGGGTCCTTGAGTTCGTAGGGCGTGCCACCCGGGCCGGTCAGTGGCAGGCCGTCGAAGGTTTCATACAGGCCGGAAGCGTGGGCGCCCGGGCCCCGGTTGATACCCGAGCCACGGATCGAAAGCTTCACCCCTTCGTTGTTTGCCGCCTTGGCATAAACACCGGCCTGGTACTTGAACACGTCCTCGTTGGTGCTCACCCGTCCCTGATCGACGCTGCCCATGTCGATGTAGTTGGTGGCGCCGGGCACGCTCTTGAGCTGGGCCTGGGCCAGTTCGTCGGCGCTGAGTTCGGCGCTGCTGACTTCGACGGGTGCCAGTTGCAATGTGTCGTCGGCCTGGGAAACCGGGCTGAAGCTCAGGGCGGCGCCAAAGCCCAGCAAGGGCCAGGCTTTTCGGGAGGTGAACGGAAACGCGGGGGGCATGGGGGTAAATCCTTGGAATTCGTTTTTGCGACGGGCTCGGTCCGGCACAAGGTCTGTGGTGGGAAGCCCGTGAAGCGCGGCGGGTCACCAATGATGAACGCACAGGCCCCCATCGGCGTTAAGTCCAAAATAGAATTACCAAATGCAAACTCAGTATTTATGGAAATAAGCGGCACCGATTACTGTAGAGCCATTGAGTCCCCAGAGATTTACGTCATGCAAACATCCGCCACCGTCATCGATTTCACCCTCCACCGCAAACGCCGCCAGGCTCGCGCAGCGGCTGAACTGATGTGGGCGATGTATGCGGCACGGGCCGGGGTCGCGCTGTTTACCGCACACGTCACCACGTCCAGCGATACCCGCCGGGCGTGAGGCGATGAATTTCCTGCATGCGATACCCGAAGTGCCCGACCTCCCCACCAAACCCAAGGACTGTAACAGCGGCGACGATGACGCCATCGGCCAGTGCGTCGCGCAGAACCTGCAGCGCCTGCGCAGTAAACGCTACCTGTCGCTGGATGCCCTGGCGCGCAACTGCGGCGTAAGCCGGGCGATGCTCGCGCAGATCGAGTCCGGGCGCAGCGTGCCGTCGATCAGGGTGCTGTGCAAGATCGCCAAAGGCTTGAAAGTGTCGGTGGCGGCGTTCCTGGAGAACCGTGCGTTCGAAGGGGTTGAACTGCTGCCGGCGCAACAAAGCAAACGCCTGGTGAGCGCCGATGGCAGCTTCATCAGCCGGGCGCTGTTTCCCTACGATATGGCGCGCCAGTCGGAGTTCTACGAGATACGCCTGAAGGCCCTCGGCGAGGAAACTTCAGAAGGTCACGGGCCCGGCATCCAGGAAAACCTGGTGGTGGCCCAGGGCGTGCTGGAAGTCAGCGTCAACGAGGAACGCTACCTGCTGTCCACCGGTGATTCGATCCTGTTCTACGCCGACCAGCCCCACCGCTACCGCAACCCCGCAGACAGTGAGGCGGTGGCGTTCCTGGTGATCACCTACCCGGAACGCCTGGACTGAAACGCAAAAAGCCCCGGCACTCGCCGGGGCTTTTTGATTTCACGCCAAACCAATCAGCAGGTGCAGCACATCATCGGCATGCCGTTGCAGCTCATCATCATCGGCATGGCGCAGTCGTTCATCATCTTCATCATCAGCATGCAGCAGTTGTTCATCATGTCCATGCTCATGCCAGGCATCGGCATCATCTTGCAGGTCATGCAGTCGGCTTCCATCTTGCATTCCATGACGCACTTCATCATCGGCATAGGCATGCCCATCGGCATCATCATCGGCATGTTCATGGCCGACATGCTGTTCATCATCGCCATGCCGTCTTCAGACATGCACATCATCGACATGTTGGCGCACTGCATCATCATCGGCATGCCGCAGTTCACCATCATCGCCATCATTTCGGCGTTGTTCTTGAACATCGCCATGTCCATGCCCGCGGCCGGCTTCATGGTGCACATCATGGCCTCTTCGGTCATCTTGCAGGTCATGGTTGCCATCATCATCGGCATGCCCATCATCGGCATCATCGGCATCGCGTTGTTCATTGGCATCTGCATGGCGTTCATCATCTTCGAAACTCCGTAATCGACAGGAAATGAGTAAGTTCTGGGGCCGATTCTAGAGAGGCCGCACAACGGCGCAAGACGCTGGCCCAGCAGCAGGAATAGACGCTGCATGGGGATTTCCCGGGGCGCGGCAGCGGATAATTCCGCGATGACAGATGCTTTGGCGTGATCACGCCGGCCGGCTCCGCTATCAGGGTCAAACCGGCGCGATGGATATGCGATTGGGGAATGGCCCCCAATCAGAAGGAAATAAACGATCTAACCGCGGTAGAAATACCCGCTCATTCGGCGAAGAAGCGGTTCGCCGGACGCGGCAGCCCGAGGTTTTCCCGCAGGGTAGAGCCTTCGTACTCGCGCCGGAAGATCCCGCGCCCCTGCAACTCGGGCACCACCCTGGCCACAAAGTCATCGAGCCCGCCCGGCAGCCACGGGAACATGATGTTGAAGCCATCGCTGCCCTCTTCTTCCAGCCACTGCTGCATCTCATCGGCAATACTGTGGGCGGTGCCGACAAACGAGAGACCTGCATAACCGCCAAGACGCTGGGCCAATTGGCGCACCGTCAACTGTTCGCGATCAGCCAGCGCCAGTACCCGTTCGCGGGAGCTCTGGCTGGCGTTGGTTTGGGGAATCGCCGGGAGGTATTGGTCGGGATCAAACTTCGTCGCGTCGGTACCCAGCGCGATCGACAGCGAGGCAATCGCACTTTCGTAATGCACCAGGCTGTCGAGATGCGCACGAATCCGCCGCGCATCTTCCAGCGTATCGCCGACCACCACAAACGCCCCGGGCAAGATCTTCAGATGGTCGGGATGCCGCCCCACCGCCAGCATCCGGCGCTTGATATCGGCATAGAATTTACGCCCTTCCTCGAGCGTGCCGGGCGCCACGAAAATCACCTCGGCGGTTTCTGCCGCCAATTGCCGGCCCGGCTCCGAGGCGCCGGCCTGCACGATCACCGGCCAGCCCTGCACCGGGCGGGCAATGTGCAGCGGGCCGCGCACATTGAGGTAGCGGCCCTGGTGATTGAGGGTGTGCAGCTTGTCGGGGTCGAAGTACACACCGCTGTCGGCATCGCGGATGAAGGCATCATCGGCCCAACTGTCCCAGAGCCCGGTGACCACATCGTAGAACTCCCGCGCACGGGCGTAGCGCTCGTCGTGGGCATAGGCCTGCTCCAGGCCGAAATTCTGCGCCGCATCCGGGTTGGCAGTGGTGACGATATTCCAGCCGGCGCGGCCGTTGCTCAGGTGATCCAGGGACGCGAAGCGCCGGGCAATGTGGAACGGTTCGTCGTAGGTGGTCGAGGCCGTGGCTACCAGGCCGATGTGCTCGGTGGCCTGGCTCAGGGCCGACAATAAGGTGAACGGTTCGAAGGAGGTGGCGGTGTGGCTGCGCTTCAACGCGTCGATAGGCATGTTGAGCAGGGCGAGGTGGTCGGCCATGAAGAACGCATCGAAACGCGCTTTCTCCAGGGTTTGGGCAAACTGCTTGAGGTGCGTGAAGTTGAAGTTGGCGTCACGGTAAGCGCCGGGATAGCGCCAGGCGCCGGTGTGGATGCTGACCGGACGCATGAACGCGCCCAGCTTCAGTTGGCGTTGAGTGGTCATGGAAAGCCCCTGATCGAGAGGGGCCCAGCATCGGATGGGCGAACGGCGTCTGTCTAATAACCAAAGGATCTGACTTATGCCTGCGCGGATCGGCTGTTGTAGTCCGCCAGAAATTCTTCGGAGGCGACATGGTCTGCCATGCCCCGCAGCTGCGCGGCCGAATCATGCCCCAGCACCTCCTCTACCCGGTTATTGGCCGCCGCCCAATACACCAGCGCCTCACTGAACAGCGCTTCGCCCTTGGGCGTGAGCACGCAGCGTTTGGTGCGCTTGTCCAGGGCATCCGGGCGCAGCTCGACAATCCCGTCGCGCACCAGCGGCTTCATCGCATGGGTCAGCCCCGACATCAGGATCGCCAGGCGTCCGGCCAGCTCCTGCAACGTCGGCCCTGCCTGCTCATCCACCGCCGCCCACCGGGCGATTTCACCCAGCAAGCCGACCTGCGTAGCCTTCAGGCCAATCGGCGCCAGCGCTTCGTCATACAGTTGGCCCAGCCGCCGGGCGGCACGGCGCAGTGCGTTGTTGGTGCACGCCACGTCCCCCAGCAGGCTCAAAAGGTCGGCACGGGCATCAGGCTTGTCAGTCTTGTGTGTTGGCATTTTCAGATCCTCCATGCCGGTAGAATGATTGAGTACTAAACCATTGACAAGGACAAACGCCAAGCCTATAACTTGAGCCCTCAACAATATTGGTTGAGTACTCATCTATTGGAGCCGTTCATGTCGATCCCTGCTTCCACAAAAATTGCCCTGATCACGGGTGCTTCTTCAGGTATTGGCGCCGTGTATGCCGACCGATTGGCAGCCCGTGGCTACGACTTGATCCTGGTCGCCCGTCGTGAAGACCGCCTCGAAGCCCTGGCGGCGAAGATCACTCAAGCCTACGGTCGCGAGGTCCAGACCATCGGCGCCGACCTGGTAAACCCCGCGAACCTGGCCCGTGTTGAAAGCCTGCTCGCCGGCAACCCGGCGATCCAGGTGCTGGTGAATAACGCCGGCCTGGCCCGCCTGCATCCGCTGGCTCAATCCTCGGTCGAGGATTCCACGACCCAGATCGCCCTGAACATCACCGCCCTCACCCGCCTGACCCACGCGGCGCTGCCGGGCATGCTGGTGCGCAATGAAGGCTTGATCATCAACGTGGCATCGGTGTTGGGCGTGCACTCGCTGCCGGTCAGCTCGGTGTACAGCGGCACCAAGAGCTATGTCCTGGCATTCAGCCGTGGCTTGCAATCGGAACTGGCGGAAACCGGGGTGAAGGTGCAGATCGTGTTGCCGGCAGCCACCGCTACCGAGATCTGGGACGCGTCGGGCATTCCGCTTTCCGCCCTGGAACAGGAGTCGGTCATGACCACCGAAAACCTGGTGGACGCGGCACTGGCCGGGCTGGATCAGGGTGAGACGATCACCTGGCCGTCGGTGGCCGATGGTTCGTTGTGGGAGACCTATGATGCGGCGCGTGGTGCGTTGTTTGCGGCCACGCAAACAGGCAAGCCGGCGCCCCGGTATGGGATCGTCTGAGGCGCCAGCCGGCTTTATTGAATACCGATGGAAATACGCCGCACAGTCTGCTCCTCACGGGGCAGGCTGATGTCGCCTTCGTAGGTGCACTCGCGGCCGGTGCAGCTGTTTTCCACGGTCACCGGCGCAAGGCTTTTGACCGGAAAGCGCGGTTTGGGCTCAGCCTGCGGCGTGAGCGGTACAGCGCTGAGGACAGGTGCCTCGTAGGTCAGGTCCAGGCTGGACGCGTGGGCCTGGGTGGCCAGAACGGCGAGCAGTGCGCTCGCCATGACAGTCCTTGTAAACAACATCGAAATCTTTCCGGGCAGCAAAAAATGAAGGGGCAATGATAAACCCTTGAGCTGCCGGGTTGAAGTCAACGTGCCTGGACGGCAGGTTCCAGCACCAATACGTTGGAGGGGCCCGCACGGAATGTCGGGTTGTGCTTCGCGGCTTCCAGCATGTGCGGCGCTGCGTGGTGATCCTTGAGCGCCGCCTTTGAAGCCCACGTCTCGATCAACACAAAACTGTCGCTGTTGCCCTCGACCGGATGCAGGTCGTACTGGATGCAACCGGCTTCGGCCCGGACCAGCGGAGCGAGCCCGGCAAAGGCCGCCAACTGGTCCGCACCCCGGCCAGGCTGGGTATTGATGATGACGACAAGCCGCACTTCATCGGACATAAACAGCACCGTTATCGATAAGGAAATTGAGGCGCCACAGTAAGGGATGCCATTCTCTGGCGCTATGAAAAATCTATCAGTAAGCTACTTTCACTGATTGGATTGAGTCAGCACTCAAGCCCTCCCCCTTTTCTGCACCCGGCGATAACCACGTGATCGAAGTAACCGAAGTTTCCATTGCCCAGCTGCGCACTGCGCTCGAATCCGGCCAGACCACGGCGGTTGAACTGGTCGAGGCTTACCTCGCCAGGATCGACGCCTACGACGTCCCCACGACTGCCACCGCGCTCAACGCGGTGGTGGTGCGCAACCCGCAAGCGCTGGAGGAAGCCCGCGCATCCGACGCACGCCGGGCCAGCGGCACAACCCTGGGCCCGCTCGACGGCATTCCCTACACAGCCAAGGACAGCTACCTGGTCAAGGGCCTCACCGCCGCTTCCGGCAGCCCGGCTTTCGCGAACCTGGTTGCCTACCGCGATGCGTTCACCATCGAGCGACTGCGGGCAACAGGCGCCATTTGCCTGGGCAAGACCAACATGCCGCCGATGGCCAACGGCGGCATGCAGCGCGGCGTGTATGGCCGGGCCGAGAGCCCGTACAACCCCGACTACCTCACCGCACCGTTCGCCTCGGGCTCCTCCAACGGCGCAGGCACGGCCACTGCGGCGAGCTTCGCGGCGTTTGGCCTGGCGGAAGAAACCTGGTCCAGCGGGCGCGGCCCGGCGTCCAACAATGGCCTGTGTGCCTACACCCCGTCCCGTGGCGTGATCTCGGTGCGCGGCAACTGGCCGCTGACCCCGACCATGGACGTGGTCGTGCCTTACGCCCGGACCATGGCCGACCTGCTTGAAGTGCTCGACGTCGTGGTCGCAGAAGACCCCGACACACGCGGCGACCTGTGGCGGATGCAACCCTGGGTGCCGATCCCCGGCGTCGCCTCGGTACGCCCGCAATCCTACGCAGACCTGGCCGCGACCGGCGATGCACTCGCCGGCAAACGCTTCGGCGTGCCGCGCATGTACATCAACGCCGACCCCGAGGCAGGCACCAGCGACGCCCCGGGAATCGGCGGCCCTACTGGCCAGCCAATCAAAACCCGGGCCTCGGTGATCGAGCTCTGGGAAGCTGCGCGCAAGGCACTTGAAGCCGCCGGCGCAGAAGTGGTCGAGGTGGATTTCCCGCTGGTCTCCAATTGCGAAGGCGATCGCCCGGGCGCACCGAAAGTGTTTACCCGAGGCCTGGTGTCCAAGGAATTCCTCCACGATGAATTGTGGGAACTGTCGGCCTGGGCGTTCGATGATTTCCTGCGGGCCAATGGCGACCCTGCGCTGAACCGCCTGGCGGATGTCGACGGCCCGAAGATCTTCCCCCACGACCCCGGCACCCTGCCCAACCGCGAAGACGACCTGGCCGCCGGCATGGACGAATACGTGCGCATGGCCGAGCGCGGCATCACGCCGTGGGACAGGATCAGCACCGTGCCCGACGGCCTGCGCGGCCTGGAACAGACACGACGCATCGACCTTGAAGACTGGATGGATAACCTGGGGCTGGATGCGGTGATTTTTCCGACAGTCGCCGACGTAGGTCCGGCGGATGCGGATGTGAATCCCGCGTCGGCGGATATCGCCTGGAGCAACGGAGTGTGGGTCGCCAACGGCAACCTCGCCATCCGCCATTTGGGCGTGCCGACAGTGACGGTGCCCATGGGCGTCATGGCCGACATCGGCATGCCGGTGGGGCTGACATTTGCCGGCCGGGCGTATGACGATTCGGCGCTGCTGCGATTGGCATCGGCCTATGAGTCGACGGGCAGCAAGCGCCTGGTGCCGCCGCGCACGCCGGCGCTGGTGGCTCGTCAGGACTGATTGATTTCGCTGCTGATCTTGCGCATCAACCGATCGGCTTCCGACCCGGGTTCAAATCGAAAGCCACGCATCTCATCGAGGAGCAGGCAATCGCTGATGGCCTCCCAAAGTTGCTCCTGGGTCGGCTTGTTGCGCAACAGTATGTATGAAAGCAGCAGGCGTTCGATGGGAACGCCTCGAATACAGGCCGTTTCAATGATTGCCAGCAGGATAAAGCGCAGTCGAACTTCCCGCTCCGTGGGCCAAACCGTTTTTCGCTTACCCAATGCCGGGCCTCAGTGTCAGGAAAAGCGTGAGGCTATGGCCCAGAGGGGTGGCGTTTCAAGCGCTGCATGGGGAGAAAGCCCTGCTCCTACACAAAACAGGGAAAAAGCCCACGAAATCACCCCGCAGATCAACAGCCTTTACCCACGCTTGCCCATCAACGGATCACTGATGCTATGCGCCCCCGTCTCGATTCGCCCCGCCACCCGCCGCACCCAACCATGCTCGTCGCGTAGCTTGAAGTCATACCAGCCTCCATTGGGCTGGCAGGAGAACGTGCGCTGCACACGACCGCCGCCCGCAATCTCGAGCAGCCACGGCCCCTGCCTGGTGTAAGGGCAACGCTCGATGGTGATTGAGGCCGCACGCTTGCCAGGGTTGACCAGGGTCAGCAGCAAGGTGTCACCGTGATACGCCAGGGATAACTCCGGCTCGCGACGCTGCAGGTGCCCCTTGAACGAACGGTGGAACCCATTCGGTCCCAACAGCCAAAGCTTGTAGGCACCCGCGACTTGCCAGGTGTCACTGAGGTGCTTGCCGGCTTCCACCGTGTAGCGGCGCGGTACCTCGTCCAGGTGCAGGCGGTCGTAGACGTGGAAGACCACGCCCTGTTCGCCATTGTTGAAGAAGTCCAGGCTCACCGAACTGGCGCGACGGTCAACCGAGCCTTCAACGTTCAACTGGTACGGCAGCGCCCGGGATGGCCGCGCCATTCGCGCCTGGAACGGCGCCTGTTGCTGGCCCACCGTCGGCAGGGCGACCTGGGGCAGTTGCTCCTGGCGTTGACGCAGGGAGTCGGCGGCCTGGCGGCTGATGGTGTGCAGCGGCGGCAGGGTCTCGGTGTTGGGGTTGACGAAGTTGAAGGCCGAGGTGAGGTCGCCGCACACCGCCCGGCGCCAGGCGCTGATATTGGGTTCGCGCACGTGGAAACGCTTCTCCAGAAATTGCAGCACGGAGGTGTGATCAAACGCCTGGGAATTGACCCAGCCACCACGGCTCCACGGCGACAGCACCAGCATTGGCACTCGCGGCCCGGGGCCGTACACCCCGCCGTCCGGCGCGGGTTGCTGGCTAGAGCCGGGCGGTGCCGGGTGGGTAAAAATCTCGCTGTCGAACTTCACCGTGGACTTGCCGGCAAAGCTGCCATCCAGGCGTTTGGACGGGGCTGACGGCGACGGCACGTGGTCGAAGAAACCGTCGTTTTCATCGTAGTTGACCAGCAGCACGGTCTTGCTCCACACGTCCGGGTTGGCGGTCAGTGCCTTGAGGATTTCCTGGGTGAACCAGCCGCCTTGCACCGGGCTGGAAGGCCCGGGGTGTTCGGAGTAATCGGCCGGCGCCACCAGCCAGCTCACCTGTGGCAGGCGCCCGTCGTTCACGTCCTTGCGAAAGCCCTGGATGATCGATTCCAGGTCGCTGCCGCTGACCGCCGGCAGGGTGTTGCCATTGCCTTTGTACAACGGCACGCGGGCGTTCAATTGATCGCTGTAGGGCACAAAATCCTTGAAGTCTTTCGGTGGCACGGCGGGGTTGCCGGCCGCGACGCTGGCCGCACGAAACTGGCGAAACCCGGCCAAGGGGTTGTCGCCAAAGTTATCCGGCAGGTACTGGTAAACCTTCCAGCTCACACCCGCTTCTTCCAGGCGCTCGGGATAGGTTTTCCAGGTGTAGCCCACGCCCACCGCACCGGGGCCGTCCCATTCGTTGACCACCGCCGCCACATTTGCACCGGTCGGGCCGTTGGTGCCGGTCCAGTGGAACAGCCGATTGGGATTGGTACCTGCGTGTACCGAACAGTGGTAGGCGTCGCACAGGGTAAAGGTGTTGGCCAGGGCGAACTGGAACGGCACTTCCTGCTCACGGTAGTAACCCATCGAGGTGGGTGTCTTGAACGTTGGCCAGGCGTTCATCCGGCCGCTGCTCCAGGCGGCGTGCTCATCGACCCAGGAATGCGGCGTGCCGCTGACCCGCTGCGCGTTGCCACGGGAGCTGTCCAGGTGATAGGGCAGGATCCGCCGCCCAACGCCCTGCTGCTCCCACACCCGGTGCCCGCCCGGCAGTGGAATGGTGAAGCGGTCACTGAACCCGCGCACACCCGGCAAGGTGCCGAAGTAGTGATCGAAGGAGCGGTTTTCCTGCATCAGGATCACCACATGTTCGACGTCCATCAGGGTGCCGGTGCGGTTGTTGGCGGGGATCGCCAGGGCCTGGCGAATGGAATCGGGCAACAGGGTGTAGGCGGATCCGATGGCAGCTGCTTGCAACAACGTTCTGCGTGTAAGAGTCGGCATAAGACGATTCAATCCCTTGAAGTTCTGGAGCGAGGCTCAGGACAAAATAGGGACTCAAGGCGACAAAGAAATGACATCGCTCGAATCGCGCTCGACCTGCCCCACCTGGTACTCCCTCGGCGTACACCCGAACTCGCGCTTGAACACCGTGTGCAGGTACTGCGCGGATTTGAACCCGCAGTCATAGGCAATATCCGCAATCGCGGCCCTGGTATTTTCCAGGCTGGAAACCGCAGCCGCGAGTTTGAAGCGCAGGATTTCATCGTGGACGCTGCGGTTCAGTTCACTGCGAAAATGCGCTTCCAGGGACGACCGCGACACGCCGACGTAGTTGGCGACCTGGGCGGTCTTGATGCCCTGGCAGGCGTACTGGCGAATGAAATGCAGCGCCTGCATCACGTAGGGATGGCCGAGGGGTTGGTGCAGGCTTGAGGTCTGCACGTTGACCGCTTCCGGCGGCACCAGGATCTGGCTGCCTGCCGAAGGCATACCGTGCAGCATCTGGTGCAGCAGGCGCGCAGCGGTGCGGCCCATTTTTTCAGTGCCCTGGATCACCGAGCTCAGCGGCACGCGGGTCAGGGTGCGGGTCAAGGGGTCGTTGTCGATGCCGATCAGTGCCACTTGCTCCGGCACCGGGATGCCGGCGGTGAGGCAGGCCTGCAGCAACTGGCGGGCACGGGCGTCGCTGACCGCGATGATGCCGATGGGTTTGGGCAGGCTGTGCAACCAGGCAATTTGTTGCTCCACCGCCGAGTCCCACAGCGGCGCGCTGGTGCCGAGCCCGCGATACACCTCCACCGGCAAGCCATCGCGCTCCAGCAGGCGGCGGAAGGCTTTTTCGCGCTCCTGGGCCCAACGGTTGATATCGGCTTCAGGCAGGCTGAAACAGGCAAAGCGCGTCAGCCCGGCTTCGATCAGGTGTTCATAGGCCAGCTTGATCAAAGCAAAATTGTCAGTGGCCACATACGGAGTATGCCGTGGGTAGGCCCGCTCATCCTCATAAGACCCGCCCACCGCCACCACCGGCACATGCACACCCGCCAACGCCGGGCCCATCGCCGGGTCGTCAAAGTCGGCAATGATCCCGTCGCCATGCCAGCGCTCGATACCCTTGAGCCGGCAGACGAAGTCCTCTTCCAGGAACAGATCCCACGACACCCGCGTACTGCTCAGGTAGTTGCCGATCCCGGTGATGATGCCGCGATCGTAGATCTTGTTGCCATTGAACAGCAGGGCAATCCGGTGCACAGGCGGGACAGTTTTCACAGGGGCGGCTCCATGCGATATGTCGAGCCACTATGCGCGCAAAACCACTCAAAATCGAACCCTGCTCTGGTGATTTTCATAATCGGTTGGCCGGGGGCCGTTGCTAGTATCGAGGCAAGGTTAACGTGCACTCATAACAACAAGGATCTGGCGATGCCCTACTTTCCCGCGGTCGAAAAAATCCTCTATGAAGGCCCCGATAGCGACTCTCCCCTGGCCTTCCGGCACTACGATGCAAACAAGCTGATCCTCGGCAAACCGATGCGCGAGCACCTGCGGATGGCCGCGTGTTACTGGCACAACTTTGTCTGGCCCGGCAGTGACATGTTTGGCTCCGGCACCTTCCAGCGGCCCTGGCAGCAACCGGGGGAAGCCCTGCAAGTGGCACGCGGCAAGGCCGAAGCGGCGTTCGAGTTTTTCTCCAAGCTAAGCATCGACTACTACAGCTTCCACGACACCGACGTGGCCCCAGAAGGCGCAAGCCTGGCGGAGTACCGCGACAACTTTGCGCGAATGGTCGACCAGCTCGAAGGCCATCAGGAACAGACCGGTATCCGGCTGCTGTGGGGCACTGCCAACTGCTTCAGCAACCCGCGCTTTGCCGCCGGCGCCGCCAGTAACCCGAACCCGGAAGTGTTTGCCTATGCGGCGGCCCAGGTGTTCAGCGCGATGAATGCCACCCACCGTCTCAAGGGCTCCAGCTATGTGTTGTGGGGCGGCCGCGAAGGCTACGAGACCCTGCTCAATACCGACCTCAAGCGCGAGCGCGAGCAACTCGGGCGGTTCATGCGCATGGTGGTCGAGCACAAATACAAGATCGGCTTCACCGGCGAGCTGTTTATCGAGCCCAAGCCACAGGAGCCCACCAAGCACCAATACGACTACGACAGCGCCACCGTGTTTGGCTTCCTGCATCAGTTCGGCCTGGAGAAAGAGATCAAGGTCAACATCGAGGCCAACCACGCCACCCTCGCCGGCCACAGTTTTCACCATGAGATCGCCACCGCCGCGTCCCTGGGGATTTTCGGCAGCATCGACGCCAACCGTGGCGACCCGCAGAACGGCTGGGACACCGACCAGTTCCCCAACAGCGTCGAGGAGCTGACCCTGGTCACCTACGAGGTACTCAAGGCCGGTGGCTTCAAGGGAGGTGGCTACAACTTCGACTCCAAGGTACGCCGCCAAAGCCTCGACGAAGTGGACCTGTTCCATGGCCACGTGGCCGCAATGGACGTGCTGGCGCTGTCCCTGGAACGCGCCGCCGCCATGGTGCAGAACGACGCCCTCGAACAGTTCAAGGCCCAGCGGTATGCCGGCTGGGACCAATCCTTCGGGCGTGCCGTGCTTGGCGGCGACTTCAGCCTGGCGTCGCTGGCCGAGCATGCCTTCAGCCACCAACTGAACCCACAAGCCGTGAGTGGCCGCCAGGAGATGCTCGAAGGCGTAGTGAATCGCTTTATCTACCCATGACCGCTACGCTCCAGGTCCAGCAGTGCGTCTAAACAACAATAAAAGGGACTCACCATCATGAAACACCTGAAAACTGTCTTGCTCACCAGCGTTCTGGCACTGCTTTCCAATTCGGTCATGGCCGACGCGGCCCATCCGAAAATCGGCTTTTCCATCGACGACCTGCGCCTTGAACGCTGGGCCCGCGACCGCGATTATTTCACCGCCGCCGCCGAACAACTGGGGGCCAAGGTCTATGTGCAGTCGGCGGACGCCAACGAACAGCGGCAGATCTCGCAGATTGAAAACCTGATCTCCCGGGGCGTCGACGTGATTGTGATCGTGCCGTTCAATGCCACGGTGCTGAACAACGTGGTGGCCGAGGCCAAGAAAGCCGGGGTGAAAGTGCTGTCCTACGACCGGCTGATTTTGAATGCCGATATCGACGCCTACATCTCCTTCGATAACGAAAAGGTCGGCGAGATGCAGGCCCAGGGCGTGTTGAACGCGCAGCCTAAAGGCAATTACTTCCTGCTGGGCGGCGCACCTACCGACAACAACGCGAAGATCCTGCGCCAGGGCCAGATGAAGGTGCTGCAGCCTTCGATCGACAAGGGCGACATCAAGATTGTCGGCCAGCAATGGGTCAAGGAATGGAACCCCACAGAAGCCCTGAGCATTGTCGAAAACGCCCTGACCGCCAACAGCAACAAGATCGACGGCATCGTCGCCTCCAACGACGCCACCGCCGGCGGCGCGATCCAGGCCCTGGCGGCACAAAAACTCGCGGGCAAGGTGCCGGTCTCGGGCCAGGATGCCGACCTCGCCGCGATCAAGCGCGTGATCGCCGGCACCCAGACCATGACCGTCTATAAGCCGCTGAAGCTGCTGGCGTCCGAGGCGGCCAAGCTCTCGGTGCAACTGGTGCGTGACGAGAAACCGGCCTACAACTCGCAGTACGACAACGGCAGCAAACAGGTGTCGAGCATCCTGCTCAAGCCGACCGCGTTGACCAAGGACAACGTCAACGTGCTGGAAGAAGACGGGTTCTACACCAAAGCGCAAATCGCCGGGCAGTAAGCGTACGGCTCACTGCAGGGGCGGTTTGAGGCCGCTCCTGCCTTTTCGCTGTGGAATGAGTGCCCGCCATGTCCGACTACCTGCTGGAAATGAACAACATCGTCAAGACCTTCGGTGGCGTCAAAGCCCTGAATGGCATCGACATCAAGGTAAAACCCGGGGAATGCGTAGGGTTGTGCGGCGAGAACGGCGCCGGCAAATCGACCCTGATGAAAGTGCTGTCGGCGGTGTATCCCCATGGCACCTGGGACGGCGAAATCCTTTGGGACGGCCAGCCGTTGCGCGCCCACTCCATCGCCGAAACCGAAGCCTGCGGCATCGTGATCATCCATCAGGAATTGACGCTGGTACCGGACCTCTCGGTGGCCGAAAACATCTTCATGGGCCACGAGCTGACACTGCCCGGCGGGCGCATGAACTACCCCGCCATGATGCACCGTGCCGAAGCCCTGATGCGCGAGCTGAAAGTGCCGGACATGAACGTCGCCCTGCCCGTTTCGCAATACGGCGGCGGCTACCAGCAACTGGTGGAAATCGCCAAGGCCCTGAACAAGCAGGCGCGCCTGCTGATCCTCGACGAACCCTCCTCGGCGCTGACCCGCTCGGAAATCGAGGTGCTGCTGGACATCATCCGTGGGCTCAAGGCCAAGGGCGTCGCCTGCGTGTACATCTCCCACAAGCTCGATGAGGTCTCGGCCATCTGCGACACCATCGCGGTGATCCGCGACGGTAAACACATCGCGACCACGGCCATGGCCGAGATGGACGTGTCGCGCATCATCACGCAGATGGTCGGCCGTGAGATGAGCAACCTCTACCCCACCGAACCCCATGCGGTCGGCGAGGTGCTGTTCGAGGCGCGCAACGTCACCTGCTACGACGTCGACAACCCGGGCCGCAAGCGGGTGGACAATGTCTCGTTCAGCCTGCGCCGTGGCGAAATCCTCGGCATCGCCGGGCTGGTGGGCGCCGGCCGCACGGAACTGGTGTCGGCGCTGTTCGGCAGCTACCCCGGGCGCTACCAAGGCGAGGTGTGGCTGGATGGCAAACCGATTGATACACGCACGCCGCTGAAGTCGATTCGCGCCGGGCTGTGCATGGTCCCGGAAGACCGCAAGCGCCAGGGCATCGTCCCGGACCTGGGCGTTGGGCAAAACATCACCCTGGCGGTGCTGGACCGTTTCTCGCACCTGACGCGCATCGATGCCGAGGCGGAACTGGGCAGCGTCGAACAGGAAATCAAGCGCATGCACCTGAAGACGGCGAACCCGTTCCTGCCGATCACCAGCCTCTCCGGCGGCAACCAGCAGAAGGCCGTACTGGCCAAGATGCTCCTGACCAAACCCCGGGTGCTGATCCTCGACGAACCGACCCGTGGCGTGGACGTGGGCGCCAAATATGAAATCTACAAATTGATGGGCGCGCTGGCGGCCGAAGGCGTGTCGATCATCATGGTGTCTTCGGAGCTGGCCGAGGTGCTGGGGGTCTCCGACCGGGTGCTGGTGATCGGCGAGGGCCAGTTGCGCGGCGACTTCATCAACCAGGGCCTGACCCAGGAACAGGTGCTCGCCGCCGCCCTCAGCCAACCGAACGGGCATGACAATAATAATGATCGGAAATCCGCGTAAATGAACCAAGTCAAACAGCTCTTCACCCGCTACAAAATGCTCGCCCTGTTGATCGCCGTGGTGCTGATCTGGGTGTTTTTCAGCTGGCAGACCGAAGGCGGCTTCCTGACCCCGCGCAACCTGTCGAACCTGCTGCGGCAGATGTCCATTACCGGCATCCTGGCCTGCGGCATGGTGCTGGTGATCATCAGCGGCGAGATCGACCTGTCGGTGGGCTCGATGCTCGGTTTGCTCGGCGGCGTCGCGGCGATCCTGGATGTGGTTTATCACATTCCCCTGCCGCTGAACCTGGCCATCGTCGCCCTCTGTGGCTTGCTGATTGGCCTGGGCAACGGCTACATGACCGCGTACCTGCGCATCCCCTCCTTCATCGTCGGCCTGGGCGGCATGCTCGCGTTTCGCGGGGTGCTGCTGGGCATTACCGGCGGCACCACGATTGCACCGGTTTCGCCACAACTGGTGTACATCGGCCAGGGTTACCTGCCGACAGTGGTCGGGGTGATTCTCGGCGTGTTGCTGTTCGGGCTGGCGATATTCCTGACCTGGCGCCAACGCCACAACCGCGCCCTGCACGGCTTGGCGCTGCCGTCGATGCTGCGCGACAGCGTGCGCGTGGTGTTGATCGGTTTCGTGCTGGCCGGCTTCGTCTACACCCTCAACAGCTACGACGGCATTCCCGTGCCGGTGCTGCTTCTGCTGGTGCTGCTGGGGGTGTTCAGTTACGTCACCAGCCAGACCGTCTTTGGCCGGCGCATCTACTCGGTGGGCAGCAACATGGAAGCCACACGCCTGTCGGGGATCAACGTGCAGGCGGTCAAACTGTGGATCTTCGGGATCATGGGCGTGATGTGCGCCCTTGCCGGGCTGGTCAACACCGCGCGCCTGGCGGCGGGTTCACCTTCGGCGGGCAACATGGGCGAACTGGATGCTATCGCGGCGTGCTTTATCGGCGGTACATCGATGCGCGGCGGTTCGGGCACGGTGTACGGCGCCCTGCTCGGCGCACTGGTGATCAGCAGCCTGGACAACGGCATGTCGATGCTCGACGTGGACAGCTACTGGCAGATGATCGTCAAGGGCAGCATCCTGGTGCTGGCGGTGTGGGTGGATGTGAGTACACGGACGGGGCGCCGTTGAGATTTGGGCAATGGCATGGAGCTTGCTCTTGACCAGCAGGCGGCCGATATCGGCCTCGACTTGAGCAGAAACGACCCACGAGGCACATGCCATGCACAGTTTGTTCTTTGCAACCGCTCAGATGATCAACGGCCGCGTACAGTCCGTTGATTCCATGGACAAACATCCGGACCCTAGGGCAATGCCCCTTGAACTGCAGGCAAAGCTTGGCATCGCCCTTGGGCTGCTGGCCCTCGGCAGCTGTTTCGCGCTGTGGTTGATCGGCGCCTGAGCCTGCCCCAAAAAGAGGCCGGTGTTACCGCCCGGGCAACTCTATCGGGCGGTCCGGATCATGTCGGCAGCTTTTTCGCCGATCATGATGCACACCGAGTTGGGGTTGCCTGAAATCAGGGTCGGCATGATCGACGCATCGGCCACCCGCAGCCCTTCGATGCCATGCACCTTGAGGTCCGGCCCCACCACTGCCCGCTCATCCACACCCATGCGACAGGTGCCGGATGGATGCAGTGCGGCGTGGGCTTCCTCGTGACAGAACTGCTTCATCGCTTCGCGCGAGCGCACGGTGGGTTCCGGTACATGCCGACGAGCCACGTAGGGTTTGAAGGCCGCCTGGGCCATGATCTGTTCGCCCACCAGGCAACCGTCCACCAGGCTTTCAATGTCGTACGGATCGGAAAAGTAGTTGGGCACGATGCGCGGCGGGGACATCGGGTCGGCGGAGTAAAGCTCCACATAGCCCCTGGACCTTGGCCGTATCTGCCCCAGGTTCAACGTGCAGCCATTGCCGCCGGGCACCGAATCCACACCCTCTTCGATGCCCGCGCCCACCACCATGAAATACTGGATATCCGGGTGCACCGCCGTCTTGTCGCCCCACCAGAACGCCCCGCCTTCAATCAGGTTGGACGCCGCCGGGCCTTGCCGGAACAACGCGTACTGCAACCCCGCCATAAGCTTCCACCACGGTTTTTTGTACTTGTCGTAGCTGTGGGGGCCGGTCAGCTCATACACCAGTGAAATTTCGATATGGTCCTGCAGGTTCTGCCCCACACCGGGCAAATCCTGAACCACTTTGATCCCGTGTTTTTCCAGCTGCTCAGCGGGCCCGATCCCCGACAACATCAGCAACCGGGGTGAGTTGATGGCGCCGCAGGACAGGATGATTTCCTTGTCGGCGTGCATCACCTGGCGCACGCCCTTCTCCAGGTATTCGATGCCGACGGCCTTGTTGCCCTGCATCAGGATACGCAGCACCCGGCAGCCGGTCTTCACCGTCAGGTTCTTGCGCGACTTGGCCGGCGCCAGGTAGGCCACGGCGGCACTGCTGCGAAAGCCGTTTTTGGCGGTGATCTGGTACAGCCCGCAGCCCTCGGGCTGGCCCGAGTTGAAATCTTCGTTATAGGGCAATCCAAACTGCTGGCAGGCCCGCAGCCAGACTTTGGTCAAGGGGTGGATATTGATCGGGTCCGACACCCCCAACGGCCCGCCGACACCGTGCACCTCGTTGCAGAACCGCTCGTTGTCCTCGGCCTTTTTGAAGTACGGCAACACGTCTTTATACGACCACCCGGCGGCGCCCTGTTCGGCCCAACCGTCGTAGTCGGCGGGCACGCCACGGATATAGATCATCGCATTCACCGAGCTGCCGCCCCCGAGCACGCTGGCCTGGACCATGGTCGGCGTTTCGCTGCGGTGCTGGTCCTCGGTCGGCTCCCACGCATAACGCTTGAGCAGCGGGCCCTGGGCGGTCTTGTAGTAGGCGCCGGGAATATGGATGTAAGGGCTGCGATCCCGCGGGCCTTCCTCGAACAGCACCACCGACGCTCCCGCATCCTCACTCAGGCGCGATGCGACTGTGCAGCCCGTGGAGCCGCCCCCGATTACGATGAAATCCACCATGACAACCTCAGATCTTTTTAGTATTCAGCCAGTGTCGAAACGCGCGTTATCAACCGACCAGGCCGGTTAACAGCGTCTTCAATTGTTGGGCGACGGCGTAGCTGTTTTGCTGCTGCTGTTTTTTGCAGAACAACTCACAACTCCACCACCCGGCGTAACCGGTGGCCTTTACCGCGGCGGTCCACTCGACCAGGTCGAGCACGCCGCTGCCGGTGGGCACATCGCGCAGCACTTCCTCATTCGGGATACCGCCTTCGAAGGCCAGTGAGTCGCAGACATGCACGCCGTAGATCACGTCCTTGTCGAGCCGGGCGACGTCCGCAGGGGTCACGCCGCTGGTAAAGCAATGCCAATAGTCGATCACCATCTTCACGTTGCTGCGCCCGGTGCGTTCAATCAGCTGCAGTTGGTGATCCAGGGTGTTGAGTGGCGTCCAGGACAAGGCTTCGAGGTAGAGCAGCAGACCGTATTGCCTGGCCACATCGGCCAACTCCGCCAGGTTGCTTGCCGTGCGGGCGTATTGTTCGGCCTGATCCATGCCCAGCAAGCCTGAGTAATGCAGGCTCTTGCCGATCGCCTGAAAATCAATCACCGCCTGTACATTGATCGGACCGGTGAGGACTTGCACGCCTTTGGCGCCCACCAGATTGGCCAGCTCAAATAGCCGCCGGGCTTCTTTGAACAGGTCGTCACGCTCGTCACCCTGGCGTTCGATATCCCGCAGGTAGCCGATGCCGGTGACAGGCACGTCGTTGAGCAGTGCTTGAAGCTCTGACTCGGTATAGCCGGCCTGCAGATACGCCTCCAGCTTGCCGCTGTTGATCTCCAGCGCGTCAAAACCCAGCGTCCGGGCGATGTCGATATCCATCGCCAGGGTCGAGTGTTTCGCAACGGTGGAATGCAGGGCGAGGACGTTATTTTGGGTTGCCATATGGCGCTCCTACGGTTGAACAGCGATCAGCCAAGGCACCAACGGCCAACGCCGCGGCGTCCAGCCGCGCTTGGGGCAAGAGGCCCTCGGCGACGGCGGCGACAATCGCCCGAACGATCTGCGGCACGTGGGGCATAGCCTTTGCGGAAATCAGTAATAAGTCGGCCCCGGCATTCAGCGCGGCCACTGCGACCTCGCCGAGGGACATCTGGCCGATGGTTGAGCGGTGATCGAGGTCGATGGTCATGACCAGCCCCTTGAAGCCCAACTCCTGGCGCAACACGCCGATCAATTCAGGCGACACCGAGGCTGCCGTGGGCGGTGTGCATGCGGCGAATATCGCCGGGCCCATCATCACCGCATCGGCGCCAGCGTCGATCCCGGCCTGAAACCCGGGCCAGAAGGCCCGCAGTTGCTGCATGGACTCGCTGACCACCGCCGTTTCAGTCGACGGCTGCTGAAACAGCACCGGGTGCCCGGGGAAGTGCTTCAGGGTGCTGGCCATCCCGGCCCGCCGCACGCCGCGCACATACGCACCGACCATCGCCGCCGTCTGGTGGACATCGCCCGACAGCGTGCGCCCCGCCAGCCACACATTACGGCCGCCGACCACATCCGCCGTCGGCGACAGCAGCAGGTTGACCCCGGTCGCCCGCGCGGCGGTGGCGACCTTGAAGCACGCCTGTTCCAGCGCCGCACAATCCATCGCCCGGGCCACATCGGGCTCCGGCAGCGCCGGGGTCACCCCTTGCAAGCGGTGCACGGCGGAGATGTCGGCATCGGCTGCCAGCAGCAGCGGCCCACCCAGTTCGGTGGCCGTGCCGGTAAAACGCTGCCAGATGTCCAGGGTTTCGGTTTGCAGGCGGCTGGCGCTCATTTTTCCGCTGACGTATTCCTCTCCGGTCTCGCCAAACAACAGGCTGCGCCCGCCATTGCCGAGGAACCGACGCACGTCATCCGTCATCTGCACGTCCAGCAATACCGGGAACAGCACGCCGTAGGCCTTGCGGTCATTCGCGCTCATGGCTGGTTTCCTGGGTGGCGATTGCCAGTTGACGAACCTTGGCAGCGGCGTCCAACAGAACCTGGCGGTCCAGGGTGCCTTCGTGGACGGCGGCGACAATCGCCTCGGCGATGCTGTCCAGGCCTGACTCGCTGGACACCAGCAACAGGTGCGCACCGGCCACCAGGGAGGCTACGGCGGTATCGGGGATGGTGTTGCCGCGCAGGATCGACACGGCGTCCAGGTCATCGGAAATGATCAGGCCTTCGAAGCCGAGGGTGTCACGCAGTACGCCGATGACCTTCGACGAGGTGGACGCCGACTGCTGCGCATCAATCGCAGGAAACACCGCCGGGCCAGGCATGACGGCTTTTACGCCGGTGGCGATGACCTGCTTGAACACTTCAAGATTGTCATGCAGCAATTCCAGCGGCCCCGGCACGGTGGCTTCGGCAATGGCCGGATCGTGCTCGGTGATGTAGTGCCCGGGGAAGTGCTTGGCAGTGGCGATCACACCCGCGCGCTGCACCCCGCGGATAAACGCGCAGGACACTCGGCTGACTTCCACTGGATCCGCGCCCAGGTGCCGGTTGTGCAGCCATGGATTGACGCCGGTGACCACGTCCACGATGGGCGCCAGGAACAGATTCACGCCCAGCCCGCGGGCCGCGGCGGCCATCTCGAAGCAACGTTGCTCGAGGTCCTCGGCGCCGAGGTCCTGGAGCTGCGCCCGGGTGGCGACCGCCGGGACCAGTTGGTGCAGGCGTTCGATTCCGCCGAGTTCCTGGTCTACCGCGATCAGCACCGCAGAGCCCGCCAGCGCCGTGGCTTCCTTGACGATACTGATGAAATCGGCTTTGGACTCGGCCGCCTTGCGCGCCGGGCTCATGCCTCGGCCCACGTATTCATCCCGGGTTTCCCCGAGCAACAGGGATACACCACCACGGCTCAGGTAACGGCGCACATTGTCGTCCAGGTGCAAATCCCCGAATGCGGGAAGCAGTACCGAATACGCGGCGCGATGCAGTTCGCTTGACATTGTTTTTCCTCAACAGCGTTTGGGTGAGTCGTTGGATGCGCAGCGGTGCCACGCATGAAATCAATTACCGCGGGAAAGGCACCCAGGCCCGCTGCTGGTGGGATTCGAGGCTGGCCTGGGACAACAACACCCCGCGCACGCCTGCGTGAATATCCGGCAACGGGACGCTGGTCGCTGTGCGCCATTGCGCCCCGGCGTCCAGGGCCTCGGCGAAGTCGGCGTACAGCACGGCCAGCGCTTCCAGATAACCTTCGGTATTGCCCGCCGGCAAGCTGGTGAACGTCAGCGTCTGCGGCCTGTTGTCGGACTGGCCTCGCCGATAGATGCGGTCTGCACCGTCAGTGGGCGTGAACAACAGGGTTTCCGGTGACTCCTGGCACCATTCGAGCGAAGCCAGGCTGCCGACGACCTTGAAGCGCAAGCCGTTGCGATGCCCGGGCGCGGCGAAACTGGCCCACAACAATCCATCCACGCCGCCGTCGAATTCCAGTTGCACCACGCAGGTATCGTCCAGGCCCCAACCCGGCACCACGCTGGTCAACTTGGCGTTGAGCTGGGTGCAGCGCTGCCCGGACAGAAACTCCAACAGGTTGAAGGCGTGGGTGCCGACGTCTCCCAGCGCGCCGGTGGGGCCGGCCTTTTGCGGGTCACCGCGCCACGCCAGGCTATTGCTCAAGCCGGACACGCCGGGGGCCAGCCACTCCAGCAGGTATTCGACGTACAGGAAGCGCAGCTCACCCAGCTCGCCGGCCTGGATGCGACTGCGGGCGTCCCTGACCATCGGGTAGCCCTGGTAGGTGTAGGTCAGCGCAAAAAATGTCCCATGGCGCTCGGCAAGGCTCGCCAACTCATGTGCTTCGTCAGGGTGGTTGACCAGGGGCTTGTCGCAGATCACCGGGATGCCCGCCTCCAGGAACAACCGGCACGGTTCGAAGTGCAAGTGGTTGGGCGTCACGATAACCACCGCCTCGATCGGGTCGGGGCGGCGAGACTCGGCGGCCGCCATGTCCTCGAACGACAAGTAGATACGTTCGGGTTCAATAGTGAGCGCTGCGCCCGCCTCGCGGCATTTATCCGCGTCGGCAGAGAATGCGCCGGCGACGATATCGAAGCGATTACACAGGCGCATCGCTGCGCGGTGGTAACTGGCGAAGTAAGCGCCCTGCCCGCCGCCGACCATGCCGACCTTGAGTCGCCTCTTTCCGGGAATGTCGCCGGTCAACCTTGCCATCGCCCAATCCTCCGCAAAAAGCATTGGCCCGAGTATCAGGGGTGACCGGTGTTTCCACCATTTCGCACCCTTGGCGATACCTGACGCGGACTGAAGCACTCCTGCGCAGCACGGGGTGTTACCCGTCGCTATCGAATGTGTTACTGGGCGGACCGCCACCGTCACGATTGCCCCGTGAAAACCACAACGCACTGGCGCCGAACCTTCAGCAAAAGCGCTTACAATCTGACGCATTCAGTTATGCTCAAACTTCATGTTTGAACTTAAACAAACGGCATGAAAGATGCTTTGGTAATGATCGGAAGTTTCAAACGCTTAAACGGTTATTACGGTTATGCCCAAGGTTATTCGATAACCGCGCTATAACTTAATAACTGGCGCCTTAACCAGCCAAGTACATCGAGATAATAATGCCCAGCCGCCCGGACTCATCGCCCCTGTCATTAGCCGCCGCCACCTCCCACCCCGAGCGACAGCAGGCGCGCAGCGACTTGCAGGCCAATGTGCAAAAGAATCTGAGCACGCTGGTGGAGTCCTGCCGGTCGGTGGCCGACATGTGCCGCAAAGTTGATGTGAACCGCCAGCAGTTCAACAAGTACCTGGTGGGCCAGCACGTGCCGTCGCAGAAGATTCTGCAAAAGATCGGCCGCTATTTCATGATGGAAGCCGAAGACCTCTTCCGCCCGCCCGCCGAGTTCAAGAAGTTCTATGAAGGCTATGAAAACGAACTGCCGACCGGCTTGCGGGCTTCGGAGCAGTTCAATCATTTCCTGCCGCTGGCCAAGCAGTCGGCTGACGTGCTCGAAGACTATCTGGGGGTGTATTACCGCTACCACAATTCATCGATCTACAAGGGCCGGATCCTGCGTTCGGTCACCTGCCTGTACCGCGCCGACTCGATGGTGCAGTACGTCACCGTCGAGCGCTTTCCGCTGCGCGATGGCAGCGGCAAGATCGGTTATTCATTCACCTACCACGGGTTCTGCCTGCTGCTGGGCGATCGCCTGTTCATGGTGGATTTCGAAGGCAAGCAACGTAACGAAATGACGTTTTCGATCCTGACGCCGCAGCATCGTCGGCCGATCCGTTTTCTCTATGGGTTGGTGACGGGTGTGGCGTCGTCCTCGTTCCGCCAACCCTTCTCCACGCGCATGGCGCTGGGGCTGGTGGACAAGGGCAAGATCCGCAAGCATCACTTGCGCAATGCAACGGTGCTGTTGCCCAGCGACCAGTCGATCCCGCTGGACGTACGTGAATACATGACCGGCGACAACGCCACCATTGTCTGGGGCGGTCAGGACTGAGGGACCTGCAGGGGCTGGCGTGCCGTCATCATTTCAACCAGCGACGGGCCCTTGCTGTTGAGGGCTTTGACGAGGGTCGCGTTGAGTTGTGACGCGTGTTCCACACGCCAGGCTTCAAGGCCGAAGTTTCGGGCGATGCCGGCGAAGTCCGGGGCATAGGGTTTGCCATCCGGCAGGTTGAATTCACCGGCCCGGTGCTGCTCGATGGGCGACGTCTGTACGTCGCCCAGGGCTTCGTCACCGTTGCTGTTGAAGACCAGGAACACCACTGGAATGCTGTGCATCACGCACACGGCCATCTCTTGCATCGACTGCAGGAAATCCCGGCTGCCCACGGCACAGACCACCTGGCGGGCGGGCATGGCGAGCTTGGCGCCGATCGCTGCCGGGACGGCCCAGCCGAGGGTGGCGGGGTTGCCGGCGCACAAGTGCCTGCCGGGGTAATGCACCGGGAACATTTTGCGGGCCATGGGCTGGGTGGGGCCGCTACCGATGACGAGGATGGCGTCGTTTTCCAGCACGGAGGATGAGGCGCGGCCTTCGCGCAGTACGCTGATTTTACGCGGGGTGGGTTGGGGTTCTGCACGCAGGGTGGCGGGTGGCAGGCTGGCGGTGGTGGAGGCGCCTTGGAGGGCGTCGTCAATGGACAGGCTGACAGGGCCGGGATGGGCGCTCAGCATGGTGTCGAAGGCTTGGCGCAGGGCTTGGGGTAGCTGTTGTAGTGTCGAAACCGTCGCGTGATCTTTCATGACGTTGGCGGCTATCGTTTCGGGCTGGGCGTTACTGATGACCAGCAGCGCGCAGGCGTCCTGGTGCGCGGTGGCGAGGGCTCCCAAGGCTGAGGGGATGCCCAGGGGGCCCGTGAGTACGACGGCCATGGGGCGACCGCACGCACGGTAGTAGCCGTCGGCGAGGTGCACGGCGCTGTGGGCCTGGATGACGTGGATAAAGGGGATGTCGGTGCCCGGGGTCAGCAGCGCTTCCACCAGGGCCCGGGCGCCGTCGCCCGGGGGCCCGGCTACGTAGTCGACACTGTTGGCCTTGAGTGCCTTGGCGATGATTTGGCCACCTGTGAATTTCACTCGATACTCCAGCGAATGCGCGGCGTCTGGGCCGGGATCAGGCTTGGAGTATTCGCCTGGTGCGGGGTGGGCTCAATTTCGCACCTTGGGTAAAAGAGACGCAGATTGACGCAGATATTGGGGCTCACTACAGCACAGCGGCCTGCAGGCCGGCTTGAGTGTTAGAGGCCAAATCAAAAGCTAAAGCGGGCACGGTCAAATGTGGGAGCTGGCTTGCCAGCGATGGCATCGCCCAGGTGTGTCTGATGTACCGAGTTGTCTGCATCGCAGGCAAGCCAGCTCCTACAGAAAAGCCGCTCTGCTTTTGCTCTGGTTTCTCACCTGCAGGTCGGCTTTCAGGCCGCCGTGCTCTTGCTACGGATCCCCCCAGAACCCCCTGGGCCCCCACGTGCGCCGCTTAGGTCACTCCAATGCGTCAGAGTGCGTCGCTTTTAACCCCCCTGCGAAATTGAGCCCCCCGCCTCCCCGCTCAATACTCAACCCATGAAAACAACAAGCCGAGCCTATCAAGCGCTGGGCGCACCGCTTCAGGCACGCAACACCCTGCAGCCCGGAATAAGCGTGCGTCGCCCCGCCAAGGAAGAGTCAATCGGAACAGTGGAGGCCTTACCACCCTCCCCAGCAGCATGGAACCAATGCTGGCCATAACACTGCCGATCCAACTGACTGCATACAAAAGGACGCACCTGGCATCGACACCAGGCCCACGCATTGCAAGTCGCTCAACATTTGCACCCACCACCCAGGCAGGAACTCGAAATGAAAAAAGAAATAGAGACGGGTTATGGTTTGACCGGCATTGACTTCAATTCCCTCAGCTTGAAACGACGCTCGTTCCTGCTGGGCGCTGCCGCCTCTGCCGCAGGCTTGTACCTCGGCTCGTTCGTGCCCAGCGCATTTGCCGCCACCACCGGGCACCTGGAAATCCTCGGCTGGGAAGGCGAAACCGGCGACGCCGAACTCGCCGACTGGCGCAAGCAACGCAACGTTACCGTGCGCTCCAGTTATGCCAGCAACCAGGACGACATCACCGCCCGGCTGGCCGGCTCCGATCCGGTGCAACTCGACCTGACCATGTACGCCCTGGGTTACGAAAAGATCTATCAGGAAATGGGCCTGCTCAAGGCCATCGACACCACGAAGATCCCCAACTATTCCGCCGACAATACCCTCGCGCTGTTCTACAAGGGCAGCCGTTGGTACTGGGACGGCAAGCAATGGGGCATCCCGTTGCTGTGGGGGATGAACACCATCATCTACAACCCCAAGAACGTCAAAAAGCCCACCCAATACACCGACCTGCTGGACCCCAAGCTCAAGGGCAAGTTGACCTTTGTCGATGACGGCACCTCGAACTGGTCGCTGATCGCGACCATCGCCGGCTACGGCGACAAGTACCCCAACCTGACCCGCGCCGAGTTCAACGACGCCTTTGAAAAACTCAAGCCGTATCGTGATCAATGCCGCGTGTTCGCGGCCTCGTCGGGTGACGCGGTATCGCTGCTGGTATCGGGTGAAGTGGACGCGGTGTTCTCGGCCTCCGCCAACACCCCGAGCGAAACCATCAAGCGTGGCGTGACCACTGCCCTGTCGGTGCCCAGCGAAGGCGCAGCGCTGTGGTGCGATGCGTTGTTCATCCCGAAAACCGCCAAGGATATTCCCCTGGCCCTGGAGTTCATCAACAAGACCCTGGAGCCCGACATCCAGGCCAAGATGGCAACCACGATGTTCTCCGGCGTGGTCAACCCCAAGGCCGTGCCGCTGCTGCCCGAGGACCTGAGAAACACCTTTGACTACGCGAACCTCGACAGCTTCTTCGAGAAATCCAAACTCTATGGCCAACCGCCCCTGAGCTCCGAAAAGTATGTGACCTATGCGGAATGGATCGATCAGTGGGCGAACTTCAAAGGCTCGTTCTAGAGCGCTTGGCACGCCGGCGCTGGCAACCGTGGGGTGGGTGTTCATCAACACGCGCCCCACGGGTCAACGCGCCCTGACTCTCGAATAAAAACGCAAAGGCAACCTCATCATGACCGTAGTCAACAACACCGAGTCCATGCCCCTGGACGACGGCGATTCAAGGGTCGGTAAACACGTGAAGATGGATAAGAGAACCCTCAGCGGGTATTGGCTGGCGTCGCCGCCGTTGCTGTTTCTGGTGGTGTTCTTTCTGGTTCCGTCGGCACTGTTGCTGATTGCCAGTTTCTGGACCGCCAAGACCTTCAGCATGGAGCCCGCCGCCACCCTGGCCAACTATGCCAAGGCCCTGAGCGCCAGCGGGTTTTATGACTCGCTGTGGATCGCCCTGCAAAACGGCTTCTGGACCGCCCTGCTCTCCACCGTGATCAGTGCGCCGGTGGCCTATTACATCGTGTACCGCACACGCTCCAACGCCGTGTTGTACCTGGCGTTGGTGTCGTGGTTTTCCAGTTACCTGGTACGGGTCTACGCATGGCGCTCGATCCTGGGCACCAACGGCGTGATCAACTCCACCCTGCTGCACTTCGGCCTGATCGACCAGCCGCTGGAGTGGCTGGTGTTCAGCAAGTTCGCCGTGGTGCTGACCCTGGTGCACATCATGCTGCCCTTCACCCTGTTGCTGCTGGTGTCGGGCCTGCGGGACATCAAGAAGGACTACCTGGAGGCCGCTGCCGACCTGGGCGCCGGCGGTGTCACCATTCTGTGGCGGGTGATCATGCCGATGGCCCACAAGAGCATCGTCAGCTCGTTCATGTTCACCTTCGTGCTGGCCGCCAGCGACTACGTCACCCCGCAACTGCTGGGCGGCCGGGATGCGATGACCACCGGGCTGGTGATCGCCAACCAGTTCCGCTCGGTAGGTAACTGGCCACTCGGTGCGGCGATGGCTTATCTGCTGTTGATCGTGTTCATGCTGGTGTACGCGTTGCTGCTGGGGGTGTTGCGCGCAGCCAACCTGGCACCCGGCAAGCGTTACCACGACTGACTGCCGCTCATAAAAAAGGTAACTCGCCATGATCCGGTTATTCACTTACGTCTACATGTTGTTCCTCTACGCGCCCATCGCGATTATCGCGCTGTTCAGCTTTCACTCGTCCGCCTCGCTGTCGTTCCCGTTCGAGGGTTTTTCCACGCGCTGGTACGAGGCGCTGTTCAGCAGTTCGGACTTCATGACAGCCCTGACCAACAGTGCGATCGTCGCCGCCGGTTCGGCGATTCTCACCACGCTGCTGGGTACGTTCTCGGCCCTGGCGCTGATGCGCATGAAAGGCCGGGTAAAAGCGGTGTTCGCGTTCATGAACTTCGCCCCCATCGCCTTGCCCGGTTTGTTTTTGGGGATTGCACTGGTGATTTTCTTCTCACTGGTCGGCCTGCCCCGCTCGCTGCTGACGGTGATCATCGGCCACACCCTGTTCACCTTTCCGTTCTTCGTGGAGTCAGTGCGCTCACGGCTGGAGTATTTCGACCTGTCGTTCGAGGAGGCCGCGCGTGACCTCGGCGCCTCGCCCCTCAAAGCGTTCTGGCTGGTGACGCTGCCGATCATCGGGCCAACCATTGCCGGCGCCGCGATCCTCGCGGTGGCGCTGTCGATGGATGAATTCCTGATCACCGTGTTCGTCACCGGCAGCGACACCACGCTGCCCCTCATGATTCTTTCGATGATGCGCCGCGCCGTCAGCCCCACCATCAATGCCGCCTCGGTATTCATGCTGGTGGTGACCATCGCCATCATCGCCATTGCCGGCCTGGTCATGACCTTGCGTCGTCGCCGCCTCGAACTTGAACGTGCTGAAACTGCAGAGTAATCACCATGACCAACAGTATTGAACTGACCGGAATTTCCAAGAGCTACGGCAACCTCACTGCCCTGGGCAAAGTCGACCTCACGGTAAAACGCAACGAGATCCTGACCCTGCTCGGCCCCAGTGGCTGCGGCAAGACCACCCTGATGCGGATCATTGCCGGCTTCGAAGAGCCCACCACCGGCAAAGTGGTGATCGACGGCAAGGACTCCACCGCCCTGGCGCCTGAACACCGCCCGGTGAATATGGTGTTCCAGAAGTACGCGCTGTTCCCGCACCTGGACGTGTTCGACAACGTTGCCTTCGGGTTGCGTTTGAAGAAGAAGCCCAAGGATGAGATCAAGCGTGAAGTGAACAAGGCGCTGGAACTGGTGCAACTGGAAAGCTTCAAGAGCCGCTGGATCTCCGAGCTCAGTGGCGGGCAGGCGCAACGTGTGGCCCTGGCCCGCGCGCTGGTGAATCGCCCGGCGGTGTTGCTGCTGGACGAGCCGCTGGCGGCCCTGGACCTGAAGATTCGCCATCACATGCTTAACGAGATCAAGCGCATCCACGAAGAGACTTCCACCACGTTTGTGTATGTGACTCACGACCAGGACGAAGCGATGATCTTGTCGGACCGTGTGGTACTGCTGAACAAGGGTGGCATCGAGCAGATCGGCGGGCCGCAGGAGATGTATTGGTCGCCGCGCACGTTGTTTGCCGCCAGGTTTTTCGGCGATACCAATATCGTCAACGGCACGTATGGGCTCGGTGGCGTGGTCGAGCTGCCGTTTGGGCGTTATGCCCACACCGCTAAAAGCGGCGTGGGTGCAGGGCAGGTGAATGTGTCGATCCGGCCTGAAACCATCGGCCTTGAGCCGGCTCTGGGCGCCGCACTGGCCGACGGTGCGTTTGCCGGGAAGGTCAAGGACACTTCGTTTATCGGTAATCGGGTGATCTACCGCGTGGAGGTGGCCGGTGGCACGCTTGATCTCAAATGCCAGCAACTGCCGACTCCCGGCAGCCACGCACTGCCGCCGGGTACGAATGTGGCGTTGACCTGCAAACCGGAAAGCTTTGTGGTGATTCCGGTCTGAAGGGGTTGAACATGGGGCCTGGCTGAAGCAGCCGAGGTTCATTTTTACGCTGGATCATGCGCTCTTTCACGGGAGGCTGGTCTGGCGTTTTTTTTGCCCGGGGGGGAAGAGAGTAATGGTCGGTTTTATTGAGCGGGAAGTGGGCCCTCCGGTAAGTCTAGATTTACCGGGGGCCCGTGCCGGGCTGACCATCTCATTAGGGCTCTGCCCCGCCTGTCGGCGCCTCGCCTAGGCTCGGCGTTCCCTCACTCCGGCACCGCGAAGCGGGCCGCCGCGACGGGCCATCCATGGCCCCGCCCCACCCAACCGCCGCCCTGC